>JBBKWI010000119.1:0-2875 GCA_037968875.1 Candidatus Sericytochromatia bacterium | reverse complement strand
ACAATTGTGGCGGTTTCGGTTCCGACCAATTTAGCGGTGCCAGCCACAATACCTTCGGGTCGTTCGGTGGTTGCACGCATCACCAGTACGGGCTTGCCTAGCGCTGGCGCTTCTTCCTGAATGCCCCCGGAATCGGTAAGCACCAGCTTGCAGCGGCGCATGCTGTCCATCAGTGGCACATAGTCCAGGGGCTCGACCAGATGAATCCGGGCCTGGTTTTGCAAACGTGGCATCACCACATCACGCACGACCGGGTTTTTGTGAACCGGGAAAATTAGGTGTAAGTCTGGCCGTGCTTTGACAATCTGCAGCAAAGCATCACAAATCTGCTCCAGGGGCTGGCCCCAGTTCTCACGACGATGAGCCGTCACTAAGATCAGTGGGGCTGTGGCTGGAATTCCCAGCTCATCAGCCGGGTAATTGATTTCGGGAAAGCGCTGCTGGGTTTTGAGCAGGGCGTCAATCACTGTGTTGCCTGTCAAAAAGACACGGTCTTGCAAAATTCCTTCACGCTCCAGAGCAGCTTTGGAGGTTGCTGTGGGCGCAAAGTGCAGACTGGCAACCTGGCCTGTGACCCGGCGGTTGATTTCTTCGGGAAAGGGATCATAGAGTTCAGGGGTGCGCAGACCAGCTTCAACGTGCCCTACCGGTATTTTTTGATAGGCAGCGGCCAGAGCTGTCATCATCACGGTGGTGGTATCGCCCTGTACCAGGACCAGATCGGGCTTTAGTGTTTCTAGTTCAGCTGAGACACTCTGCATAATTCTTGCGCCTAAATCGGCCAGGCTTTGGCGTTGCTGCATCAAATCGAGGTCCCGATCGGCCCGAATGCCAAAAGTGGCTAAAAACATATCCACCATTTCACGATGCTGGGCGGTATTGAGAGTCAGACTTTCAAAAGGGCTGGCTTGCAAAGCTTCGATCACCGGGTACATTTTTACGATCTCAGGTCGGGTACCAAAGACCGTCAGAATCCGTTTGCTCATGGCTGTCTCCGATCAGTTTTACTAAGCAGATTATCATAAGCCTTTAAATAGAGGGAGCTAATCAGCGTGATTTTTCTCGTTCATTTCAAAAGCACGATAATACTGAATCTGACTGATTAAATACGTGTCTTCAGATGTGTTTTGTACACAATTCCAAAAATCGTTAAGTTCGGTCGCTCTAATTAATCCAGGCAAACTGATCAGATCATAGAGCCGTTCGGCTGGTATCTTAATGACTGATTCAGCCAGGCCCTGCTGATCTTGGGCTTGCTTTAGATAATAATTGAAAATCTGGAGTGCCTGCTGCGCATCTGGAGGCGTCAGCTTGTCAAAGTCAAAGGGGTCCCAAACAGAGGGTAAATTGCGTAGGCGTTCATATGTTAATTGCTCTTTTAACCAACGGGTGCGGTGTGCGACCACAGTGGCGATTCTCAGACTCGCCTGAGCCTCATCATTTTTTTGTTGCTCTTTCAGTGCCATGCCCAGCTCAATCCAAATTTGTGCCTGAGAGTGGGCTTCGGGTGTTTCCTGACCGGCAAAGGCTGCGATCATTTGCCCAAATCTGGCTGAACCCTCTTTGCTTAAACGGGCAGCTACTGGTTCAAGAACCTTCCCCATCGGGACTTCTGCACAGAGGGGTTCACCTGTTTTGTAAATTTGACTATTGCCACCTGGCCCTGGGCGATAATAAGCAGCAGTGCTTAACCAACCGCCAGCAGAAGAGACGAACCAACTGTCGTTCTCGTTGAGCGCTGAGCCAATATGATTGTCCAAAACAAAGCTCAGATAACGGGGCAGAGTTTCGTTTGCCGAACGCCAGGGACCCTGAACGAAAAAATCGATGCTGACCAGTGAAGCAATGGGGTGTGGGCACTCAGGTAAAATCAGGCCTGGGATATAGGGTGCAAAAGCATACATGGTTTGGGCGGCATGATGGTATTTACACAACCATGGATGGTTTTGAGTCCAGGAGGGCAATAGATGGCCCGGTTTGTTCTGATCAAAAACCCCTGCTTTGCCAAGGGCCAGGAGGGCGATGTTTCTTTGATCAAGGGCCAGTGTTTGATCCGTTCCCAATTGCAGCGCAAGCTCCTCGAGCTCAGGCACTGTGTATAAGGGACTCAAGTCCATTTCAGTCATGGCTCGTTGCCCGGCCTGTATGTAGGGTCGTAATTTATTCCGATACTCCCACCAGGTCGTACCGCTTCCATATTGACCGGCATTTCCGACGACCTCATCTTCAAGTTCGCGATGGAGATCGTCTAGCAGTTCCCACAAGAAGACAGCACCCGTGTGCAAACGGTAAAAATGCAAAGGCTCCTGAACAGCGTCGTATTGACAGGCATCAATCCAGGCTTGTCGATTTTCTACTTGATCCGCTGAAAGCGCTTGCAATACAGGCATACCTGCCAAAGACAGGGTTTCTGGAGTGGGTGGATCATCCAGATATAGTTGACCCGCATCTGCAAGCTTGAAAATTGTCAAAATAGGTCTGAGTGCGTCTGAACATTCGTAAGTTAAGGCTTCTGATTCATTGCCAAACCCTTTGATCCAGAGGGTTTTACTAATATGGCGTGCTTCGCAATAAATGGGTTCGGTAGCTGATTTTTGAAGAAACATGTTTATAGTTTAGTGAGTTTAATTGACCTTGTCCAGCACTCAATCAGGAAGTGGGATATCGTCTTGTTGCTTTAAAGACTTGCAAGTAAAAGACCGCCTGAGCGGCCTTTTAGTGAGTTCACTTATTTACCAGGATAACCATAAGGGGGAGGTGTTGGTTGTACCGGGACGGGTTGCGCTGGAGAGCCGGTGGCAGAAGCCAGCATCATTCGGGCATAGCCATCTTCATACTCACTAAAGGTCAGTTTTTGATCGAGATCGCTATCTGA
>JBBKWI010000118.1:0-11314 GCA_037968875.1 Candidatus Sericytochromatia bacterium | reverse complement strand
TTGGGCACCCTGAAATTGCTCCAGGGTCAGATCACAGACCTCTTGTCTTCGTATACCGGTATAGATAAGCAGCATGAGAATAGCATAATCTCGATACGGTCGTTTAATCGCTGTCTTTTTTGTATCCTCAGCTTCGACAGTGGCTATTTCTGCTTTAGCTGAATCCACCAGGCGGTTGAGTTGGCGAGTATCGAGACACTTTGGGGCCAGAGCGTCTTGAACGGGTGGCTTGGCTCCTTTGGTGGGGTGGCCATACTCTTCAAACCACTCAGGTCGTTCCTTCATTAACCAATTGCCCAGGGCGCAGACAAAGGCCAGGCGCATAGATACCGTGGCCGGTTTGTCTTTCTTTTTAATACCGTCTTCAATAAAGCGCTGGGTGACTTTGAGTTGGCCCCACCTCCTGGGCCAAACTCAAGATTTCAAGCTTGAATTCCTTGCTGTAAGTTTGATGAGACATGATTCAGATTTCCTTTTTCCTTTATTTTAAGCGAACTCTCTGTTCTCATGTCTCCACTTTTTCAGGGGAAGGTCAGTATCAGCCTCTTTAGCATAGTGCTCCTCCCAGAGTGCACACAGGGCCTCCAGGCGTTCCCCATGGGTGTGATTGATCAAGTCTGGCAAAGAACGAAACCGCTCAGCCAGGTCATTGGGGAGCACCATCTCCAAGCGATACTTCTTACTACGGTATTTATCCAAGCGTTCGTATCTTTTTTTGTTTGGCATTCTTAGCCTCCTATATACCGGTAGATAGATTACTATAGGCAGTGAAAAGATAATCTTGACTGGCTACCCTTAACTTTAATTAGTGTATAGACTTGTCCTGGAGATCTTCTCTTGCTATGGTGAACAGCAAAACAATAATAGAGGTGCTTTGACATGGCCACAGCAACAATTCCATCGACTCTTCCCTTAGAAGATATCTCCGTAGGTAAGCGTCTGCGGGTCTGTGATCCTGCAAAGGTCCAGGAGCTGAAGATTAATATCTCAGATATTGGCCTGATTCATCCCATCAGCGTCAAAGCAGATGCTAATGTCAATGGTCATCTAAAATTGAGCCACTTTGGTCATGAAAATTGATCCACCTTTGTGCTTTGGTTTCCAGAATTTGAGTGTCAAAAAATGGTCACGAAAAGTGAGCCACTTCTAAAATTCTCCTTTCTTAGCTTCGTAGTCCTTGAGCCGAAAACTCCTTCCTTTAATATTGACCACCACGCAGTGGTGCAGCAAACGGTCTAAAATCGCTGTCACGATTACCGGGTCGCCAAAGACCTGCGCCCAGTCTGTAAATCCCTTATTCGACGTCAGAATTGTGCTAGCGCGTTCATAACGATTGGACACAAACTGGAAAAACAGATGAGATTCTTCACGTGTCAGGGGCGTATAGCCGACCTCATCAACCACCACTAATGCGCTTTTGTAATAACTCCTTCCTCTTCCTTTGCGCATGGCTTCGTCGTCTTTACGCAGCTTAACGATCAATTCAGCCATCGTTGTGAAATAGATGCTTACCCCTGAATGACAGGCTTTGATTGCTAATGCCGTTGCCAAATGCGTCTTACCCACACCCGGTGGACCCAGAAAAATCACGTTGGAGTGATTCTCTAAAAAATGTAGGTCAAACAAGCTCATCAGCTGGCGTTGATCCAGATCAGGGTGAAAGCTAAAATCATACTGTTCAAGCGTTTTTTCGTAAGGCAAACCGGCTATTTTAAGGGCCGTATTTACCCGGCGATTCTCTCGAATATTGACTTCTTCTTCCAGTAACCGCGACAAAAAGTCCAGGTAGGACAGCTTTTCAGCATGTGCGCTTTGCATGATGGTTGGCAGTTTTTCTTTGACCTGATTGAGTTTTAAACGATCCAAATGTTCACTCAGGCGCTGCATTACAAGCTCTGACATACGGCACCTCCAGTGATGTCGGTATAATGGCTCAAGTCACGTGTTTGCACTTGCACAAAGAGCTGACTCAAATCTGCTTCAGGTGCTTTGGCCTGTCCCTTTTTGGCAAGCGTCGGGTAAGCGAATTTTTTACGCAATTGCTCCTGATCTGCTTTGAGTGCCTCGTAAAAGCGCGGATCTTGAATCAAATGTCCTTTACCTGTAGGAACGTCATACGTGACAAGTAGCTGATGGCCATCGTAAATATGCAATTGCTGATCAATGACTTTGACCGTGACTTGCTTGCCTACACAGGTATGGGGCACGACATAACGGTTTCCTTCAAAAGCGATTTGGCAGTCGCTATAGACCTTACGACTCAAACGTTCTGCGGTGTCAAACACTCGGCCTGGCAAATCGCCCATGAAAGGCTGCTCTTGCTTAAAGCGCAGACTCACCTGTTGACCTGTGGTGCCGTGAATGCGTTCATTAGCCGTACTTTGAAGCCAATTTAAAATATCTCTATTGGCCTGCTCCAAACTATGGCAGACGTATCCACGTCAGAAGTTCTCGCGAATGTATTGAAATGGCCTTTCGACCTTGCCTTTAACCCAGGCCGCATAAGGCGGACAGGCATCGGGCTTAAAACGATAGTGAGTGGCAAACTCTTCAAAGCGCTGATTCAGCTTTAGTACGCCCCGCTGATGGCTGATCACCACCTGCTTGAGATTGTCATACAAAATCTCCCCTGGTACACCCCTAAAGAACTCAAACGCTCTCTTGTGACAGTCCAGAAACAAGCTGAGCTGGCAATGGGGCACCAGCTCCAGATACATTTGTCGCGAATAGCCCATCAAGATTGAAAAGCAATAGACGGTTTGCTCTGAGCCATCATGTAGACGGATTTTAAAGTCAGCAAAATCTACCTGGGCTTGTTGCCCAGGTAAGGTTTCAAAGCGAATAAAGGCCTTACGATTGCGCTCTTGTTTAAGACCTGAGACAAAACGTCTGACGGTTGGGTAAGAACCTTCATACCCCTGCAGGATAAGCATGTCGTACAAGCGCTTGCCGGTGTAGTCATCTTGTTGCAGCCAGGTTTGAATCCTTTCTTTGTAGGGTTCAAGCAACGATTCGCGTTGGCCACTGCGGTATTGGGGTGCCTCCGGGTTAATGAGATATTTTTTAACGGTGTTGCGACTAATTCCCAGTTTTTGGGCTATCGCTCGCTGAGAAAACCCGTGCTTATGTAGGGTCCAGATATCCATGTAATTCTCCTTGGTAATCATAGATGCCTCCTAAGAGGAGGTCGACGGATTTTCTGGAAAATTGTCACCCAGGGGTGGATCACTTTTTGATCAATACTGGATCAGTTTCTCATGACCATTGACAGCTAAAACCAAAGGGAAGTACAAATTGGTTGCCGGTGCCCACCGCCTCCAGGCCTATACTGAACTCAAACAGGAAGAGGGAAGCACCTACGATTCCATCCCTGTACGTGTGATTGGTGAAGGTAATGCGCTTCAGGTAGAGCTATCTGAGAATTTCTTTCGTAATGATCTCACTGTGATCGAAAAAGCAGAGCATTTGGATAGATATATTCGTTCAACCTCTACTGACACGGTGTCAGTAAAGATTGATGAATTGGCCAAGCAGTCTTCTTCCACTGATCGTACTCTCTACCGCTACAAGAAGATTGGCGCTGGCATTAATACGAAGACGAAGACTATGATTAAGCAACTAGATAATGGTCTAGCGAATAGCACCCGTCAGTTGCTCTACCTGGCCACGGAATGCAGCAGCGCTGAAGCAAACAATAATGGGAAAATTGTGAGTGAGCAAGAGCAGGTGATTGCTTTGATTAAAGCAAATCCTGAACTCAAGGTGCAAGATGCTCATAAACAGCTTAAGGGTGAAGAGAAGCCCGTTAAGGAAAAAATGGCCAGTGTACGAGTGCCTAGCACTGTGAAGTCTGATTTAGAAACTTTGGCTAAAGAAAAAGAAATTCCTGAGAAAGAATTTACTCAGGCATTTCTAGAAGCTGCTTTAGTGGCTTATAAGAATGGGAAATTGGTACTATAAGTAAAAATAGTTCATAAATTTATCAAACCACGATTCAATCAGAATAATTTCCAGGTTTCCCTCAGTTGAAACCACTATCGCATAAAGCCCACGTGAAAAATCTTCATATAAAGGCTCTGTACTATAGTTCGAAATGACAGTTTTATAGTTTGGGCTTAGGCTATTTTCTCCAAGCACTGATATTGCACGTAGATTAGATTCATTCAAACGTCCTGAAGAAGAATAAAAAAACTTTGCCCTACTTGGATAGTTTTCCTTTAACTCTAGTAATGAAACTTTGACTTTAGTATTTTTTAAAAGGTCACTATTATATATTATTTGCTCGTATTTGGAAGACATTTTAAAATTTTTAGGTGCTGGATATTCGATTTTAATTCTTTTTTCATGAGGTGGATAGACATCAAACGCAGGTTCGTTTTTGCAACCAGGCAATAGAATAAGCAAAACAAGAATTATTAATCTGAATCTATCCAATTTTAAAAACATTCATTACCTCAAACATTTAATATGCTCTTTAATAGATGCTGTTGAAAATTCGTCTTTGCACAGAGCTACTTTATATGACCTGAAACTAGGCTGAGATAAGACGGTTTAACAAAGCAGTTTCTGAATTGAATAACTCTTCTTCCAGTATACCCAGCCAGCGCTTTAATTTCGTATACCAGGGTTCCAGCACTTGTGTCTGCATATTAGAGACACCCGGCCCGATAAACTCGACCAAGTAAAAAGCCCTACCCACAACTGGTTTCTGAACGTCACTATAATACACGCGTACTATTTTATAATCGTCACTAAAACGCAAACGTTGATACTTGGCTTGTTCAACAAAAAAGTCATGTCTCATATCCTTTGTAGCCTCGATTAAAATCACGGCTTGCTGAGGAAAATCTTCTTCTACGGTAATTATTGGTGCATCATACCAGTCATATACTCTTCTGTCGTACATAAAATCAAGTCCATAGCCACCCCGGTAGTTCTCAGGATGTTTGGTTGGATGTTGAATTTTTACTTCAGGATATTCTAAGTGTGCTATAAAAAACGCATCTGCTTGATCATTGTCACACCCGCTCACAAAAACAATAAGCAGCATGAATACAAGTATAATTAGCTGTTTTATATTGCTTCTTATTTTAAACATTTAACCTGCTCAGAAATTGATGCTGTTGTGAAGAGCTCTTTTTTGCAATGATCTATCTGGTAGCTTAATTCATTGCTGGAGATGCCTCTTGATGCAACAAATAAAGCACCATCCTTAGCATCATCTGGAATTCTAACTTCAAAACTCTGATTGTCTCCTTCTCCCTGCACTTCTGCAAAGGCCGTTGTATAAGGCCGATCAAAAGCCGCAAAATGAATCACGACATCTTTGCTAAAGCCTTGACCAGTGAATTTAATCCACCCAGGGGTTTCGGTATTTACTACCGAAGCCAACTGAGGACTGCGGTAGGCCTTAATCTCAAAATCTATATTTTGTACATTAGTACCAAACGTTGTGTTTGGTACAATCACAATTAGCCTATCGTAGTTGATTTTATGTGCATTAATAATTTTGATGCGTTTTTGTTGTCCATTTATCGTGAGTTGATCGATCAATTTAAATGTCTTAACTACTGTGTAGTTATTGCTAGTGCCTTTCACGGCAGCAACCGTAATGTATTGTGCAAGTTTACCCAGAATATCCTTTTGGGGCAGATTTGTAGAGTCCAGATAGACCGAGATTTCAGCTTTTTGAGCACCTGCTATTAAGGATGGATCCACCTCAATTTCGTAGTATCTTGCCAATAGACCATCAGATAGTGAACCATTAATCTTGACAGGACTAGTGTCAAAATTTGTGAATTTCAAGGTCTGTTTATTTGTAACAAGTACCTGTTTCACTTTATGAGGCTCAGGATTGGTATCAAATAAGTTATGTCTATACAATGAATCCAATGTGAACATATAAAAAAGTTTACTCAAGTCAAGTGGATTACCCTGTAGATCCTTTTGAATAAGCTTTGAGTTTAGCAAATCCTCTAATTCTCTTGAATCCAAAAGAGATGATAGTTGATTATTCTCTCCCAAAGAGTTCAAATAATTTGTCCATTCAAATAAAATATCGCGACCATATTTTTTGTTTTTATGTGAAGCGGATAAGAAAAAACTGCCATTGCCATAGCCCGTTTCAAAACGAGGAGTACCATCTGCGGCTATTACTTTTGTTTTCAATCGCTTAGTCATTCCAATATTTAAAACGTCTTGATTACCGTCTAGATTGGTGACTGTTGTACTAGAAGCTGAAAATCCCAATTTTTGTATACTCAGCCAACTCCCAACAGCTTGGGCTATCCCCTCTGTGTACCAGTAAGGAATTTTATCATAAACCTTAGCTTCACTCATTCCAGCACCTGAGAACAGATGAAATAACTCGTGGGGCACTTGATCATAATATGAATTGGCGGTAGCCACTCTATGATCAGTAAAACCGATTGCCCTAATGTTTTCCTTTGTTTTTTTATGAGTAAAGAAATTGGTAATAGCTCCTGTTGCGGGCTTGTATGTAATTTTACTTGTATCATATTCGTCAATCTTACTTAAAGCATAACCAATACCAACGGGAATATAGCCAGTGGCGTTCAGAGGCGGATGATAGGTCATTTTGCTACAGTAAAAACTATTGATTGTTTGAATATTTTTTACTGTAGCCTGGATATGCGCCTTGAGTTGAGGCTGTTTTATTAAAAGTGCTGTATTATAAATCCAACGATAGGGCCGTGCTGTGTTACATACCGTTCGTTTTGTTTGAGCAGGCACCTGGCTAATCGAGAAATTGGAATCCAATGTATTTACAATACTGGATTCTGATATAAACTCATCTTCAGGCCGAATATAAGCTGGAATAGTCAAATAGTAATCCGCAAGTTGCTCGACATAGAAAGGGGTATGCATATCCCGATCTTGAGACAAGACGCCATTCTCAGCATTTTCACCATCGAAAACGCTGAGAAACGTATCCCCTGACTGAGCAAATCGGTCAACCATACTGGGGTGATTTTTACCCAACCGTTCTTGATCTATCTTTAAGGTCACAGCAGCACGTTTTTTCAACGCCAGCCCTTCAGGGTAAATTCTCACAACAGGAGAGATATACTCTCTTAGAGACTGGGCTGTTCCACCCTCATATTCAACATCTTGTACAAAAAGATTATCAACAGGAGCATTTAAAAGTTCTTCCATCCTGATTGTCGTCTGATTATCCAACGCACCAGCAGGGAACTCAACCTTACCAATACCAGGGAGTTCAATCAATCCACCCTCTGGTCCTATAGAGGCGATTCCTGGCGGTGAAGAAACCTCGTCATTTGTTCGAAACCATCCCATATAAAAACCTTTGACGTCCTTTGCGTTAAAGCGCAAAACAAAATCGTTGCCATTGGGACTCTCCCAGTCACTAGGAACGGGAATAGGACGTGTTCCAAGCGAGAGCCATCTATCGAACAAGCGGCCTTCTAAAGTATCTTGCACGTGATACAAATCATCAGCGACTTGTAGGCTTGAATTTTTCTTGCTTTGTAGCAAAATATAGGTTTTAAAATTATTCTTTGGCATTTGAATAATGATGGTATTATCATCGGTAGCATCATCATCTAGATATTTGAATTCAGAGCCTTCTCTCAAAATCACTTTAAATTCGCCATTCTTAGGAATCTGAACATCATGCTTACTTCCGGTCTTTTGGGTACGAAAACGAGTAATGAATACCCTGGATTGAAAAAATAGTGATGTAGAGAAATTGTCTTCTTTTTCAATTTCTGCTAAAAGTTGATTCAGTTCAGCTTCCTCGGAGGGTTCAGAGGCTTTTAATTCAGTCTTTTCAATTTGGGATTCCCTGTGAACAACTTGACTGGTTGATGCTGCTTCTGCTTTCGCTGTATCCGGTTGAACTTGGCTGCCAGTGACTTCCGATTGTGGTAGCGCTTGTGTAGGAATCAACGACTGCTTATTCGTTGAAGGAGACATACAGCTAGTCACTGAAAAGACCAGAAGCGTACTTGCTAAGAAAATATTTTTTGTTTGGAATTTCATAAATTAGTTACCTGCTTCTGCTGATTTTGCTAAATCGATATTTTCTGTGTTGCCAACATCATCTTGGAACGAAATATGGAGAAACCGGCTTAGCAATCTTCCATCAACTGTGAATTTCAAATCAAAGTCTTTATTTGTTTCGCCTAATATCTCGAATTTTTCAGGATCATTAATTATTAAGCCATTGACTTCAGCATTCACGACTAAATTTAAACTATCTTCATCAGTGATCCCTGCTGCGGGAGTGTCTTCGTAATATGGAATATCCATGACGCTTAAAGACACATCTGTTTTAACAATCTCGTCTTGAACTAACGTTTGCTCCTGAATGACTCGTTCTGTAATAGTTTGAGTAGTTATCACCGGAGCAGTATTGTCTATATAAAAAGTTTCGCTTTGCAGAATATTGTTTTCATCATCGACCACATATATTTCGAAGTGCCCATCATTTAGGCAAATACTTTTTAAGTGCCCATCCCAGATTTCAATTTTCGACCCAATGCCCTGTATTGCGCCGTCTACTCTCTCAACAGGTATAGCTTTATCTAATCCTAATCCAGGTTCGTTCACAAACAGTCTCCAATGAACATCATCCTCTGCTAGAACATTAATTTGAAGCCTGTCATATATGCCATTTCTATCACGAGGCGAAAAAATAAGCTCTGAACTAATTAATTCTTCCTCACCATCGATAGTCTCGAACTGATCTATTGTTGTTGGTTTTTCATGTAATTGAGGAACATCTAGTGGAATTAATAACTTACCTAAACTGAATTCTTTAATATTTAGTGGACCAACTTTTGCTGTGCAGTAATTAGGATCGGTATAATTTTGATTATCATGGATACCATTCCCATCATCGTTATAATGAATTGATCGATCTAGATAAATTCCATATCGACAATTATCATATATTGCTCTAATTCCTGGCGGTTCAAAATAATAATCTCCATAAGTAAGCCCAACATTGCTTATATCGAAGTACATTGATTGAGTGAAAATTTTATGTGGTTCATTGGGGCGTCTAACTATTTCGAAACAGCAATACGGATTATAGTTTCCGCTTGGATCAGGAATTCGGACCCTTTCTAAAGGCTCCCATTCGAAGGTTATTTTAATAGTTTCATTAAGGAGCCCTCCAATTTCCGCACTAGGAGAATCATCAGGTGGAAAATGGTCTCTCAGGTTTGAGCCTGGTGTGTTGACAGAAGAATTCAAAGTTACAAGTGGATCTTCGTTTTCCAAATGGGCTAGATAAAAGCTTACTGGATGGCCTGTTTTTCCTAGCAGATTTACATAGGTAAGTTTTGATTTAGTTATAACATCAAATTGCACGTTTCCATTTGCTAAATTGGTCACAGTAATCACATCAGGCTCAAAATCTCCTTCAGAAGGAACTTGAAGTGTTTCAAACTCAGATTCTTTGTTAAATCGCTCTCTAATCTCTGCTTTGATTTTAAAATCAAGTTCTTGTTTTGTTTGGGCGATTAAAACATTTGGCGTCTTTAAGTGAATAATTTTTTCTATAGGTATCTCACTTACTGTTAGATTATTATTCTGTTTGACAGAGCTGAGTGTATTTAACGAAGGTGCATATTGACAAGAACTTACAAAACTGCCAGCTAAACAGATAGTAGCTGCAAGTATAATTTTTTCTATAAAAGCTGGTGGTTTCATAAATATTCCTTAGCGGTTATTTTGGGAGACTAGAATGGGTGAAGAACGCAAGGCTTAAATGCAAATTTATTACCCATAGCACATTTGTGTAAAATATCACAAATTTTTTATTTTGTCTGTCACACCAAATGGTGACAAAATGTGTAGTTAGGTTAAGTTATATTCAATAACTCGATTTTTCATAATGTATCCTTAATTATGTTAAACAATTTAGATAAATGAGCTAATAACTATGGTTATTGAAACTCAAGCTGATTGTTCTCAATGACGTTAAGTTAAGTAAAGTTAATCTATGGTTATTAAAATTTAACCTTGCATTAGTAATCGAATGTTTTTTCTATGATTCAGAGTGTCGGTCTATTCAAAAAGCTCTTCAAGCATCTGAGTTTCTTCTTCCACCGGCATCTGGGTGTAGCGTGCCAGATAAGCCTGAGATTGGTGCCCCAAACGTTTCTGAACATAGGCCAGGCTTTTGGTTTTCTTCAATACTGCGTAGGCATGGGAATGCCTGAGCATATGCGGCGTCACCTTGAATTGCCGTTCATGAGGCAGATGGGCGTTTGCTGACTTAGCCTGGCTTTCAATAATGCGGTTAATCGCCCGAGGAGACAAATGCCCGTGGTATTTACGACGCTTGCGTGACTTAGAAGCTAGAAATACCGTCACTGAAGCAGGGAATGCTTGTGCATCGCGATAGCGCTCTTTTTCTAGATAGTCCTGAATAGCCAAGCGCACCGTGCTGTTCAGCCGTACATTCCGGTAGAGATTCCCTTTGGATTTCACGTTTATCAGTTGGGCACCCTGAAATTGCTCCAGAGTCAGATCACAGACCTCTTGTCTTCGTATACCGGTATAGATAAGCAGCATGAGAATAGCATAATCTCGATACGGTCGTTTAATCGCTGCCTTTTTGGTATCCTCAGCTTCGACAGTGGCTATTTCGGCTTTAGCTGAATCCACCAGGCGGTTGAGTTGGCGAGTATCGAGACACTTGGGGGCCAGAGCGTCTTGAACGGGTGGCTTGGCTCCTTTGGTGGGGTGGCCATACTCTTCAAACCACTCAGGTCGTTCCTTCATTAACCAATTGCCTAGAGCGCAGACAAAGGCCAGGCGCATAGATACCGTGGCTGGTTTGTCTTTCTTTTTAATACGGTCCTCAATAAAGCGCTGGGTGACTTGGCTACTCCAGGCTGAAACATGGGTGGTATCTGTATACGCTTTTGTCTGCCAACTCATCAATAATAGTTTTGGACTCTGTGGCAGACAGAAGACCCCTTACATGGGCTTGGAATGTCTCATAACCCATGTTTGAGACATTTAAACCGATGGAACGTGCATCAAGAACAGGAGCTGTGTCATCTAGCAGTACAGGCAAGTTCTCTTGTTTGGCTAACGAGATGAGGTAACTTTCCCCTTTAATAAGACGGAGGTTGCTTTTGTCCTTATACCGGTCCAGGAAGGGAAGTGCTCTATCCGCTTTAACAGTACGAATACTTACCAGATCTTGCAAGCCGTGGTGGGCAAAGTAAGCCTCAGCAGAGAAAAAGAACTTCCGATACACTACGCCGACGATTCCGCGCGGCTGATCAACTTTACTTCGCTGGATAAGCCA
>JBBKWI010000117.1:0-34522 GCA_037968875.1 Candidatus Sericytochromatia bacterium | reverse complement strand
GAATAGAGCCAACTGGCTGTAAGCCTACATTTTGAGTAAACGATTCAGGACGACGATTACCATCAAAAGTAGCTGGTGGCACTTGAAGAGTTGCCCCAGTATAACCTTCTGGCGGGACGACTTCTAAGGTAAAGGGCCCAGAAGGAGCGCCATTCAAAACAAAATTACCATCATTATCCGTTTTAGCAGAAGCGCCACGCCCTAAAACCCGAACCACGACATTTTTTAAGGAGACATTGCTATTGGTGCTGTCTTTAACTACACCCTGAATCAAACGTACATTTGACGTATCAACGACGAGCAGCGGGTTGCTCTCTAACTCTTGAGTGGTGATATTTACAGGAGGCTGAGATTCACTGAGAAAAAGCTCAAGCTCATCACCGACAACCTCCAAGACAAACTGGCCCTGGGCATCTGTCGTGGTTTCACGAAAAGTAAATGCTTTATCGCGCACCTTCACATTGGCCAAAGGCTGAGAATTGGGCTCAGGTGAAATTAAAGTCCCTGAAATGGTACGAACATTTTGATTGTTGCCAATATCATTTGGCTTGGCCTGAAGCGACGCCAGGTCTGTGACTCGCCCAGAAAAAATACGCTGTTTTTGCTTCGGAATCACGCCATCAAAATCAACAGTATATTCCTTGCCCTCTACATTAGCGGGTAAATCAGTAATATAAAAACGACCAAATTGATCGGTTTTAACCGAAGCAATTTCCTTATTATTATCTAAAACCTTTACAGTCACAGGGGTATCAGGCGGAACCAGGCGTCCATCAATCGCTCGACCTGTAAAAATAACGCCTGACAATGAGCCTTTACCCGTTGCCGTGCTTGTCGCAGATGTCGCATTAACGGTTGGGCTCGAGGTCGGTTGACATCCCACAGGAAAAACACTAGCAAGCAAACAAACCGTTAAAGCAGGTAAATAAGAGTTACGTTTGAATTTCATTATTATTGTCCTCCGGGACTGGATGATGGACTAGGAGAAGGCGTGGGCGCTGTGATTGGAATATCACCTGAGTTATTAAAGACCAGGGTTTCAAACCTCAGATTGGTTGTAAAAGGAACTTCAATCTCATGCCCATTCAAATCCTGGCCAAATAAAACAACATCAGCCGAACCGCTTTCAGTACGCGGGGCATTATTGCCTGGATAGACCACATTGCGAATGTCAGAATCTGAGCTTAAGATGGGCATTTGGATATCAACCCCAGTCAGGACGGTTGCGGTTGCCGCACCGCCTGTTGAGGGTGGCAGTGCCGGTAAAAACTTAGAGAGCGAATATTCTTTTTGCGGTAAAGCAGTACCATCAGCAAGACGAATTGAAGAAGTAAAACGGGTAAATTTCACAGCGGGAAAGCCCGGACGATTTTGGATTGTAAGTACCGGATCGACAAAGGTATACAAGATAAAAGCTTGACCGTTCTCTTGACTTAGGGTCTGTCGAATACCAGCAAAACGTCCTTCTTCAGATGTTTTTACATCCAAAATATTGACCTCAGCACTGGGGTTAAAGGGGTTGTTGAGGGTGGTACAACCCGAATTGGTTAAGATGAGTCCGACTGTAGCCACTGAGCTAAGCAAGCGGAACATTCGCATCAAGCCTCTTGTCATGTTTGCGTTCCTTTAGATGGGTGATATTTAACATATCTTAACAAAAAATATATCAGCTTCCGATGAGATATGCAATAAACTAGTTTGAATCAAATTATTTCAATTTAACGCCCAAAGCGTCAAGTTTTTTGATCACACCCTATTTTATCAGATACAGAGTATGCACTCTAGGTTAAGACGCACAAGCTTGAAGAGATGTTCCATAATAAGCTCTCTTTATCAAGGTTTTAATTTATGCTAAAATTGGGATATAAGCTTGGTTTCTATCTTTTGCTCCCTTATTATGCTTAACGATAGAGGCATAAATCAATGAGGTAAACTTATTATATGAAGCAAAAAAGCGACCTGAAAGCAGATCTTCCTTTAGTGGATTCTGTTGAGAGATTCTTTTTAGCCATGATCGACTCCTGTACGCATGTGAGCATTGAAGCTCTTGATAGCAGTCATAAGATCATTGACCAACTCGAAAAACTGAATCTACGCCTTGAGCAGCTAAAACAACAACGCAAAAATCAGGCTACGGCTCAGCGGCTCTCGCACAAAGAAAAATCAATTGAAGTTTGCCGGGATTTTGCTGATATCGGCTCTGAAGCAGTCAAAGGCCTTGCCCAAATTTTCAGAACCACCCATGATGAGTTACAAGATATTAGCCAACAAGGCGATGAGTTGATTAAAGGCTGGGTAGAACCTGCCCTTAATTTTTCTAACCCCTTTCGAAAACCTTCACGCTCCAAGAAAAAGAATGAGTCCACGATCATCCCCATTTCGATTCAAGACAACTAAAACAGCACAGGAAACGGATTTATGAGTCAGGAAACCAAAGAATTAGCGCTTATTTTAAGAGATCGCCTCCGCGAGAAACAAAAGCTTCTGGAATATCATCGCCATGCAGTCTCTTACCTCTTTAAGGTTTTTGAAGAAATGGTGAATGAGCTTAAAGTTGATTTGCAAGGGTATGGAGGTGACCCCAATCAGGTCAAAATGTACAAAGCACCCTCCGGTGATTATGTTATTGTCAAAATGGGTGATTCTCTGACCACAATTTATGCCATGCCCGAAATCAAACTTTGCTCAGTAGATGTGCAAGGACAATCTGGCTTATGTGGCCGAGTTGTTGTCTTCCAGGGGGACTATCGTAGCCTGGAGATCGATGATCCTGAACAGCTATCAACGATTGAAGAAGACTCGCTATTTATTTTCCCTGATTCCATTTTGTACCATATTGTCTCACCTGTCGGACTCCACCGCACAGATGTCCCTCGTTTTGCACATCTGGTGATGAGTAAGATGATCCAAAAAGATGATGCCCACTACAGTCCATTATTAGATGAAATTGTCTCTCAACAAGAAGCCAATTACGGTCCCTAAGCAGCTCAAGCCAGGGTTAGTTTGACTCTAAATTGATCCTGGCTGCTTTATCGGCCAGAGCCCCTTGAATTTGCTCAACCAGATAATCATGAATAGGGCCATTAGTCGCCACTACACCATTGCGGTTTTTCACATGACTAAAAGTGTAGGTGAGACGGGTGCCTGACAGATTTGAAATTCGTCCACCGGCCTCTTTTAAAATCACTTCTGGTGCGCAAGTGTCCCAGCAAGAAGTAATATTGGATAAGTTAAAATAAATTTCCGATAATTGTCGGGCAATTAGCGCGAATTTCAAACCCAAACTCCCACAACGCACCACATTTTTGAGCCCCAGATCATCGTATAATTTTTGGAGTTGATCAGAAAAATGGGAGCGGCTGGTCGCAATTCGTAAATCATTCAAATCAGAAGCCTGTGAAACATGCAAGGCTTGTTTCTGACTGCCATTACCCATGAAAGCGCCTTGCCCTTCGACTCCCCAGCACATCATCTGTGTCACAGGTTGGTAGACGACACCCAAAATGGGATGACCTTCCTGCACCAAACCAATCATCACAGCAAATTCACCATTATGTTTGATAAATTCTTTGGTTCCGTCAATCGGATCAATCACCCAAATGCGCTCATGCTGATCTAAGTCAGTCGGTAAAGGCGACTCTTCTGAGACAATGGCGTCTTTGGGGAAGGCGCGATGCAAAGCATCCACAATAAACTGACTGGCATGCTTATCGGCTATCGTAACGGGTTCTTCGCCAGCTTTCATCATGACTTCGTAATCCGAGTCATAATGAGAAAGGATCACTTTACTGACATCAAAAGCTATTTTTTGAGCTATCTCAAGCTCACGACTTAATCGTGACATGATGGTTTGATATGTATGCTTTCTATCTGAATCAGCCTTATCATAGCATAAGGGCTTCAACAAAGTTTGTAGCTGATTTACTTTTGACGCACGAACCAGCGTGTTTTACCGTCTTCATGGATAATTGTGATTTTACCCAGACGTTTGAGTGCATTTAAAAACGAAATAATCGTTGCGCTCATCATATAAAAATTTGGAATAGTCTCTTCAATTCCAAAAGTAGCAAATAATAAAGCAATTAATTCTTCTTTGGTATGCGGCATTTGCAAATGAAGTAGAATGGCTTGCTCGATCATCTCTAACTGACGTTGGTGAAAGAGAACCTCAGAGCTAATCGAAAACTCTATCGCGGTACCATGAGCAGGCACAAAATGTGAGTAGGACGTATTCAGTAAAACATCAAGGGTTTTTTTAAATTGCTCAACACTCTCCAAATAGGGAATGGGCTTGTCACTAAGTTCATCAAAGGTGTAAAGAGAGTCTGCGATAAAAAAGACTTTATCAGGAGTAACCACTCCGTACTGACCCATCACATGGCCCGATAGGTCTACAATCGTAAAGGCCTTCCCTGTTGACATCACAAAAGGCCGTTGTGGGCTAAGCGTCCCGTCCACAGTACAAGGCTTGGGTTGAATGACGGAGCGCTTGGTGGGCTGCCCTTCTGTTTGAGGGAGAACGGTAGTTGCTGCTGAAGCTTCTGATTCAGAAGCTTTTTCCTCTTTCGCAGCAAGATTTTCTTCCCGCTCCTTATCAACAGCCGCCTGAACCATCGAAATGTAATTAGAACGATTGGGGTGCTCAATAAAAGTGCGCTGGATTTGAGAAGCATAAACTTTACAGCCAAAGCGTTTTTTAAGGTAAGAAGAACCCCCGCTGGTATCTGGGTGCGCGTGGGTGTTCAAAATCGCTTCTAAGTGAATCACTTCACTTTCTAATAAGTCGCCAATCCACTGCGCATCCGATTCTGTATAGCCACTATCGATCAGAACCCCCCGTTTTTTATGAACAAAAAGCCCGAGATTTGAATGCTCAAGGGCAAGGTAAGAGCTGGATCCTTTAATTCGTTGGAAACGTGGTTGGTTCATCTATCCTTTATACCCTGTTCTGGATTTTTCTCCAAGTCAATTGATTCAAAAAATAAGAAAAGACTGGCACTGTTTAGGCCAGTCTTTTCATGTCTCTTGAGATTAGCCGCCAGGATGGCCTGCACCGACCCAATTACTGTAATTTTCGGCGCTAAATTTGCCATCAGCGATCATGTCTAATTGATCACGGCTGATTCCATTGTCTCGAATGCCTTCACTCAAAACAGTAGCACCTTTAGGTCCTAAGTCTGTCAGGAAGTTTTTCAGGTTAGCTCGCTGATCTTTTGAGTACTTTGAAGCTTCATTGGTGAGAACATGAGCAGCCAAAGACTGGCTCGTTTTTTTACCTGTTTTATCTGTTGTAGTGACTCGGGTATCCATTTTTTGATAGCCAATATCTTTACCATCACGGGCTTTGGCCCATTGTTTATAGGGAGTGGTACTACCTAGCTTTTTATCGCCATCCAATGGGACTGTTGCTGCGGCTTTGCCAGCACCCATCAGGCCCATACGACTTGAAAAGCTATCTTTTTCTGGCTTAGGGGCGGAAGGAGGAGCGGGCTGTTTTTGAATAGTATCAGCCTGAGGAGGTGCTGGTTTTTTACTGAGTTTGTCTGCCCCACTAATTTGTGAAGAAAGTGCTCCAAATTTTGAACCGTTGATTAAATTACCCATGTGCTGTTCTCCTTGTTTCTTGAACTTGACTTTGTTAAATTATCTATCGCTGGCATGAGCTGTTTTCATGCCCCGATTTACCGATTCTTAATAAAACAATAACAAAGAAAACTTAATTTAACTACTTGGCTTTGACCACAATTAAAGTCATATCATCATCCATACCACGGCCTGCAATATGGTGTTCCCAGTCTTGTTGGAATTTTTCTTTAATTTCGTGAGCACTCAAATCATGATACCAATTTAATAATTGCTCAATCCGCTCAAAATCATAGGCCTGGCCATTCAGATTCTCAGCTTCGTGTAAGCCATCCGTAAAATACAATAAGACATCACCTGGCTCTATCTCAAAACCATTCTCAACACAGCGATATTTTTCGGGAGCCCGCTGTCCTAAAGGGAAGGAGCCTTTAAATTCAGAGTAATTGGTGATCTCTTGCTCTCTGGCCTTGTAATGATAAGGGTACCAATGCCCAGCGGAAGCAATGCGGCAAGTCATCGAGGCAGAATCAAAATAGCTATAAACAAAAGACATTAACTTGCGATTGCTGCGATCCGTGCGACTAGAAATCTGGTTAATCGTGCGATTTAATGCTTCCATCACCGCAGGCACATCAGGATCAATCTCAATCTGATTATAGAGACAGCTCTTAGCCATACTCACGATCATAGCCGCATCAATGCCGTGCCCCGTGACATCGCCGATACCAACAATAAACTCTCCCTGGCCCAGATCATACCAGTCATAATAATCACCACCGGTTTCGTCAGCCGATTCTGAGAAGCCAGTCACATCAAACTGATCCAAAATCAGCTCTTTGTCGGGCAGCATCGATTTTTGTATGACCCGCGCTTTAAGCAGGGTTTGCTTCATGGCTTCTTTTTCAACAACTTCTACAGCCAGTTGGGAGCTGTGCAGAGTCAGGGCTAATTGCTGACCGATACTCTGAAACAACTGACGGTCTTCAATCGTATAGTCCATTTCAGAGCGTTTTTCGCCAAGGGTTAGCAGACCTATCATCTCATCTTGAAAGCCTTCCCCACCCTTACGAGCCGTCTTGACTGTCAGAGGAAGTGTCAACGAGTTTTTGATCGCTTCCGTTTCTTCTAAATCAGGTAAATCAGAAGTAATGCGTTTCATTAATAAAAAAGGAATCGGCGAAGGCAAAGGCCCATCTTGCGCCATTGTTGCCAGATTTAAAGCACCGGTTAAACGTGAACCCAGGTTCTTTTTAGGTTTGGCCAGGCCCATCGCAGCTAACAAGGCCGGATCATCTAAGGCTATCTCATCTTTGAGCTTGACGCTTATGCCATGGCTATAAGCTTGTTTTAATGTGTTTTTTTCCGGGTTTTTCAAAAACAACAACACATGTTTAGGATGAATCGTTTTTTCAACAACGTCTATTAGAGCCGGAATCAACTCCTCGACATCAATTGTCGAACGTGTCGTATCAATAAACTCACTTAAAGCCTGACGAAAGTTATATTTGGCCCGGAAAAATTTACGGTCAATAAAACCTCTGATATTGAGTTTAAGCGGTTCAAACAAAAGAATCACAACGGTCGTGGTAAGCATATACGAGGTGAGCTCAGAATTATTGGTCATTAGAGGTTGCAAGAGCTGTTGTAAACCAGCAGCCAGGAGCACGTAGAGTGAACCGAGCAGGACCACCAAAGCGGTATAAGTCATACTTTGTTTGAGTACAAAATCGATATCAAACATTTTGTGCTTGATAATGGCATAAGCAATCGCCAGCGGAAAAATAATAAACAGTATCCAGCAAATTGTTGCCAAAGCAGGGCTGAGCGGGATATGCAGGATTTGGTCCATGATCATCCAGAAAATAGTCATGGGCAGATAGGCAATCACACCACCAAGCAAAGCGACTTTGGCCTGGTTCTTAATCACCTGAGTTTCGGCTTTGACGAGCGAATGAATAATCATGATGATCAAGCCCATAAAACCAATAATTAAAGACCAGGCCAGAGAGCCATCATAGAGATCAAAATGCAATTGGAACAAAGAGGTGATATTCTGGGCCTCATAGCCCAAGAACCCAAGTGGCCGGAAAGCATATTCCCACACACCAACGAGTAAAAAGCTGATTCCATAAGGGATCCAGATCAAGCCGGGGAATCTTTGCAATAGTTTCTTTTTCTGTGGGAAATAAAGCCCCAGATGCAAACAGGCTCCTCCGGTCATCGCCACCGCCGCGATCCAAAAGCGCGGAAAGAGCATCGTCGTATCGTAGTCACCGACGAGTGTTGTGGTCACTCCAATCGCCAGGGTCATAAACAAATGCGCCCGTGCTGAGGGGTTTTGGGGCCTAATAATATAGGCTGCAATACCCACAAAAATATGCAAAAATCCCACCAAATACAAAACCAACAGGCTGCGCACGAAATCCATGCCTTCAAAAATTCGCACCGGGATTTGCATCTGCTGCGTGGCTTTGGCCCCTTTAGATTGCAGGGTATAAGTCAGCGTTTCACCTGGTGTGGCCTGATGAATCCGAGCTTTAAATTCAGCCGGCGTTTTGATCGGCTGACCATTGATCTCAAGAATGCGATCATAGGTTTGAATCCCTGCTTTGGGACCTTCCCAATAGGATTCATTGACAGCAGAAACTGTTAGTGTCGGCTCAATCCGAAAACCGGCAAAATTTTGGCCTATCAAACCCAGGGTAGCGAAAATCGCCACCATTGATGTCACTAGGGAGATCCCAATCAAAATGAGACAAAAAAGGCCGCGCGGCGAACGCAGTTCGGTTTTGGCAGCCTGATCTAAAAACTTCATCTTGAGTGTCCTGTCTGCAGCATGTCTTACTTAATTGTAGCGTATTTTATGGCGAGAGAAGGTCTTATGACTCTTGACTGTAGCGCAAAGGCTCTGTTGCTTGCAGGTGGTTGGTCGGCGCCGGAGGGTATTGCGCATTGACTTCAGGGTCTCGTCCAAAAATGAGCAAAATACCCGCTAAAGCCAGAACAGCCAAGACAATCAAAGGAAAGGGAGACCAACCCGCACTGGCCGGTAAATAACAAACAAGCGCCGCAACAAACATCGTGATGATCGCGTAGGGGAACTGGGTTTTGACATGATCGAGATGATCACAAGAGCAAGCAATCGAAGACAAAATAGTCGTGTCTGACAAGGGAGAGCAATGATCTCCAAAAATCGAACCATCCAAAACAGCACCCATCGCAATCAACATGAGTGTCGCTCCGCCCATTTCATAAGCCAAAGGTACCGCCACCGGTATCAAAATCGCCATTGTGCTCCAGGAAGAGCCCGTTGAGAAAGCAACAGCACCAGACAAAATAAAGATCAGCAAAGGTAACCAGAGCGGCTGCACGCTATCGCGGAAAATCGCAATCAAATAAGGAGCGGTTCCAATTTCAGCAGCAACAGAGTTCAGCGCCCAGGCCAGGACCAAAATCACAGAAGCAATCAAGATCGAAGAAACGCCTTTGCCCCAGGCCATGCTGACTTCTTTTAAACTGAGCAGCCTCTGCGACAAAACCAGAACCACCGCTGTGGCACAGCCGGCAATCGAGCTCCACAAAAGCACTGTGCCTGAATCTGCACTCGAAAAAACCGCGCCCAGATGTTGAATCGTAAACAGCTGCCGCCAACCTCCGGCAGGTAAATTAAGGCCTCCACCAGAAATATAGAGCCCAGCTAATGTAGCCAAGATCACCGCCAAGATCGGCAAAGCAGCATTTTGCCAACGCAAGGGGATTCCCGGTTTAGCATCGAGTCCATTAAAGGTTTTTGAAGTCAGCGGAGTTGCTCCCTCACGCAAAACCAACCCTTGTTCAATTGCCCGTATTTCAGCATGATACATCGCTCCCAGATCGCGTTTCAGCCAGACCACCAGTAGTACCATTGTCAAAGATAAAATACAGTAAAAACGAAAGGGTAAAGCCTGAATAAAGGCCTGGTAGCCCCCCAAATTGACGGCCTGAATTTGGTCAAGAGCATCCTGAAACAAACCCACTTCATAGCCAATCCAGGTAGAAATAATAGCGATCCCTGAAACCGGTGCAGCAGTAGAGTCAACGATATAAGCTAACTTCTCTCGTGAAATTTTGAGTCGATCAGTAACCGGGCGCATGGTCGTGCCAATCACAAATGAATTAGCGTAATCGTCAAAAAAGACCAGCAGCCCCATCACCCAGGTCATAAGCTGAGTCGAACGGCGACTCTTGACATAATGCTGTAGGGCTTCAATGATTCCACGGGTGCCGCCACTGACGTTCATGATCCCAACCATGCCCAGCAAAAAACCGGCAAAGAGCAGAATTTTGAGATGGAAGAAATCACTGATGGCCGCCCAACCGTGTTTGCTAAATAGCTCGACAAAGCCCAGCAGCGGATTCCAATCAGCGGCAAAAATACTGCCAGCCAATATACCTAAGAATAAAGACAGAATCAGGCGTTGGGTAATCAGAGCAAGGGCTACGGCGATCAAGGGTGGCAATGCACTGGTCCAGTGTATACGAGCACGGCGAGCTTCAAAACGCCCGGCATTACTTTCGGCAATCAATTGGTCCTGATGCGTTGAGGGCGTTTCCCAACGCAGCTTAAGAGATAGGTCAGGGACCACAGCGCCTGCTAGCTGAGAATGTTCAGCCTGCCATTTCTGGAGCATTTTTTTGATTTCCGGCTCCAGAATTGTCGGCATGAGTTGGGTGTCGACAAGTATACGCGCCTGGGGTTTTTGAGCCTGGACCTGGCTCAAAACCAGCGGGAACAAAAGCTTAAATTGCTGGATTTTCAAATAATCTTGATCGGGCCGAGTCTGAGACAGCCCCCAACTGAGTCCACAAAACCCAATGATCACAGCGCCTATCAAGAGCAATTTTTTCATTTGTTAACTATAAAACTCCAAAGCGTGCCTTTAATGATTGTTTGCCAGTATAGCGAATTAATCTCAAAATGGCTTTTCGTTGAGTATCGACTCAGGTTATGGTATTGCTTATGCAAGACGCACTCCAATTTGAACGCATCGATGATAATCAATTGCTCTTTCGCTCCCAGGACTTTGAGATCCCTGGGATTGCAGGCGCCAGACCCCTGCGACTGTGGCTCCCGCCTGATTATTATAAAAGCGAGCAGCCCTGGCCACTGGCGATCTTTTTTGATGGCCAAAATATGTTTGACGACCAGGGCACCTTAGCGGGAGGCTGGCACCTGGATCAGATCTTGACCGAGCGAGCAGAAGCAGGCAAACCCGTTCCCGTGGTTTTGGCTTTGCATCATGGAGCCCATAGAGACGAAGAAATGTGTCCGCGCGATCCTTTTCCCGGTAAGACAGGCAAAGCCAAAAAGGTATTGGATTGGTTAGATCAGTTTTTATTACCCAGAGCCTTTAGAAAATTACATGTCTTAAAAGAGCCTGCTCAAACTTTAATTGGCGGGTCGTCATTGGGCGGTCTACTGGCACTCTATGCCTTATTTTATTACCCCCAAAATTATGGACGTGCCCTGGTGATGTCCCCCGCACTCTGGCCCGACCAATTTAGTATTTTTCAGGATATTATGCTAGCCAAAGCCCATCCCCAGGCCCGGGTCTATCTCGACCATGGCGAGAAAGAAGCTCCCCCTGATCTACCAGATATCGGACGCATCTTATTTGATCAAAGCAAGCTCATGAATGATGTGCTAAGTGTGATTGGATTTGAAGGCGACAAACGCCTACTCTGGAAGCCCGATCCAGAAGGCGAGCACAACGAAACCAGCTGGCGACGGCGCTTACCCACTGCATTGGAGTTTTTGTATTCATGAAACGTATCGTCGTTAAACTAGGCACTTCGGTATTGACCGGGGGTAGTGATCGTCTCAATCGACCACGTATGGTAGACCTGATTCGCCAAATTGCCGATCTGATGCAAGCAGGCACTCAGGTCGCACTGGTAACTTCAGGTGCAGTGCTGGCTGGCTGGGAGCATCTGGGCTTTCCAGCGCGCAAGCGCAATTTACCAGAGAAGCAGTTTCTGGCGGCCGTTGGTCAGAGTCAATTGATGTATTTGTATACGCAACTGGCACAACTCTACGGGATCTCGGTTGCCCAAACCCTCTTGATCCGCAGTGATTTCTCGGATCGCCGTCGTTACTTAAATGCCCGTAACACCTTTGAAAACTGCTTTGAGCGCGGCGTCTTGCCGATCGTTAACGAAAATGATGTGGTCGCCATAGACGAGATCCGGGTGGGCGATAATGATACCCTGGCTGCCCATGTCGCCTCTTTACTACAAGCTGACTTACTGGTGATTTGCAGCGATATCGATGGTCTCTATACCGCAGCGCCACAAAACAATCCTGACGCCCAACGTATCGAAGTGGTGAACCAGATCGATCAAACAATTTGGGATCTGGCAGGCGGAGCCGGAACGGCTCATGGCACAGGTGGTATGTGGACTAAAATCCAGGCAGCGGATCTGGCCACCCGTGCCGGCATTGAAATGCAGATCGTAAATGGAGCAAAGCCCAATGTTTTGCTTCAGCTTGAGCAGAACCCTCCCCTGGGCACCCGATTTTTAGCGACAACTCCTTTATTAGAAGCCCGCAAACGCTGGATTTTAGCTGAAACAGTCAAAGAAAGCCAATTGATCGTCGATGCTGGCGCTCAGCAGGCCTTGACCGATCAGGGCAAAAGTCTCTTATCAGCGGGTATTAGTCAGGTAAAGGGTGAGTTTGAAAAAGGGCAAACAGTGCGGATTTTTGATGCCAATCGCCAAGAATTGGCGCGTGGACTCAGCCGCTACTCATCGCAAGAATTGCAAACAATCGCTGGCCACCGCTCGAGCGAGATCGAAGCCCTGCTGGGCTATAGTTTTGGACCAGAGGTAATTCACCGCAATGATATGGTTCTCTTGACTGATAGCCCTGCTATACTAAAAACGAATGAAAAACCTGTACTGGAGGATCCCCAATGAAAAAGTGGATCATGCTCTGTCTTTTATTGTTCAGCGTCTTAGTGGCCTGTGAAGAAAGCCAGGAAACCGTCAAAGATGGGGTCAAAACAGGCGTGGGTCAAATCGATAAAGCCAAGGTTTTTTCGGATTTGACACTCGTCACCGGCACCTTGCAGGAATACCATTTGCAAAATCAAAAGAATCCCGAAAGCCTGGAAGAACTCAAGCTGAAGCTCTATCACCCTGAAGATCTGGTCTATGATGCCAAAACAGGGACCGTGAGAAGCAAGACTTACCCCAATCTCTAAGCTTTCTTTAAAAATGTAAAGATGCCAATTAAACTCAAAAAATTTCTACTCGCTTTGCTCGCTGGCTTTGGCCTGCCCGTTTTACTCTTTCTCTCTGTCTTTTTGTGGACCTGGGGAGATTATCAGGTACCTGCAACCGTCAGCAATGATGGGCAATTACCACAAACGCAGGCCAATCAGGCCCGGCTACATGCCGAGCGCTTCGGCTCTGAAGACGCACCCTTGATTATCGTGATCCACGATGGGCCTGGCGGCGACTACCGCAGCCTATTGCCCCTACAAGCATTAAGCAAGCAAGGCTATCAGGTCTTATTTTACGATCAACGTGGCAGCGGCCTATCTGCCCGTGTCCCCTCGAGCCAACTTTCGATTGAAACCTCTTTGAAAGATATTTACTCCCTCACGCAAAATTTCGCCAATCAACAGCCGATCACATTGATTGGCCACGGCTGGGGCGGCATGTTGGCGACAGCTTATGTGGGCCAACATCCAGACCAGGTCAGCCAGCTCGTTTTATTAGAGCCTGGCTTTCTGAATGAAGAGATGGCGGCATTGGTATTGCCTGCTATGAGCCGATCTTCCTTTAGCTTTATCGCCAAAACCAGCGCCGCCTGGATTCGCTCCATGCATATCAAGGGTGACGATCAAGATGCGCGCTCGGACTTTGTCTTTTCTCAGATCCGAGAACAGCCAATTTATCACTGTGATGCCTACCAGCCCGACCCCAAGAACTATTGGCGCGCAGGTTTTGGTAGTTGGAAAATGATCACCCAGTCGACTTTTGATAAAAAAGGCAAATTGCATTTGGACTTTACCAAAGGATTAAAGTCCTTTCAGTCACCCGTTTTAATTTTAGCTTCTAGCTGCAATCAATTAACAGGCAAGTCTTTTCAAGCACGCCAACAAAAAATATTTACCGATGCCCAGATGCAAGTTGTCAAAGATAGTGGCCACGAATTCATGCTGGACCAACCGCAGCAAACTCTGGCTTTAATTACAGACTATTTAAAGCCCGCCGCCAGCCTTTAGTGGCCTGTGTTAGATAAAGGCAGGACTAAATCGAGCGTTGGTGGGCCAGAAGTCAAACTGAATAAAAACGCCTTGAGCTGTGCGGTTTCTTCAGGCTGTAGCTTTAAATCAAGCAACGTATCTTCCCGTCGGCCAGTGGCTGGCGTAAACTGTGTCGCCGTATTATAGTGGCCTAGCACCTGATCTAAGTCCTCAAAGCGCCCATCATGCATATAAGGAGCCGTGCTCCCAATTTCACGCAAGCCAGGCGTTTTGAATTCGCCCTGATTGCTGTCCTGAAGCTCTAGATAATTCAGCTTATCTGTCCAGGGGTCGTCTTTATCGACCAGATCACTGTAGCGCCCAATCCCATTCATGGGGTTATCCAAGACCCGTTGGATTCCTTCGCTACGACCGGCATCAATCGCCCCCCCGATCGCAGGCAGCCCAATATTGTGAAACTCCTGATCTGAAAACATCGGGCTATTGTGGCACAGTACGCACTGGGCTCTGCCAATAAACAGACGTAAGCCTTGCTGAGCTTCTAGCGATAGGGCTGCTTGCTTGACTTCGTCTTTCTCTTTGAGACCTGACACAAAAGTATCAAACGGCGCCTGGCCCGAGACAATCTGACGCTGATAGGCTTCCAAAGCTTTGCCCAGAGCGACAAAAAAGCGGTTGACCTGCTCCTGATCAGAATCATTTAAGGCTTGCCAGGCCTGCAGCGGATCACTTTGTTGGGGCTGAGCTTTTATCTCAGGCAAATCTCCAAAAACAGTCTGATAACTTGTTTTGAGATCCGGCTGACTCTGAAAGAGACGATAAAGTGCATAACGATGCGAACCCATTTCAGCCGGGTCTTCCATCGGCTGTAAGGCCTGTGACCAGAGAGTATCCGCTCGGCCATCCCAAAAATACCAGCGTTGATAAGCCGTGTTCCAGAGGCTTGGACTATGACGTTTGCCTATTTGTATCCCCTCGGAGAGGGTTTTGCCATCGGCCCAGCCTTTGGCCGGGTCATGACAGGTGGCACAGGAAATTTCACCCGTTTGAGACAGGCGAGGCTCAAAGAATAAGTGTTTGCCAAAGTCAGCGATCTCAGCCTGATCAGCATGGCGATTGCTGGGGTTAGCGGGCAAATCAGGGAAGCCAGACAAACTATAAATAATCTGCTTTTCTTCCTGCGTAAACTTTGGCGCCCCATCCGCTTTTAATGCAGGAGGCTGGCAGGAGACCAGCATCAAACTCAGGCCCAGCCCAGCCAGCAAAGAGAAAGTCTTAAGCATGAGGTTAATGGTGATTATGTTGGTGAGCAGCGGGCTTCATTTCCAGGGTCATACCAAAAGTCGTGCGCTCCAACTTATCTTGGTAAGGCGTATCGAGATAGACTTCCCAGTAGCCAGGCATATGAAACAAGAGTCCGCGCACTTCATAGCGCCCTTTGCCCAGAGCCTTGAGCTTGGGCTTAACAGACATGCCATGATTGTGCTCAGGCATGCCAGCATCGACTTTTAATTTGAGACCATCAAGGCCTTTACCCGACAGATCTTGCACCAGAAAAGTCATGCGAAAATGCTGATTCAAAGGAATCGGATCGGGATTGGGCTGATAGCTAATGCGAAAATGTTTCTGCTCGCTGATCTGCACCCGCTGCTGACGCTGCACTTTGTCGATCCGGTAATTCTGGTGTGGAGCAGCACTCTGTTCTGCCTTTTGGGCTAACACCGGCTGCTGTAAAGCACTGACAAGTAAAATCAGCGCAGAGAGTAAAAGAGCTTTCTTTTTCATAAATCCAGAGCCTCAACTTAATCTTGCTTTTGAATAGCATAACGCCCCTGAGCAAAAACCGGACAGGATATAGATCAAGTCTGAAGCAAAAGTTCGGGGGAAATCAGATTTGAATGAGCCTCTGCGATAAACGCCCAATCAGTTTACTTCAGGCCTTTGAGCTCGTAGTACAAATAAGGTTCTAGCTTATCGGCGGGCAATTGTGGCGGTAAATGAATCAGGCGCAGCATTTGATGGCCTTCCGGACGCTCACGCGGAAAGGCTTTAGAAGGGAAGGCGATTTCCTGCTCCGGATTTAGACGCAGCCACTTTTGCTTGCCAATATCCCGAATATCGGTGATTTTGGGAGCTTCGGTGTTTTCACCGTAAAAGGCTGAATAATCGGCGACAGCCAGTGGCATCGGACCATCTACGACATAGACGATTTTGTCTTTATTACCCAGATCCAGAGGTGCCTCGCCCACAGTCAGGAGCTCCAGAAGTTGACCAGCTGATTTGATTTTAACTTCGCTGCCTGATTTGAGCGGAGCCTGGATATATTGGGCATTGCCATAGGTTTGCAAGGGCTGCGCCTGACCGTCTACCAGGACTTGAATCGGTGTCTTGGCCGGGTTAAAAACATAGAGTTCAAAAGAACCGGGGCTGCAGGCGCTTAATAGAAAAAGCAACAAGAAAAAGGATAGACAACGTAATAACATCAGTCTTATTTCAGGCGCGGATCCAAAGCATCGCGCACCCCATCTCCAAATAGATTAAAAGCAAAAACCGTGATCGCAATCGCCACACCTGGAATCAAAGGAATCCAGGGAGCATCAGCAAAATAGCCCAGACTGTCGTTGATCATGCTGCCCCACGAGGAGGTTGGCACTTTGACGCCGAAGCCTAAAAAGCTCAGAGATGCTTCAGTCATAATCGCAGAAGCGATTCCCATCGTCGCGACGACGATCACTGGAGCGATCACATTGGGTAAAATATGTTTGAACATAATATAGGTGTCTTTGGCGCCCAACGAGCGTGAAGCTTCAACAAACTCCATTTCTCGCACTGATAAAACCTGAGAACGTACCAGACGAGCATATTGGGTCCAACTCACGACAGAGATTGCTATACAGATGAATAAAACTTCCGGCGTAAAGCCTAAGGACTCCATTTTTTGGAAAATTTCAATTTCATTGGGGTTGACCACGGCCACAATCGCCATTACCAATAAGAGATCCGGGAAGGCCATCATAATATCCGTAATACGCATGATCAGGCCATCAATCCAGCCCCCAAAATAGCCGGCAAACAGACCCAGTATAGATCCCACCGTGACGGCAAAACCAACCGCTAAAATACCGACCTGTAGCGAAACACGGGCTCCGTAGATCAGGCGGCTGATAATATCTCGGCCACTGGCATCCGTACCCAAAGGAAAGCTTTCTTTATTGCTAAGTTGCATGGAATCAATTGGGATCGTTAACGTACTCAGGTCAGTGCCATTGGCTTCTAAATTGAGAGACGTACTCAGGGTTGCCATATCAGGCTGACGTGGATTGACAGGAATCGTAATTTCTTGTTGTCCGGCCTCAAAGTTAATGTTTTGGCGGGTCGTATAAATCGCTTTTTCGTCAGCGGTCTGATAGACAATCGTTGATGGAATCGAATAGGCGCGTGCAGGAGACTCGGCCAGGCGTAGGGTTAAGTGTTTGCCCTGACTGCCGATCGGTAAGGGATTACCAAAAGAAGTTGTTCCATTGGGATATTGTAGATTGGGGTCGTGCGGGCTAAATAAAGGAGCGAAGATAGCAAGAACTACCAGTAGAATAATAACAACTCCGCCCGAAACGGCGATTTTATCTTTAAGCAGGCGTTTCCAGGCTTCTTTCCAGAGGCTGTCGCCACTACTGCCACCCTGGCTTTCCATTTTCTGCAACTCACCGGTTGCCATCCCCAGGTTAGAACTCATAAATTGCTCCTGATCATAATGCTACAGTTTACCCTACTCCGGCTTCAGACAACAAATTAGCTTGGCTCAAGCCAGCTATACGGACGTTCAAAAAATCCCGGTTCACAGGTCAATTGATCAATCGATTTGATCACCCGTGCCGGATTACCAACGGCAACTGAGTCATCGGGAATATCGTCAACGACCACGGATCCGGCTCCAATCAAACAGTTTTTGCCGATTTTCACGCCAGGCAAGAGAGTCACATTGGCCCCAATCCGACTAAAAGCACCAATTTCCGCACCGCGCTTGCAATCCAGGTAACGGGGGCAAATCGGATGTGGATCGTCAGTAAAGACCACATTGGGGCCAATAAAAACATCGTCAGCAATCGTTGAACGCTCTAAAAAACAACCTGAGTGAATACGCACCCGATTGCCAATTCGATTACCAAACTCCAGGCTTGAAGAAGTCCCGATCGAAACATTGTCGCCCAATTGATTGTCTTCGCGAATCATGACATGATGACCCGTTTGCAAACCACTACCTATGCTTGAACCGGCATAAATCACGGTAAAAGAACGAATCACAGCAGACTTACCGATCTTTAAAGGCAAGTCCCCCGCTTGATGCCCACGCGGCGCCTGTCCCAAAATCACATAGGATTCCAAGCTTGAACTCTCTGCATCCCAGTCTACATTTTCATAAATTGTTTGCATTAGCCCAATTCCCCTTTTAAAATATCGCTTTCAAACTCCGAGCGTCGATAATGCAGCATTTGACTCAAAGCTTGTACGGGCCGCCGTAATAAGAAAATCACGATCGATTGTAAGCTCAATTGCAGCGGCAAAGTATATAATAAATGTTTCAGAGCAGCCATTCCGTAAGACAAATTGAGTAAGGCCATCAACAACTCAAAAATCAGCACAGTCAATAAGCAGATCCACCAGGCTTGCAGGCTTGACTTCGAACGCTCAGATGATTGTCCCCCCAGTTGCAGGGGTAACTGAGCAGCGATCGCCACGGCAATCAAGGTCTGCATACCTTCTCCTAATAGGACATCAAACCCTGCAGCGCACAATAAAAGCGCCAGATACAAGCGAATTTTAGGCGTATAGATTAGAATCAAAGCGCCAGAAATGAGGAGTAAGTGTGGCGTATATCCATAAATCGGCCAGGGCCAAAACAATTGTAGCAAGGTGTTTAAGATCAGAAAAATGACCAGGCCAATGAATTGCCACATTAGTTCTCTGGAACCAGAATAACGAGAAAATCTATATTTTTTTCGAGGGGAGTTAAATCAATTGAGACTTCTGGCACTGGCAGAGCTGGATCTTTTTTAACTGACTTCACCCGACCGAGCAATAAGCCTGGAGGATAGACGCCTCCCAGACCCGAGGTTTTAACTTCTGTCCCTGCTTTGATTTGGGCATGATTTTGTAAATAGCGCAATTGCGCAGGTTGATTACGATACTGACCCGTAAGAACACCGGGAATATTGTCGACGCCAACCAGACAAGAGACCATCGCTTCTGGATGAGAACTGAGTTGAACTTTGGCGGTTTTAGCAGAGACCTCGATCAGCTTACCCACCACGCCATCAGCATTGACAGCGACCTGGTTAACACTCAGTCCAGATTCAAAACCCTGATCAATAACCAAGGATTCAAACCATTGATGGGGGGGGCGCAAAATCACATGAGCCGCGACTTTTTGGTAGGCTGTGGGCATCTCTAGTTTCAGTAATTTTCTTAAATCCTGATTTTCTTGCACTACCGCGTCCAGCGCGACTTGTTTCTTTTGATAGAGTTGGTTTTCAGCCTCTAACATCATCAATTGAGAACTAAAGCTTTCGGGATCTTCAGACAGACTAATCTTAAACGGGCTCTGCCAGGAGCTCAGACCACTCAAAAAGGGGTGACCCGCGTCTAATAAAAGGGGAGCCCAGCTTTCTCGATAAAGCCAACCCCCGACAAATAAGATGAAAGCCAATACTCCTGAAATCAAGCGCCAGGGTCGGCGTTGACTGAGTAAGGGCTCTGTCATCATATTCGATTAAACCCCAGGCGGTCAGTCCAGATCGAGGGCTTTAATCGCGTATATTCTTCCAGAATACGGCCTGCTCCCAAAGCAACACAGAGCATCGGCTGCTCAGCGACATGCACGGGGACTTGTGTCAGATGGCTGAGCATCATATCCAGCCCCTCTAGCATGGCACCGCCCCCTGCCAACATAATGCCGCGATCCATGATATCGGCAGCCAACTCGGGTGGGGATTTTTCCAGGGTACGACGCACACATTCGGCGATCGCTTTGAGCGGTTCTTGTAAGGCTTCGCGAATTTCAAAGGAGCTGACTTGCAGAGCTGAGGGTAAGCCTGTACTCACATTCAAGCCTTTGATTGTCATCACGGTCTCTTTGCGGCCTTGCCAGGCGGTGCCGATATTAATCTTAATATCTTCAGCTGTCCGCTCACCCACCATCAAGCTATGCTGCTTGCGCAAATACTGAATAATCGTATCATTGAGATCATCACCCGCCACACCCAGGGATTCGCTAACCACAATTCGACCCAGAGAAATCACAGCAACTTCCGTGGTGCCTCCCCCGATATCCACAATCATATTGCCTGTCGGTTCTAATACGGGAAGACCAGCACCCACGGCAGCCGCGAGCGCCTCAGGAACCGGGATAGGATGGGTTCGAAAACCAATACCAGCTTTTTCAGCCGTTTCTTTAATGATTTGCTCTTCAACTTGCGTGATCCCGGAAGGCACACCGATCACCATGCGAGTACGCACAATAAAATTTTTACGCGGCTGGGCTTTAGCTAAAAAATATTCGATCATCATTTGAGAAGCTCTGAAATCAGCAATGACACCTTCTTTTAAAGGACGAATCGCGTCGATGCTATCGGGGGTACGACCCAGCATTGCTTTGGCTTCGGCGCCAAACTTGATCGGCTTTTTTGTTTGTAAATCAATAGCGACCACTGAGGGTTCATTTAACACGATCCCACGCCCCTTAATATAGACCAAAGTATTGGCAGTGCCAAGATCTATACCAATATCGAGGCTGACGGGGTTTAATATGCTATCCCAAAAACTCATGATTCCAAAGCCAAGCTTCCTGTTCTCTGAGACTTGTAAAACATTCACGTCCCAGAATCAAATGATCCAGTAATTCTATCTGCATCAGTTTACCGCAGCGGACGAGTTGTCGGGTAGTCTCTAGATCATCGCTACTTGGCTTAGGATCTCCGCTGGGATGATTATGTGCAGCGATAAAGGCATAAGCGCCAAAGGCCAAGGCCTGCTGGAAAATTTCTCTTGGATGCACCAGCGTGCTATTCAAGATCCCTTTGGTAACGACTTTTTGAGCCAGATAACGGTTCTTTGTATCTACAAAAACCACAATAAAATGCTCTTGTTTTTGGTGAGCAAACTGTGGCTGTAGCAAACGGTAAACCTGGTCAGGCGAGCTCAAATCAGCTCGTAGCGGAACTTGCGCCTGATTAACGCGACGCCCCAGCTCCAGAGCAGCCAGAATCCGAGCAGCCTTGGCAGGCCCTAAACCTGTGAACTGACACAATTGCCGAAAATTTTGTTGGTTTAACTGGGCCAGGTCCCCTTCTGGCAAAGCCATTAACAAATCTTGAGCGAGATCCAGAGCGGTTTTATCAGCCGTGCCTGTCCCCAATAAAATCCCGATCAACTCGACTGGGCTCAGGGCTTCAGCACCCAGTTCAGCCAAACGCTCACGGGGCTGCATGGCATTGGGATATTGTTTGAGAGAGACATGTTTAGACTGCATCAAAGGCCTCGTTATCCAAAGAGTGATCTGTATTTTAACATTCTTGATGCGTAATTTTCGGGTGATCTCAACGCAAATTATACACAAATACATACACTTGTTATCCAGATCACAAGATACACGAGTATGTTTATGTATACTACATTTATACACAAACGGAAACAGCGTCTAAAATTCGAGAGTCAAAGAATACGATTCTATTTTTATCCTGATTTTATGCCTTTTTAAGATGCTGAACCGTATAAATAAAGGAATGAATATGCAAAACTTAAAAAGAAAACCATTTCTCTACAGCCTGAGCCTGGCCTGCCTATCAGCAAGCGCTCTAATGATGACCGCCTGGTTTCCAGGTAATGCTGCGCAAATACGCCCACCGGTCAAAACAAACCCAGCCGTTCAGACCCAGCCGAGTAATCAGATGCAAGTTTTAAGTCAAAAATATCATTTACTCAATCCCGAAGACCCAATTCAGCCCGTTCAAGAACGCCTGACCAAAGCGATCGTGATTCAAATGGCGCGACGTTATCAGGTTCCCGTGGTTCTCGCCCTGGGTTTAAGCGGGCATGAGAGCGGCGGATGGAAGATGTGGCAAGCCCAGCAACCGGTCAAAAACATCAACAGCAATCTTGACGAAAGCATACATTCTACAGACTGGGGCGTCATGCAAATCAATGACCAGGCTCACCCCGAAGCTTTCCCACTGGCAAAAACCGATCTGGAATTTAATATTGAATACGGCCTGAATTATTTATCTCAATTGCATACGGTCTATCAAGGAGATCTAAATCAAGGATTTGGGGACTGGGATCAGACACTGGCCGCTTACCATCTGGGACATGCACCTAAAACAGCGCAAGAAATGCATATCAGTCGACGCTACCTCAAACAAATCCAAAGCTTTCTCAAGCAAGAAAACCTGTTACAAACCATCCACTATACGGTTCAGACGGGCGATACCCTGAGCGACATAGCCCAGCAGCAACTGGGTCAAGCTAGGTATTGGGCACAAATTTGTCAGGATAACGATCTGGTCGGGCCACAGAGCATTCAAGCCGGGCAAAAGCTAATTTTAAACTGGATGGGTTAGTGCAAACTTCATACTTCAGAACGAAGTTCAAGTGAGTCCATTAACAGCTTTCAACTTACAAAATAAGATAGTGATCGCAATGGCAGATAGCCCCTCCCCCAAAGTTCCGCTACAATGAGTAAAAAACACTCGCGGTATAAGGAGTCTTGAATGTCTGACGTCCCTGATATGATGAAACCCCAAAAGCTTGAAGCCACGGCAGCATATCTTAAAGATATTTTTGAAAACTCAATTTTGCGTGACATGGTCATGGAAAAATACATGCCCGCTGTACGCGCCGTATTCGACAATTTAGAGTTACGCCAAATTCACGATCGAATCGTCAAAGAAGTAGTCGAAGAATGTAAAGAAAAGCAAAAGCCTTACGCTATTCACCACTTTAAACACACAAAAACAAAATCGCCGGTTGAAGGTGATGATCGATTTATCGAAGGGGTCTATCTTGAAATCGTAAACCCCATTCGCAATAAAAATATCGTGATCCCGATGGAAACATTCCATAGCATTGTTCACTACCAAATCCCTGGCTTCAGAGAAGTGATGCGAAATCTTGGCGATAGTCCAATGGGCGAAACCGATAATTATTTTGAAGTCGGTAGTTTCCTTAAAGTCGTCAGCAATCTGGATATGCCCGAAGCCGTGGGCGAAGAGCTAAAAGCAATTCAAGCAGACATCGAATACATCGTGAATGACCGTTTCGCCTCGATGACAGCAGAAGCCAAAGATCTCGATCTCAGTGAATTTGAAAATGACGATTATGAACGAGAGCGTAATATTCCTTCGTTGTTTGTGATTCTTAAGAACATGGTCGAATGGGGGGCTGATGATATCCATATTAAGCCCGGCTGCCGTCCAATTGGGGTTTTGCGCGGTGATGTTGTTCCTCACCCGGAATTTGATTTTTTTATGGAGCCCGAAGACACCGAGCATTACGCCTTCCGGACTTTAAGCGAAGAGCAAATTTTACAATTTGAAGAAACCCGTGAGATGGATACATCCTTTGCGGTTCCGGGCGTGGCCCGCTTTCGTTGTAATGTCTATTGGGCTCAGGGTGCCATAGGCATGGTCTTGCGTTTGATCCCCAATGATCCGCTACCGACACATGTCTTGATTGTTCCTCAAATTCTCAAAAAACTGGTTTTTGAACGCTTAGGACTGGTACTGGTTACGGGTCAAACTGGCTCAGGAAAAACGACCACACTGGCATCAATTATCGAATTTGCCAACGAAAACCGCAAGTGCCATATCCTGACCCTCGAAAACCCGGTAGAGTATGTTTACACCAACAAGAACTCAGTCTTTACACAACGTGCGGTTGAAATTGACTCCCTCAGTTTCCCCATGGGCATGCGGGCAGGTTTACGTCAAAAGCCAGATATCATCTTGATCGGCGAAATGCGTGACCAGGATACAATTATTGCCGGTCTCAAAGCAGCAGAAACCGGTCACCTGGTGTTAAGCACCTTGCACACCAATGATTCGGTCCAAACTATCAACCGGATTATCAACACCTTCCCTCCCCATGAGCAGGAACAAGTTCGCTTGCAACTGTCGGAAACAATCCGCGCCTCAATTTCGCAACGTCTACTCAAGCGCTGGGATCGACCCGGCCGGGTTTGCTCGATTGAAATCTTGCTGATCACGCCCAACGCACGGGGAGAAAACTCCCGTGACTATATCCGTCGGAATGAAATTAATGAGCTCTATAAGGTCATTGAGACTTCCCCTTACGACGGCATGCAGAGTGGAAACATGTCTCTGTTTGATTTTTATGATAATTGCGTAATCTCAGGTTCTGACGCCCTGGCCTTGTCCGATGATCCGGAGCAGATGAATCAGCTCATGCGTCGGGTGGCAGGTAAGGGGATTGACTAAACGTTTTTTACTGAGCTTGCTGTTGTGGTTCACGATTTGTTTGGCCACAGCAGCAGCTCCAAGTTTTGATGTCTCTGTTAGCAGTCACCAGATCCAGGAACAAGAGACCTTAAGCTTAATTTTGACTTTCAAGCAAGAAGCCGATCCCTACGGCTCGATGATCTCAGTATCTGAAATTGTGGTGCCGCCCCTGGTTGATTTTGAAATTGTAGGTCGCCAAACAGCCACCTCGACAGTGAGCGTGGCGGGTAAAATGCAAATGAGCACTCAGACGGTCTATCAGCTCCAACCCTTGCGTTTAGGTCAATTACAAATCCCGGTTTTATCGGTTCCCTACCAAGAAGGTGGCCAGGCCAAAGAGATCTACTCGACCCCGATTGTGATTGAAGTGGGAGGAGCTGCTCAAAGTACACCGCAAGCGAGCCCTCTACCTGATGCCGTCTTTGATCGAGGAACTTTCGTTAATGTCATTGAAACGGAAACAGCGTCGCCGCCCCGACAAGGCATCATGTATGCAGCCATCGCCCTTGTCATTGGCTCTTGTCTATTTTTACTGATCTACTTAGTGCTATTTTTGCGACGCCGACGCCCATTAAAAAACCTGCAGAATCAGCCCATTCGACTCCCTGCTACTGAGAATCGGTCAAACCCAACGGCAAAGCAGATCCGCACTGAACTTCCGGAATCTTCAGAAGTCGATATTGAAAGCCTTTATCAAAAAGTCAGACAAGAACTTGAGAGCCGGCGTTTACTGCCCTACCCAGGTGCAAGCACCGAGGAAATGATCGTTTTTCTACAGGATCACAAACTACCCGCAAGTGAAATTGAAGCGGTGATCCAGTTTTTAAAAAAGACGCAGTCTTTACGATTTCAGGCTATTCCACCCAGCCCCTCAGACTTGAAAGATCTATTGTATTTAGCAAAAATATTCATGGGATCACATTAGATCAAATTAATTCCAAAACGATCATTTTCTTTCACTTTGCGGATTTTTCAGATCATTTCAAAGCCCTAGATCGTTTTTGGATCAAGAATCACAGCGTTATGAATCGATTTATAGCGATAGAACGTAAGAACACCTGAGATAAAGCTAGAAAAGCCACTTGAAGCCCTAAAAATTCAACTTTTGTGCAGATCAATTTATGCTATGCTTGATCCTGTAGAAAATCTGTAGAAATCACTTGTAGAAGCGTTCTATCATCGAGGCAGTTCAAGCAAATGCTGGAAGACTATCGCATTTTTCATGAGTTAACCCGCACCCAACACGGTCAACTCATGCTTGCTCAGCATTTAAAAAGTGGCCAAAAAGTCGTTATTAAAAGCCTCTTACAAAATTTCGATCAAGATCAAGACACAACGGATGAGCAAGTTCAACGCTTTCATCGCGAATGCGATATTCATATGTACCTACGCCATGAAAGCATCGTTCCAGCACTGGATACCTTTGTTGAGGATCAGAAGCTCTATCTGGTCACTGCTTACCAGCCTTACCCCACTCTCAAAGAATTGCTTAAGCGCAAAAATCTATTCTCTCCCCTGGAAGCTTTAAATATTATTCAGCAACTCTGCCAGGCCTTGCATTATATTCATGATCAAGGCGTGATCCACAGAGATGTACACCCCGAAAATATTTTGGTGACTGAAGAAAACAAAATTCTACTAATGGATTTTGGCTGTGCTCGGAAAGTCTTTGCACCGAATATCACCCAGGAAAAATCTTTGCCTGGCTCCTTTTTTATTCAGGGCACCTTGTATTACATGTCACCAGAGCAATTGCTTGGACAAACTGAGCTTGATTTTCGAACAGATGTTTTCTCTGCTGGCGTGATTCTCTATCAATTACTCACTCAGCAATTGCCTTTTGAAGGCGAAGAGCTCAAAGATGTCGTGCAAAATTTATTGGCACATGAACCTCACCCAGTCGTCACCAGCAATCCATACGTGCCTGAGGCTTTAGAGCAAATGGTTTTTCAGGCCTTAAAACGGGATCCTGATTATCGCACTCCCACAGCACGTAAACTAGCGCTTGAAATCGAAGAGCTTTTAGATGACCCTGAACTCTATTATTGTGAAGCCCGTTGGCGCCTAGAACGCAGCCGTTCTCCAGACAGCGCTCAGGAATATACACTATTTGCTTTGCAAAAAGATGCTTACCATCTGCCTTCATTGCGTCTACTGGGAGATATTTTCTTGCAGCGCAAGCAGTGGGAACGCGCCCGGCGCTGCTACGAACGCATTCTCGAAAAATCGCCTCAGTCGGCAGAAGCTCATTTTTGCTTAGGTCAGGTCGAAGAGATTAGCAATAATATCGAAGCTGCCGCGCAATCTTACGAAAAAGCATGGTTAAACGAACCTGAAAACAAAGATTATCGCTATGCTTTAGCGGCTTGCCTGCATAAGCAAGGCCGCCTGTACCAGGCCATGGAGCATCTGGCTGCACTAATGGAAACCTATACAGACTGGTTTGCACCCTTCGCTCTGTCTGCCCGCATATACTATCAGGAAGATCAGCAAGAAACAGCTTTACAGCATTATCTCAAAGCCCGAGAACTGGAAAACACAGATCAAAAACTTTTATTTGATTTGGCTGCTTTGCAGCATGAACTGGGTCATTATTACGATGCCCAAAACACCTATTTAGAACTCCATAAACTAGAGCCAGATAATGATCAAGTGATTCATAATCTGGCCAATGTCTATTATTTATTAGACGAATTAGGTGAAAGCCGTCGTTTGCTTGAAAAAATGCTTGAAAGTCATCAACGCCCCAGAGATGCCAAATGGGAAATATCCTGGCGCCTCCTGGCATTTGTCTATGCTCGCCTGAATTTGCGTGATGAAGCGATTGAAGCTTATAAATACGCTATTCTTTGCTGCCCCGATCGCCTGGAAAACTATTTGTTTTTAGCTTCAGCTTACCGTGAACAATTACAATTAGAATATGCAATCCATACCCTGACTTATGTTTCTGAACTGCTTGTGGGCAAAAGCGAAGCCCTGGTGTTCTTTTTATTGGCACGTGCTTATTATGAGCAAGGCAAAGAGACCGAGTCGCAACGAGCCCTGGAGCGCTGCTTAACTTGCTTTCACACCCTAAGCAGCACGATGGAGCAACAGGCCAAAGAAGATTTAAAACTCTTACAAGATCGAGAGCGAGAGCGTTTACGTCATGCACGCGTCGCACGTTTTGACAAAGGCCGCAAGCCTTTTTATTCCAAAAATGACTCGATGAATATACTCAGTTTCCCCACTTCTCAGCATCGTGTCGTTTAAGACAAATTGCATTATAGGTCACAAAGCTTGAAAAGAGCATCTTTGCAGATCAAATCATGGAGAGGGCTGCTCTCACTATTTGTGCTCAGCTTATTATTATGCTCTTGCTCACCCAAAAGCCTAAAAATTGGTGTAGCACTTCCTTTGAGTGGCAATAGTACCTCTCGGGGACAGGAAATTTTAAATGCTGTTTTACTCGCAGTAGAAGAAATCAACCAGCAAGGAGGGATCCAGTCACAGCCTGTTGAAATCGAGCTCGCCGATGATCGCGATCTACCTGAGCGGGCTCAAATAGCAGCTCAGGAATTGGTAGACAAGAAAGTGATTGCTGTGATCGGGCATTATAGCTCTGACGCCACTCTGGCAGCCTTACCGATCTATCAACAAGCCGGTATTCCCTTGATTTCACCCTCGGTGACGCTGACACATGTCCCTTATGAAGGACAGTATTTTTTTCGGACCGTTGGAAATAATAAGCAGCAGGCAATCCGTGTCAAAGAAATGATTCAGTCTCTGGATTATCAACGCATCGCACTGGTTCATAATTCAAGTCAATATGCCAAAGATTTAATCAATCAAGTTGAAAGTCAATTGCAAGGGCTGCCTTTACAAATCAAACGTCATGATGAAACGGAAGCAGAGGCCATGCTGCAAGACTTTGCCAATTTTCAGCCAGAAATTATTTTTTATGCTGGCGGATTTCGTTCTGCAGCCCCTTTATTACAACGCTTTCGAGATGCTGGAATCCACGGTGATTTTATGGGTAGCAATACCTTGCATGACCCTGAATTTGTCAGATTAGCGGGCTTACGCTACGTCAAACAAAGCTGGGTTTTAAGCAATACAGAGCAAGGCCCGGACTTCAGAAAGCGCTACCAGCAACGATTTGGAGCACCAGGTCCTTTTTCTTTCTCGGCTTACCAGGCTGCACTTTTATTAATGCAAAGCGCACAAGTCAGCCCAAACTTAAAAGCAAACGAATTATTGAAACAACTCAAGCGACTAGCCAAAGGTTTTCAAAAGCCTGCAGCACGGGAAACCCAGGCCTTTGACATCAAACAAGTCAACAGTAAAGGGGAGTTTATTGATTGGCATTACCGTGCCCCGCTAGCACAGAAACTGGGAAAAACTTTAGGTATACAAGCTCAAAACTTATTAAAACCTGTATCCAAAGCCCCCCCTCAAAACAGCAAGTGAATTTAGCAAGGGACTAAGCCCGACAAAAAACGCGGCTTCTTTGTTTGGGCTTTGAGGTAAACCCCGTGTACAATACTATGGGTTTACGAAGCGCCTCAGCGCCTTCCCCGACTTCAGCAAATATTTTAGAGGATGCGTATCATGTCTGCCAATCAGGAAATGGGTTTATCGTTTCTTTTTGATACCGCCTATCGTTTTCAGCCCGACTTTAACCGTTATGTATCAAATTACGTCCAGTTTTTGAAATTTGAAAACCCCCACATGGACGAAACCCAGATGAGCATGGCACAACAGACCTTGCGCGTTGAGTTTTACCGCTTATGCCAAGAATCCATGGGTCTGGCCTCTTTTGATGGATTACTAATCATGGACTATAGCGGCATTCTTTTAGATATGAATGCAATGGGCGCAAGAACCTTAGGCATTAAACGAGAGGAAGTACTGGGCAAACCCTTTTTCCAACAGCTATTTCCGGAAACTCAGATCGATCATTATTTGGAGTGGATTCAAAAAAACGCCAAAGATGAGCAAGATATGTTCCGCAAAAGCATCGAAGTGCTGATGGTTAAATCCAACGGAACGATTTTTCCTGCCGATCTAAAAGTCACTGAGCTCAAAATTTTCGGTTCGACCTTGCTTGTGGTTTGTTTTAATGACATCACCCGTCGCAAATGGATGGATCAAGCCCTGAAGTACACTGAAGAGCGTTATCGCAAAATCATGGGTGAAAATGCCGATGCTATCTTCTTGATCGATCCCTATAATAAGCGCATCGAAGAATCCAATCCCGCTTTTAATATTATGCTCAGCTATAGCAATGATGAGCTTTTTGCCCTACGCCTCTATGATGTAATGGAAGGGGACCCCGAAGATTTGGATGAATGGGTCGCCAGCCATCTGCAACGGGGAACCAGATTATTGGTACGCGAACAAGGACGTTTTCGCAATCGTCAGCAACACTGGGTAGATGTCGAATACACCTGCTCTGTTTTTGAACTGAGAGATCACCCCATTTTGTGCATTATTGCACGCGACACGGCCCCTCGAGAATTCGTCATCAAACGTACTCTCGCTGACGAACAAATCGAAAACATGCAAAAACAGCTCACGAAGATGCAGACTCGCCTCGAAGAAATGGGACAAACCCGTCTGAATAAAGCCCAAAAAGAAATATTAGATGAACTGAACGGCTATTTTGATAATCTACAAGTTGAAGTCAATCAAAGCATACAAAAAGAACAAGCTCTGATTCCAACAGACATCTTGCCTCAGGCTTTTGATCTAAAAGCTGCCCTTTACCAGGTCCAAAGCATGTTCTTAGAGAAACTTGAGCTCAGCGAAATACCCGTTGAAATCTCAGTCGAGCCTGATGTTCCTGATATTGTGATTGGTAAACCGTTGCTATTGCAAGAGGTGCTTTATCATATTCTCAGTAATGCGGTTAAGCACACTGAAGAAGGCGATATTCTGATCAAAGTCAGATTGACAGACGAAGAGAAACTCAAGCTCAATGTGCTCTTTACGATACGTGATGCCGGAGGCGGCATGGATAAAGTAACCAAAGCTAAAATCACGGATGTTATCAATGATGAGTCCCCTATTAATAAGGGCCGTCAGTACGGCGTCCGCGGTCTGGCGCTAAGCGCATATTTAATCAAAGCCATGGGAGGTCGTATTTGGTTTAACACTCTCGAAGGCAAAGGCAGTAGCTTCCTGCTCTCTGTTCCACTAGAGGCCACTTCACAAGAAGCCAAAGATTTGCCTGATCTCAGCTTTGAATTAATTCAAAAGCATCTTGCCTTAGCTGAAACAGGCGCACCAGAAACCTCTCAAGCGGAAGAATTAAAAGACAGCGAATCAGCAGTTGCTAAATCAGAAAAAAAACCTGCTGAATCTATTTCAGAACCTGAAAAATTGAATGACTTCGTCCTGGGTGAAGAGCCAAAGCCCAGCAAACCAAAAAAGAAAACAAAAAAAGTAAAGCGTAATGCAGACTCAGACAAATCCCTACGTCTCTTATTGGTCGAAAATGACGTCGATCATGCCATCACTATTCAGGGGTTAATGCGTGGCCGCGCCATTGAAATGCGCATGGTAGACAATGGAAAAAAAGCGCTCGAACTCGTCCAGGAACAAGATTTTGACATGGTCTTTATGGCCGTCGATTTGCCAGTCATGAATGGAGCAAAAGCAACCCAAGCCATACGCGAGTGGGAAAGTAAAACGCAAAAAGAGCCTCTGATGATCGTCGGTATTCAAGCCGACAAAGACACTGGCGAAGACCTCAGCCAATTTAACCATTCTTTTGTGAGCCCACTTAATCAGGATATCTTTGACGACTTGATCAATCAATGTCTCCACTCCGATGCCTCTGATCAAAACGAAAATTCGGAACTAGAACCTGAGATAAAGCCCGAAAAAGAGCCTCATTCGATTGCTGAGCCCGAAGAAAACACAAATCAAGAGCAAGCAAATGAAAGTCCAGCAGCCGGAACCGTCAGCAGCACCGACGACAAAATTCAGATCGAACTGAGTGCAGACATGGCCAAATTGGCACCTGACTTTCTCAAAAAACGAGCCGGTGATATTACAAAAATCAAGCAGGCTTTAAGCGAAAAAAAGTATGACTCTGTTCGTGTAATTGGCAAAAGCATGAAAGGTACAGGGGCAGTCTACGGCTTTAGCAAAATTGCTGAAATTGGCAAGCAGCTAGAAGAACAAGCCGGACAAGAAAGTACTCCAGGGATACAAAAATGGCTGCAAGAACTAGAGCATTATATATCTAACCTGGACATCGTCGTCGAAGCCTAATTATAATTGCGAAGCATCACCCAAGTACTTCACAGGCGGCATTTATACTGGCGTCATCAGATTAGATTATAAAAGATAAATAAAGCACTCACATTGCTTCTATTTGACCTTCAGACAACCCCCTCAAAACATTAACATTTAGCCGACTTGCTAAACTTGAAAACATCAGCTATTTTTGGCCTATCTTCTTTAATTTGAGCCTAAGTTCCGATATAATGAAAATCTATTAGCTTATCTTTAATTTAACGAGATTATTAGGAGATATCAAACATATGTTAAATATCGGGTACGGAAATATCGTTCCTTTGACTCGCATTATTGCGATTGTATCCTCAGATTCAGCACCCATTAAGCGTATGATTCATGAAGGACAGAAAACCGGTAAATTGGTTGATGCCACTTATGGCCGCAAAACCCGCAGTGTTGTCATTACCGATTCAGGGCATATCGTTTTATCCGCTTTCACAGCAGATTCACTAGCAAAACGCGCCGATGGATCATATTCCGAAGGCAAAAAAGAAGAAGCCGCATAAATGCTGAGTATCGGATATAATTATCGGATCCCTGTTGAGCAAGTCGTTGCTATTGTGGCTTCTGATTCCGCTCCTATTCGTCGGATGATACAACGGGCCAAAGAAAACGAACAGCTGCATGATTGCACCAAAAGCAAAAAAACACGCAGCGCTGTCGTGACAGTTGATAACGATGTCTACTTGTCTGCTTTTACTGCCGATTCTCTAGCAAATCGACTGCATAGCGCTTATTTAATGAGCAAAGTCGTCAATGAGCATTCCACCTGGGTCAACCCAAAGATCAGGAAATCTCAACTGAAGTCTGTCGCTTAAACTTTTTAATACACAAGCAAAGCGGGTGGAGACTAATCCACCCGCTTTGCTGTGAGTATATCCAATACCCGCTGAAAATCAGCGGGTATTTCTGCTTCAAAGCACATGTTTTCATGTGTCTTTGGGTGCTCAAATCGCAATTGGTAAGCATGAAGCAATGGGCGTTCTACTTTAAAAGGATGCTTGCGTTTTGAACCATAAACAGAGTCACCGACCAGGGGGTGTTGGATATGCTTTAAATGCACTCGAATTTGATGCGTGCGCCCGGTATCTAACTGCAAAGCCAACCAGGTGTAATGATCAAAGAGGGCCTTGACTTCCCAATGGGTTCTGGCAAAGCGCCCGCTGTCAACAACAGCCATACGCTGCCTTTCTACCGGGTGACGTCCTATTGGTGCTTCAATCGTGCCCTGGTGTGTCTTAAAAGCGATTTCGGCCAGAGCATAATAATGACGTTTCATGCGTCGGTCTTGTAATTGCTCTGACAACGAGCGATGGGCCTGATCATTTTTTGCTACCGCTAACAAACCACTGGTTTCTTTATCCAGTCGATGTACAATGCCGGGCCGCTCAACTCCCCCAATCCCCGATAAATGCTGACAATGATGCAACAGCGCATTCACCATTGTTCCTTGCTGATGCCCGGCCCCGGGGTGAACCACCATGCCCACGGCTTTGTTAATCACCAGCAAGTGCTCGTCTTCATAGACAATATCCAAGGGGATCGCTTCTGCTATAACGTCTAATTTCTTTAGTTCAGGGATTTGCCAGCTCAGCTGATCCCCTGGACGCAAACGAAAACCGTTTTTTTGGACGACCTGCTCATTAACTTGTACCAGGGCGTCCTGGATCCATTTCACGATCAAGGATCGGCTGTGTTCTGGATACAATCCGTTGAGATACTGATCCAGTCGCTGGGGGCCTTGCTGGTAAACGGCCTGATTTAAAGGAGATTCTTTTTCTTCTTGCATCTTTATACTTTGCCATATTTGGCTATAAAGCAGCAGCTTTTAACGACAAAAAGTTCACCCATTCCTTAGACACCACAGTTCTTCTTCTGTGCAGATTGCGAAGCGTTAGCTGTTGGCGATCTTGTCGCCTTACAGATAACGACAGCCGTGCTGTCAATTCGCATTTTAAACGGACCGACCCAAGACAGGCTTTTCAGGCCGACGCGGACGCTGGCGCGTTTTGAACAGCTGTTCTTAGTCTGAGAGACTCATCGTGGAGTAAATCACGTCGATGAGTTCTATCAAGGGCTTTGTGAGCGGCGATTTCTGATTGAAAGCATAGATCCGTGTTCTCCCCATCAATTTGGAGACCAGCACACCCGCGTCCTCAAATTTCTGGAGGTGCTTCTGAATCGCTGAGAGGGAGATGTCTAGATCTCGGGCCAGGCTTCTGGCGTAGACCTCGCCATAATGATGAAGATGGAGCAGGACGAACCCCGCTGTTTGGGTTCCAAAGAGTTTATCAAGCATGCTTCGATTGTATCGTAAAAGCAGTCATATGACCTTTGTAATAGGTCGTATTATCGTCATAGGCAACACGCCCTTTGTAAGCTCCTGACAGCAAGGCATCTGTGACATCAAAGTGGAGATCACCAGAGCTATTTTTTGTTGTGACTGAGCCATCGGGGGCCGTCACGGTCAGGGTCCAGGGGCGGGTACCACTGGCGGTGACATCGAAATGCTCAGGCCTCCCAGGGAGACATTGACCGTATTTGTTGAGCTGAGGCTGGAGTGATTGTCGTAGCGGACCGGGGCGCTGTATTGGGGGGAGAAGGTCAGCTCTCAGAGAGGTTTTGGCCCTCGAAAATATATAATCGCTTTTGGGGGCGTCTAAAGGTTTGTTTCAATATTCCGAATAGCATCTCTTATTCATCATCATCACCAACAAAAAAAATATCGAACCATATATCTAAATTTAGATTTACTAATCTTTTCATTTGATGTGGTGATAAAGTAGGACCACCCATTCCGTGTCGAGAAATCCAGAAACCAGAAAGGCTAACAGTCTCATACTCATATAATTGAATGACATTTTTGAAGTTTGGCTCAATTATATC
>JBBKWI010000116.1:0-38513 GCA_037968875.1 Candidatus Sericytochromatia bacterium | reverse complement strand
ATGCTGGCCTGGTGCCGATTTTAAGGCATTTGGTTGAGATGTTATTTCAACGTAATTTAGTCAAAACGGTTTTTGCTACCGAGACCTTGGCGGCGGGTATCAATATGCCAGCGCGCACGACAGTGATTGCTTCGCTCTCTAAACGGACGGATGTTGGCCACCGGGTCTTAACGGTCAATGAGTTTACCCAGATGACAGGCAGGGCCGGTCGCCGTGGCATGGATGATGTCGGTTATTGCGTTGTGGTTGGCAATGCTTATCAATCGCCTTATCAGACGATAGAGCTGATTCAGGGGGATTACGATCCGATCGAGAGTCATTTTTCTTTATCGTATAATATGGTGCTCAATCTTTTGCGCCACGCTGATCGCAAAGAAGTACGTCAGATCTTACAGCGTAGCTTTGGCCAATATTTAGGCAATAAAGAAACCATCAATCTCAATCTGGAACTTGAAAAAAAGCGCCAAACTTTAGATCAGATAAAATCCTCACCCGAAGCCAAGTCCCATAGCCGTCACTTGCGCTCTCAGATCCGGGGTTTAAGCAAGCAAATGAAACGCCAACAGGAAATGTACTTACGGGAATTTGATGCTCTGACCCGTGTCCTGCAATACTTTGGCCGCCTCAAACCCGAAGGCAAGCGCTGGCAGATTACCCCACTGGGCGAGATGACCAGTCATATTCGGGCCCAGAATGATTTGCTGATCTCGCTTGTGATTGAAAACATCGATGTGCAGCAATATTCGCCGGTGGAGCTGGCTGCCATTTTCTCGACTTTGATCTATGAGCCGCGCCGCTTTGCAGAGCATGATTTAAGTGCATGTTCCAAAAAAGTGCGTCAGTTTTTTAAAGATATGCTTTATATTGCCGACGATTTGCGCTATGTACAAGAAGAAGAGAATATTCGACTTTCAATTTCGGTTGAGTTTGATTTTGCCCCACTGGTGATCTTATGGGGTAACGGGGCTAAATGGTCCTCTCTGTTTAAATTCACCGAAATGTCAGATGGCGATGTGGTGCGCTCGATGCGCCAATTAATCGACTTATTGCGCCAGGTGGAATTAATGCCCCATGCCTCAGTCGAGTTACGCGACAAAATGCGAGAAGCTTTGCGTCAATTAGATCGGGATCTGATTAAATTTGTGGTCTAGCTGTTTAAAAACCCCAGCTTAACCCCAATAAATCGCCATTACCATTGATGCCAAAACTGACAGATAATGCTGGTTGAGGGCGCCAGACCACTGATATACCTGTCGCCGGAGCCAGTAGCCAACCCGTAGGGGGAACCAGGAAATCAATGCCGGGGACAATATTGACCCGCAGGGTCAGGGCCTGATTGAGATCATAAGCAAAAGTAGCACCGGCCTGGAGTCCCCAGGTATTGAAGGCAAATGTAGGGCCCAGGCTGAGATCCGCGAAGATCCCGGCTACTCCCGCGATGTAAAACCCCTTTTTATTGAACAATTGAACCATTGCATAGGCGCTGGCCCGACCCGTATCAAATTGGAAATAGCTTCCTTGTTGAAAATTGAGGGCCGGTAAAGCCGTCGAAAAACCCAGTTCCCAAATCGGATTGAGTTTCAGGCTGCCCCCCAGAGAAGGGCCACTGCCAAGTCTGATTTCAGTGCGGGGGCGATCGGCGCCTGGAAGTGGAGCGGCTTGAGCCTGAGCCGGCCACAAGAGCAGTCCGATTAGACTAGAACAAATAGCGCAGCGCGAGAATATCTCCATTGCCATTAAAACCTATACTTACTTCGTAATGATTGACTGGATGATAAGCCAGTTCGATACCTCCAGCAGGTGGAAAGAGTCCCCAGCCTGTGGATTTGGGAAAGGCAATACCAGCGACAAAATTGAGGCGACCGGTCCACTCTGGTGAGAAGCCATAAGCCAGGCCGATACCCCCCTGAATGCCAAAAGGCGATAGAGAAAGACCCGAGCGTTGTAAAGGGTCAAGATCGCCGAAAACACCTACAATGCCACGCAAATATAGATTGTCATTGCGAAAAATTTGATAGCTGGTATCCAGGCTATAACGTACAAAACCAAAATCCCCGTAGAAAAAGGGCGTTGCCGCTGACAGACCCAGGCCCCATTTTGAATTGACGACAAACTCACCGGATAAAGAAGGGGCTGTTCCCAGTGAGATTGTATGCCGATCTAAATCGGCTTTGGGTAAGCTGGAGGCCCAAAGCGGCGCGCTCCAGCTTAAAGATAAACTCAAGAGGCATAAGGCCAGCCCCAGTGCTTTACGGGTCATCATGAATAACTCCTCAAAAAATCGACATAAATCTTAAATATTTGCTCTAAACTAGCTCTAGAAACCCATTCACCTGCTTGATGGGCCAGGCTACCCACCGGTGCCAGGCTGAGCACCGGCAAGCGCAGGGTCTGGTAGTAGATGTTTTCATCGGCTGGTGAGACTCCAATTGCAAGTTGAGCGACACGTCCGGTGACATTTTCTACAGCTTTGGCCAGTTGCCTTAAGTCCGCTTGCTCAGGACTTAAGGCATAGGCTTCAGGAGCCGGGGTCGGTCGCAGAGCATGAGCTAACGTGGCCTGGGGGTAACTTTGAGCTAAGTGCTCAGCTAAGTAATCATAGACCTGCGCCAGGGAAGTTCCCGGATCTGAAAAGCAAGAGAGTAAACATTGGCTTTGAGCCGGTACACTGAGTCCCACCGTGGCTGATTCTATTTGTCTAACGATGATTTGGCAGGCCAGATTCTGAGCATTTAAGTATTGCTCGATCTCAGGAATTTGCTGAATAAAGCTGGCTACCTGTCCTATGGCTGTGTGGGCATGTGATTGTAAAACTGCAGCATGGGCAGGAATTCCGTTAAAACTGAGTCTGAAGACCCCGTGGCCTCGTCGCCCATAACCGATGACGGGTGTCTGGCTATCGATCACGCCTTCAGGTATGAGCACACGCTCGAGGCCCTGACACCAGGCGGAGTCAATCAATTGCCAGGCGCCTGCAGACCAGGCTTCTTCATCGACAGTCAGCGCTATTTTAAGGGGCAGATCAAGCAATTGCTGATCGCTGGCCAGTTTCAGGAGTATCGCCAGCCCCCCTTTCATATCGTTGGCGCCCAGGCCACTCAGGCGATCGCCATCGCATAACAAAGTATAAGGATCATGGGGCCAATGGTCTGCGGCAGGAACTGTATCTAAATGCGCGCAGAGTAAATTTTTGGCTTTTCCACGTTCAGCCAGGAGATTAAAACGTCCATCAGCCAGGAGCTGGCGCTGGGTTTGAAACCCCTGCTGTTCTAAAAATTGCTCACAATAAATGGCCAATTCTGTTTCAGATCCAGTCGGGGATGGTATCGCGACCAATTGGCGCAAAAGCTCACAAATCATGAAACGCTGGCAACGACCTGCTGATTCATTTGGACTTGCCAGGTCTGACCCTGACGGATAATCTGGGCCACACTTTGCCCATTTTGCTCAAGATCAACGCTACCCAGCAGGCCCTGGCGATCGAAGCGCCCAAAGCCGTTATATACCTTTTGATTGATCACGGCTGAAAATGCCATTTGTCCGTCAAAGATGGCCCCATCGGAACGGGTATTGCCAGTCAAGCTAAATTTCAAATCTTCGAAATGGCTGTTTTTTTGTAGACTGCCTGTGCCGCTTAAGGCCGTATCAAAGCTGCCCCGCAAAGGGATCTGGCCTGGCCAGACTCCATTCAACTGCAATTTGACGTTGTCATTGTTAATGGCTGAAAAATGCTCCTGAGTGATCTGGTAGTGAGTGACACTTGCTGGGAAGTCTTTCGCAGGCAGAGGCTCTGAACCATAGGAGGCAAATCCGAGCACATCAAAGGCTGGTTTTTGGGCCTGATTATCGAGGAAGTTGAGGCCATAGCGGGTTCCTGTGGCCGGGTTATAGTATGTGTAGAGACCGTCGTTAAAAAACCACTGTGAAAATTGACTGCTCTGTTTGACATTATAGTAGAGGTGATTGGCCAGCGCCTGGCGATGTGCTCCTAAATCAACCGAAATTTCAAAAGCACCCGCAGCTTCTTGGGCGAGAGTGATCATGCGGGTTGCCAGAGCCACTTGTTTGCTTTCAAGGGAAAGCGTAGATATTTCGGTAGCTACAGGTGCCTGTGATGGGAAGATTTGAGGCTGAACCCCTTGTACGACCTGGGGAACCCAGCATCCCTGTAAAGCGATCAAAGCAACACTGGCGATGGCCAAGAGTCTGCACTTGTTTTCCATTTTCAGAACTTCTCCAAGGACTATAATAACCCGAATAATAACATATTGCAGCTATTGCGGTGACTCAAATTTAATGCTGAGGCAGTTTTCTGAGATTGTCTAAAGATTGAAAATATGCTTCAATATAAATTGATATATCACCAGAGTGAGAAACAAATGATTACAGCCAAGCTACAATCTTACTTCTTGAAGCTAGAAAATATTTTGGAACCCAGTTTTATAGATCCTAAGCTTCGACCTAATCCTTATATTCGCATCAAGCGTAGGCTGTTTTGGTCGGATTTACAAATGGATCGCGGGCGTTGGCTGGCGGGGGCTGCTGGACAATCTGAAATTCGAACTTCAGACTGGATCACTCTGACTTACTTGCCGATTTTTTCAAGCTCAGCCAAAAATAAGCGCAGGTATTTAGCCGCTTTAGAGCACCCGCATTACTTTCAATTTTGTGACAGCTGCCAGGCACACAAGCCAGCTGCTTTTATGTTTTCGCCGATCTGTTGCGATGATTGCTATTTGCCTGTCTAGTGTCGGTTTTAGTTAGACGTTAACTGACTGCAACTGCAAAGCTCAGCTCAGGATCATCCCGTCGCAATTGCACTTTGCCACGTTGCGGAAAACGCACAAGTAGCATTTGCGTTTGATTGCCCTGAATTTCACGAATAATCGTTCCAATACCAAAGCTGGTATGTTGGACTTGATTGGGATCGAGGTCCCCGCCTTTATTCAAATACAAGGCATCGACTTCAGCCAGGTCTTGTACGCTTAAGGCGAGTTGCTGATCGGCATCAGATTTGACCCATAGGGTATACAGAGATTGATCACAGCGCAGTCTTTGCCAGAGCTGATTTTGTTTGACCCAATTGAGAAAAGACTGGATATGCTGCAAAATGTTCTCAGGAAAATGTTGCCAATTGCGAAAGTAAGGCTCCTGGCCAAGTTCTTGCACCAATTGACAGAGCAAGAGAGATTCTTTCCAGGACCAGCCTGACGGTGGATGCTCGACGACGGCTTTAAGCTTAGCTAAGCGACTCAACAAATAATCGGCATTCGCCATTTTGAGAAAAGGGCTCAACGGGCGTTTGGCAAGATAATACAAATAGAGCGCTTTTTTGGGTCGTGTTAGAGCCACATACAATAAGCGTCGCTCAGCTTCTAAATCCGAGCCGAATTCGAGCGGGAAATTGCCCTGATTACAACCAGGGACGAAGACATGTTCCCATTCGAGACCTTTGGCCCGATGAATCGAGGTAATCGTGATTGAATTGTTGCGATTCAGTTGATCGGGGTGCAGTTGTTGGGCGCTGTTTTCGCTACTGGCTTGTCCCTGAGAGATGCGGCGCAATTCTGCTAAAACTTGATCCAGGCTACCCATCTGCTGAATATATTCCAAAAAGGCCTGAATATTCTCAACCCGCTCCAGGCCCAAAGATTTGGTGGGCGTGCTCGACTTTAGCCAGCTAGACCAGCCCAGGCGCTGATCAAGCTCATTTATTGTTTCAGCTGCATTTTTTTGCTCGCGCCAACAGTCACTCAACCAGCTCAGGGTCGTAGCTAGTTCTTGTAATGCTTTGGCTTGATAGTCCTCAAGTCCGGCTGAGACTTGCTTTAAAGCCTGTTCTAAATTCAGTTTGCTTTGGTTCATTTGGCGAAGGATTTCTTCGGCGATTTTATGAGAGAGATAGCGATTGGGACGGTTGCGCACACGTTTCCAATGCTGTTGCCAGAGCGCGGTGTTTGTTTCAGACAGTCCTGTATCTGGGTGGAATTCGGTTTCTAAACGGGCCAGTACCAGATAAGAGATCAAGTCTCGAATCTCAGGGCGATCATAAAAGCGTTGGCCATCCGGTAAGTGGTAGGGAATGCCGCGTTCCAGAAGCTCGTTTTCGATAAAGGCGGTCTGAGCATAGGTGCGGACCAGGATGGCGATTTCAGCAAAAGGGGTCTCTGTCCGTAAGAGGGTCTGGATCTGATCGACCACTAATTTGGCCTGGTCAGCACTATTTTCAGCCAGGGTTAGCTGGGTGGTGCCAGCAAAGCCCTGGGTTAAATTGAGGCGCTTAGCTGCCCGTTGTGCATTTTGTTCGATGACAGCGTTGGCCAATAAAAGCGGACCGGCTGAGCTACGGAAATTATCGCTCAATAGGTAGCGTTGGGCCTGGTAGCGCTGTTCAAAGTTCAAAATATAGTCCGGGCTGGCACCGCGCCACTCATAGATTGTCTGGTCATCATCGCCGATGGCCATCAGGTTTCCATGCCGCTCAGCCAGCAAATCAATCAGCTCACTTTGTACGAGATTCAGATCCTGATATTCATCGACCAGGATGCAGTCATATTTTTTTGAGATGCTGTCCAGCAGTTCGGGATAACGGATTAAGCCTAACCAGGCTTCTGGCAATAAATCATCAAAAGTTAAAGCACCCATGCGCTGGCGGGTGTCTTCAAAAATCTGATAAAAAGGCAAGTAGTCAGGGAAACGGGGAGGGGACTGAGCCTCTTGAACGAGTTTTGCTCTGGCTTCAGGGAGATCGGCAGGTAAATTAATGGCTGTCAGATTTGCAAACTGTAAATTGCCTTTACAAGCACCGACCCAGTCGAGAAAGTCATCTTTACTCAGGTTATCAAGATCTTTAAAGTCTTGCTTTTGGCTGCGGGCCTGCTTTAAGGATTGAAAATAAATCGTTTTGCTCAGGTCGGTGCCTTCTGGGAAGCTCAAGTCGGAAGGGATCTGACCGTTTTCTTGTTGGGCTTTGAGAATTTGCCAGGCCAGGCCGTGCAGGGTTTTGGGTTTAACAGGGCGGCAATGCTCCCATTTTTCCAGGCGGGTTTTGAGTTCATTGACAGTAGCGCGCCCGAAACTGGTCGCTAAAATTCGCTGAGGCGCAAAAACAGCCTCTGAGATCAGTCGTTCGATGCGGTGTACCATCGCTGTGGTTTTGCCAGCGCCAGCGACAGCGAATACCAAAGCTGAGCCTGTGTCATGAGCAACGACTTCTGCCTGCTCTGGGGTTAATTTAATCTTCAAATGGGTCTGATTCATGAGGTTCTCCTGTGAGTTTGAATCGAATGATTCCTGTGGGAGCCTAGAGAGCAGACCGCAGGGGACTTAATTTAAGTGTATCAGTTTCGTCGACAAAGAGGTGCTGCTATACAATTGAATCGGCATATACTGAAATTTTAGATTGCGCCTTTATTCAGATTCAAAGGTGTAAGCTATTGCTTATTCAAAGTCTTGATTCAAATAGGAATGCCTAGAAAGAGAAAACCAGTCAATGTTGTCAGATAAATTCCTGGGAACCCCGAAAAAGCGCAAGCGTCTTTTGATCCTTAGCCTAAGTCTCAGTGTGGGCTTGGGGCTTGGCGTACAATACACCCTCAGCCAGGCCAATTCACGCTGGTTGATTGAAGACCTTTATTATCGGGCGCCCCTGGAAGCCAATTTAACACTGGCTCCTGATATCACTGCCTATTCTCAATTAAGCCAGCCTTTGCAAGCGGTTGAGATCAATGATGCCAGCCAGATTTATCCTGTTACCGCAGCAGGAGTGCTTCAGCCGCGCTCATTAACAGAGCTCAAAGGCGCACTTCAACTGGCCCGGCAAAGTGGGCACTCGGTTTCACTCTCTGGTGCCAGACACAGTATGGGGGGGCAAAATTTAGGGCAGGGCATGATTCATCTGGATATGATGCACTATAATCGCATGCACTATCAGGCTGAAGATCAGAGCATCCGCGTTGAAAGTGGGGCCACCTGGAAGCAAATTCAACGGCTCTTGTCTGAACATGGCCGTTCTGTGCGTGTGATGCAAGATTCCAATATATTTACGGTAGGCGGATCCTTGTCAGCGAATGTGCATGGCAAAGATCCCCGTTATGGTAGTTTGATTGAATCAGTGATAGCTTTTGATCTGTTGACCCCTGACGGTCAATTATTGCATTGCAGCCGCGACCTGCATTCTGATTTGTTTCGGGCTGTTATTGGCGGCATGGGCTTACTGGGGATCATTACCGAAGTCCAGCTGAAAACTGATCCCAATGCAAGTTATCAATATCAGGTTAGCCATCTACCAACAGAAAGCCTGATCGCAGCTTTTGAAAAGCTAAGCCAGAACCCTGACGTTGAATTGGTTGAAGCTCAGTTATCAATTGATCAAAATGCTTTTCTCAGCGAAGCGCAACTCTATTCTTTTCATCGCTCAGATCCAAATCCAGAATTGAAGGACGATCTCAGTGGCGAGCAAAATATTTGGCTGCGCAAAATGATTTATCGCTTCTCTCGCTCTGGTGACAGCGGCCGTCGTTTTCGCTGGTGGGTTCAAAAAGAGATTGGGCCCAAATTGGATCCAGAGCAAGTGACACGTAATTCAGCGATGACAGCGCCTTATCGCTTATTGCAATTGCAAGATCCAGACACGACAGACATCTTACAAGAATATTTTATTCCGACGGCTCAAGTCTCCTTGTTTTTAGAACAATATGCGGACTTGATGCGCAAACATCAGCTGGCCTTGCAAAATGTGACCGTACGTAAAACGATCCAGGATACGGAAGCCCTGGTTGCGTATGCTCAAACGGATATGTATGCTTTTGTTTCGTATTATCAAATCAAACGGGGGCGTGAGGGCGAGCAGCAAATGCAGGGCTTTACGAAAGACCTTGTGAAGCTGCTTAACCAGCTTAAAGGCACCTTTTATTTGGCCTATCAGCCCTATGGTACCCAGCTTGATTTACTTAAAATGTATCCGAATTTGCCTGCCCTCTTTGCCTTAAAACAAAGGATTGATCCTGAGCAAATTTTGAGTAATGAATGGTACCGTGGATTTAAAAATGTGATGGCCCAATAAGGACGCGCAGCTCTGCTTAAGTCTGATAAGCATTCACCTGATCATGTGGGTTCAATGTTATAATTGGCCTCAATAGTTATGACAAAAAAAATACAATCTGACGATATTCTGGATGACTCCATTTATGAAGACAATCAAGGGCAAAGTGATGCTTTGCCTGAGCGTAATTTTGAAAAGCTCAAGGCTTCATTGGTTTCGTTAATTTCACATGAGCTCAGAACCCCGCTGACCTATATTTCCGCGTCTCTAGAAATGCTTGAAATCGCTTATGAAAATCCCGAAATGCAATCGGAAATCAAACGCTTTTTGAAAATCATTGATCAAGGCGTTAAACAACTTTACGGGACCATTGATGAATTACTCCTATTTTCATCGACGGATGATCAAAGCAATAATAAGCCTCAAAATCAGATTCAAATCGTTGATCTTCAACGATTGGTGCTCGAGGTTTTAAATATTCTCAAGCCAACTTATCAGAAGCGCCAACAGGTGCTAGAAGTTGCCATACAAGAAGACTTGCCTCGACTTGAGATAGATCCCAGTAAATTGGCTGAAATTGTCCTGCAATTACTGAGCAATGCGATCAAATTCACACCAGAGCAGGGCCATATTCGGGTCATGGTTTTGCAAGTCGACGAGGACATACAGATTTTCATTTCTGATAATGGACCGGGTATACCCCCTGATGTCGAAGCACAGATCTTTGACCCGTTTTATCAGCGCGAAGATTATCTAACTCGTGAAAGCGGAGGGCTAGGCTTGGGCTTAACCCTGGTTCAACGACTGTGCCATACGATCCGGGCGCGTTTAACAATGACTCAGGAAGAAGCTGGCTATACAGGGACCAATTTTGTGGTTTCGATCCCGTTGGAACGCCCACCTGAGCCCAGTGATTTAGACTTTCAAAAGCAATTGGAGCAAATGAAATCCCTGACTGCCTCCAATGCCGAAAAAGAAGCGCAATTGACTTCCATGAAAGCCCAGCTTTTAAAGTACACAGAAGATCTGTATCACGTCTATCGCAGCAATGACCAAAAACAAAATGATTTGGATTCCATTTATCAAGATATGATGGGAGGCTTTGCGGCAGCGCTTCAGGTGAGAGACCCCTTTACCCGTGGTCGAGCGCAACGTATTGCCACCTATGCAGATATGATGGCTGACGCTCTTGATTTCAATGAGACTCAGGCACGAACTTTGCAACAAGCCTGTTTGCTCTGTGATATTGGCTATATAGGCATCTCAGATGAAGTTTTGAACAAAGCAGATACACAAACCCTGACCTCCGAAGAGCGTGCCCATATTCAGACCCATCCCCAGATTGCCGCAGAAATGCTGCAGCAGATCAAGCCCTTTAAAGAGGTGGTTCCAGTGATCTTGCATCACCATGAAAATTGGGATGGCAGTGGCTACCCGCAAGGTTTAGCCGGAAACGAGATCCCATACCTGAGCCGCTTATTGCGCTTGGTAGACGCTTATGATGCCATGTTAAGTGATCGCTCGTACCGCACCCGTTTTAGCCCGGAATATGCCATGCAAGAAATCGTTAAATTTGCTGGATCACAATTTGATCCAGAACTTGTTAAACTGTTTAAAGAATTATGGGAAGCGGGTAAAGTCCAGGCTTTGATTCCGTCTCCCAAGCCAATAGAGGAAGACTAATATGCTAGAGAAACATGTCACTCCGTTAACCATCGCCCGCCAGGCTAAAGATTTAAGTTTGAGCGCTTTAGCGTCCAGCACCCAGATTGCTGAAGACCAATTACTCAGTTTAGAAAACGGCAATCTGGAAGTTGTTTACGAATGGCCTGTCAGTCAATTAAAAAAATTGGCAGACACTTTGGATGTGAAAGTCTCCCAAATCCTGGGGGAAACCCTGCTCGATTATGACGAGTGGGCCTTAATTTGGCCTGCCTTGATCGAATACTCTGCCAATCGTCCGGGTTTAGACATGAAGAATGATATGAAAACCCTGATTGATAAAGTTCGCAAGTTTATTCCTGAGCACCAGGAGGCCCAGCAGGATGGTTAGTGTTCGACCCTTTCGTGCGACTTATTATGACCCTGAAGCATATGCTGATCTTAATCGGGTGATTTCGCCACCTTATGACGTTATTTCTGAAGCAGGTCAAGAAGCGCTTTATCAGCAAGATCCCCATAATTTTGTGCGAATCGACTTTGGTAAAAAGCAAGTGTCTGATAATGACAAAGACAATGTCTATACCCGTGCCGAGACGATCTTAAAACAGTGGCGTGAATCCGGCGTGTTTACGACCGAAGACCAGCCCGCTTTTTACCTGCATAATCAGACCTTTACCGATCGAGGTCAGAGCTTTACCCGTTCTGATTTGTTTGTGATGTGTCAGGTGGGGGATTATGGTCCGGGTCAAGTCTTGCGCCATGAAAAAACCCTGGCTGGCCCTAAAGCAGATCGTTTGGCGCTGATGACCCAAACCCAGTCTCATTTGAGCCCAGTCTATTGTGTTTATGAAGACCCCCAGCAAGTTTTACTCGATCTTTTTGGCCGAATTGCTCAGACCCCAGCGCTTTTCACTTTTGCTGAAAACGATTTGCAGCATGATCTCTATCGCATCACAGATCCCGCTGATATTGAGCAAATTCAAGCGCATTTTGCTGAACGTAGCCTGTATATTGCAGACGGGCATCACCGTTATGAAACCGCGCGTACTTTTAGCCAGGCTAATCCTGATCAAGAGGCAGCCCAGTATATTTGCATGTATTTGTCTGCTCTCGAAGATCCCGGGCTGGTCGTCTGGCCTTATCACCGCATGGTGCGCCCCAGCTTTGAGTGGCCAGAGTGGTCTGCGTTTTTAGCGCAAGCAGCTGAGTATTTTACGATCACAGCGATTGAAAAATCTCAAATCCAGGCGAGTCTGGATTCAGGAGCTGCGGATCAGATGCAATTGGTGCTCGAAACAACGGCGGGAGCCTGGCTCTTTAGCCGTGCGACGATATTGCCTGAAACGATTGCCAACGAACGCTCAGCAACCTATCGTCAGCTAGATGTTTCGATATTGCATGAATTGATTCTGTATCAACTTGCTGATTTCCCGGCAGATAAAGCCAAGGATCCAGACTTTATTCGCTTTTCACCAGAGATTTCTGTGCTACAGTCCTATCTGGAAAGCGAAGGGGGCGTCGCTTTTTATCTGAATGCAACCCCTCTGCAGGCCCTCTGTCAGGTTGCTGACGAAAACGAAACCATGCCCCCCAAATCAACTTATTTTTATCCGAAGGTACCCAGTGGACTTATCTTTGCCTGTTTTGACAGCCTTTTCTGAATTCCGCCAGTCGCTTGGACTGGATGAAGCCCTAGACCAACGCTTACAAGCCTTTTATGAGTGCTTGATTGAAGCCAATCAGACCATGAACCTGACCCGCATCACAGAAGCTGATGATTTTTGGATCAAGCATCTCTGGGACACCCTGACCCTGATGCCTTATTTGCCCAAAATGCCGCCACGCTTATTGGATCTGGGTACCGGCGGTGGGATCCCTGGTATTCCCTTGTGGTTGGCTAATCCCGATTGGGAACTGACCTTACTTGATTCGGTTGGCAAAAAGCTAAAGTCCCTCGACACGATCTGCCAGACATTACGGCAGCGCTTCCCCGAGACGCTAATCAAGCGCCCGCGTACGGTGCATATTCGCGCTGAAGATGCTGGCCAAAGCTCGGAGCACCGCGAACTCTATGTTATGGTCGTTTCAAGGGCGGTTGCCCGTTTACCTATTTTGCTGGAGTATGCCCTCCCACTCGTGAAACGCAATGGTGTTTTTATTGCCATGAAAGGCCCACAGTACGAAAGCGAAACCGAAGGCTTGAGCGAAATTGCGGGCATTTTGGGTGCTCGACTGGCTGAAGTGGTTCAACCTGAACTTCCCGATGGTCAGATCCGTACCCTGCTAATTTTTGAAAAGCGCAGCCTGACCCCCAAAAGCTTGCCCCGTGCCGCAGGTGTTCCCAAGCGACAGCCCTTGAGTGAATTTACAAAGGTGAGCAACCAGCCGCCCCCAGCTATCAAATCGGCTACAGCTAAAAAAGCAGCCTCAGTTGCAAAAGCGGCGGCTGTTGATAAAAATAAGTCTGCTCAACTAAAAAGGAATGCCTTAGAAGGTAGATCAGCAGGTACTGACAAAAATAAGACAGCCTTGGAAAAAGGGCTGAACTTCGAAGTTAGGACAGCTAAAACTGACGGTAAACCTTTCGCTAATCCGTCAGAAATGCAGCCGACCGAAGCTAGAGCTGCTGGCACTGACAGCAAACCTTTCGCAAAGCCGTCAAAAATGGCCCCCAAAGGTAGATACACTGGCTCTGGTACGAATAAGTTCGATAAGCCACTAAAGCGGCGTCCCCCCCAGAGCTAAGCGACGACTCACACAAGCAAGCCGCAGAGTGATAGCTCAGCAATTGAGCTGTAAGCAGATGCAAGTGGAGCCAGTTATCATCGCTTTGCTTGAAACAAGAGTATATGGTTTTTTTATTGTTGATTTAACTTATGGTTAAATCAGGCAATGCTGCAGCTAAGAATGCCTATACTTGAATTAACAACGATTTGCGGAGAGCGTATAAACATTATGAACACCTTTCAACGGACCCTTGGACTCAGCCTCAGTCTACTTAGTCTGGTCGCTTGTGGCTCTCCCCGTCTGCTTCCTGCTAATTCTATTGCTGGCTCGCAAAATCTTCAGCGACCTGGGACCACTCGGGTTTCTGCCAAATGGGTCACTAAAAATCAAGAAGTATTTGTTCCTAACCAAATCGTTGTTGGTTATAAAGTCGCTCCGGGTGCCTTTCGGACTCAGCAAGTCTCTGCACTGAGTGCTTCCAGTTTAAATGCGGCTGGCCTGGCTCCCAAGCAAAGTCTGCAAGTTAAAGATCAGGCCTTTACCTTACTCGAAAGCAAGCTTTCAGGCGGCAATCTTCAGGCCCAATTGGCAAAATTGCGTGCCAACCCCCAATATAATTCTGTCGAACTGAATCCACGTTATCGTGCTTTAGGTACAGCGCCTCGTCCGCTTTCTTATAGTTCAGGTTTGCGTTCATTCAATACGGCGCCGGTTGCAGGGCAGCCAGCGGCGGTTCCACAGGTACCCGCACTTAACGATATGCTTTATCGTCAGCAATGGGCTTTACCTAAAATTGGTATCCCCACAGGCTGGGAGCAGGGCGGTCAGGGCAGCAAAAACATCATGATTGCCATTATTGATAGCGGCGTGGACTATAACCACCCTGATCTCAAAGGCCAAATTATTAATGGCAAAGACTTTATGGCTGACTTCCCATCTGGCCCCAATGGCGATGGCTCTTCAGATACGATTGATGACGATCCCCTCGACCAAATGGGGCATGGCACCCATGTCGCCGGTGTAATTGCCGCCATCCCTAATAACCAGACCGGCGTTGCCGGTATCGCTCCGGGTGTCAAAGTACTTAATATTAAAGCGCTCAATGGCGAAGGTTGGGGCTCAGCATTTGCCATTGCTCAGGGCATCACTTATGCCACAGATCAAGGGGCGCGGGTCATTAACCTGTCGCTAGGCAGTCCTGAAACCAGTAAGCCAATTGAACTGGCAATCAAATATGCTCAAGAAAAAGGCGTACTCCTGGTTGCAGCTGCTGGCAATGATTATACACATACTAGCTTCCCTGCCAATTACCCTGGCGTATTGGCTGTCGGTGCAACCGACGATCAAGATGGGCTGGCCAGTTTCTCAAATCACGACGAAAACATTGATGTGGTCGCACCGGGAGTCGATATTATTTCTACGACGCCGACCTTTATGACCCATACGATGGCCAATCAGGGTATTGATTCTTTTTACTCTACGATGTCAGGGACTTCAATGGCAGCACCGATGGTTACCGCGATGGCTGGTTTGCTCTTATCTCAGGCCCCTCAGCTAAATCCAGTGCAATTGACGCAATTAATCCAGAGCACCTGTAAAAATCTTGGAGACCCGCGTTTGTTTGGCCATGGCCGCATTCAAATTGAGCATGCTTTGCGCACACTGCGCTCAGCCCAGCCGCCAGCAAATGGTGATGCGGTTGCTGCTCAGGCTTTCCGTAGACGCTAAAATAATTATTTGACCTGTAGAGCCCGTTCAAGTTTCCCCAAACTGAGCGGGCTCTACTTTTGGCAACATTGATTGCTCTGGGCAGATCTGCTTTCGGTCACGGCTCTTTACTGCTGATTTTGTTATGATAGCTAAAGCACGTCAGCGAGGTTTCAGTATGCATGCCCTGATTCCCTATCCTCGTCATCTCAAGAATACCAGCGGGCACTTTGAGCCCCATTTACCTCTTTATATTCATCTGCAAGACCTTTCACTCTATCGATTGGCCAACCGTTGTCAGGTGTATCTCAAAGAACGTGGCATCTCTGCCGTTTTAAGCGCCAATCCGCGCACAGACAAAGCAGGCATCCATTTGATTATTAACCCGATTTTGCCACAAGCTGAATCCTATTTATTGGTAATTGAGCCAGATCGCATTTATGTCGAAGGACAATCCGAACGCGGTGTTTTCTATGGCCTAATGACCCTCGGTCAATTGATACGCCAGTACCATTCACGTGTGCCCTGTCTAGAAATTCGCGACTGGCCCGATTTTGCGCACCGAGGTGTCAGTCTGGATTTCAGTCAGGGCAAGATTCCCAGGTTAGAAACCCTAAAAATGCTGATTGCTCAATTTGCTGAGCTCAAGTTCAATCAAGTTCAATTGCGTCTCTCACATAGCTTTGCTTATGAAGGGCACGAAAGAGTCTGGCGGGATGCCAGCCCACTAACCCCCCAGGATCTGATTCAATTGGATCAATATTGCCAGGAACACTATATAGAACTGGTCCCCTTTCAATATGCTTTGACCCAGATGCACGAATGGCTCTCTCATAGTAAATATTCACAACTGGCTGAAATCACATCGGCGCAAGCCATCAGTCCGCAAGCTCAGCTGGCAAAAACACAAACGCTCAAACCCCGACAGGCACTTTGCAGTATGGATCCGGGATCAGCCAAGCTGATGCGGGATCTCTTTCAACAATTAATTCCGCATTTTCAATCACCATTGTTTGCCATAGGTTGTGAAATGGGGGCTGAGTTTGGAGCCGGACGCAGCCAGCGCTTGTGTCAAGAGCGCGGAGCCGGACAGGTATTACTCGACTATATTCAACGTCTGCACGACTTTGCCAGGCAAAATCAGCGCATTCCCATTTTGAGTGGTGAGTTAATTTTAAGCAATCCTGAGTTGATCTCTCAATGGCCTCGTCCTTGCATCGTGATGAATGCAGGTCATACTGCCGATCACCCTTTTGATGAGCAAGGGAAAATTTTTGCAGAGTCAGGTATCCCATTTTATATGTGTCCGGGGATGGCCAATACCCATGCGATTGGAGGAGTTGACCAGAAAACCTTTGATAATTTACGTTCAGCTGCAAGCGCGGGCCGCGCCCATGGCGCCAGCGGCTATATTATTGAGGATTTGGGAGGACAGTGGCAATCCATAGCAAGTAAGCTGCCCGCTTTTGCCTATGGTGCTGCTCTCTCCTGGTGCGACGAACAAAATCATGATTTGCCACTGGCTGAAATGTTGAATCAACAAATTCTATTAGATCCAAGTGCTCAGGCAGGTGAATGTATTTTGCAATTGGGTCAAATACAGGGTCTCCTCGCTGGAGATTCTGAGCAATCTCTGCTTTATGAACTCTTGTATCAAACAGATTCTGCTCTGGTAGATCCACGCTTTCAAACCTTAAATCCAGGCCAATTATTGAGCATACAAAAACAACTGGAAGCCTTGATGCTCGCCTTTCAACGCATGCAAAGCCGTCGATCCGATTTTCGACTTTTACAACAAGAGTTGAAATTGTCAGCCGGATTGATGCAGCATGCCTGCCGTCTGGGGTCTGTTTGCTTACAGACTAAGCTGGGTGTCAGTGAACTTTCTGGTGAGATTCGACGCTCATTGGCACTAAATTTAGAACCCTTAGTGCAAGACTTTAAACAAGTCTGGGCAGCCCGAAATCGCAGTGCGGGAATGGAAAAAAGCCTGGCCCCACTTACTCTATTGCTAGAAAAATATCAGCAATAAGTGACTCGCTTTGAGACTCTCTTGTTTTTAATGTAAATTAATGTTACGGTATATTAAGTTATGTAAATTACGAGGTTAATCGATGTCAGAACCCTCATTGTTTTATTATTTGAATAATCACCGTTTGGTGAAATTAGAGCGCTTGATCTGGGCTTTGCGATACCAAATTCAGCGACCACTCGAGCGTCAAATGTCATTTGTTCAGATTTTGATGGCGTTTAATGACTTGCATCATCAAGCGATTGCTAATATTCGTCAACATCACCCGCAATTAGATGAAGAGCCTTTGGGACATTTATTGGTTGATCGGGGCTATTTAAGCCAGTGTGAGCTAGATATTGCGCGTTCTCATGCCCGTGTACATCAGAATATTGATATCAGTAAAAGTCTTTTGATAACCGGTATCACTCGTCAAGCAACGATACAGCAGGCACTCTTGAGTTTTGAGGAGCAGATCGCGCAAGCCAGTTTGGGTAAAGTCAGTATTTTATACCTTTTGCGTCAAAGAGAGCAGGCTTTGAAGCTCTTCGTGAGTCGATTATTGGAACGCAAGTATTTGAGTCTTGAGCAAATAAAAATTCTGGGGATTGATACCTTTACGCATTTGCCATTGATGTTTAAACCCTTGTTGGATATGTTGATTATGAATGCTGATTTCCCTGATTATTTGGCAGCGGTTTTACGAGTAGAGCATACACCCTGGGTAGATGACCCGATTTGGCACTGTCTCAAAGATCTTTCCCCTGCACTCAAAGCGACCTGTAGCCTACCTGTACGTTCGGATAAGCACCCTTTATTGGTCCTGCAAGAACTGGGCTTATTAAGTGCCCGTGATCTCAGCACAGCCGTGATGGCTTATTATCAGCAACAGATGCAAAGTTCTGTTTCACATCAGACCCGCTGAGGAATTCAGTGCTTAGGCTTATTGCTAAACAGGAGACGTGGATCTACTTTTAATATATAAAACCAATTTAAGGCATTGATCCGATAATAGATCCAGAGTTCTTGCTCGCTTTCAAAGACGCCGTTTGATTTTTGGAGCATTTGTTGAACCAGTGGGTCGGGCAAAGGCTGAGTTTGCTTGCCGCTCTGAATACTGCTTTCACCCTGCTTTGAATCCAATATGACTTGACCGGTTTGATCTGCCAGGTAGAGATACTGTACGCTTTGCTGCTCAGGAAAATTCAAAAATTGCTCCAGAACCCTTGTCAGTCTTAATTCCAAACCCACGACGCCGATCAGACCCCCAGTGGGGTTATGCAAGGCTTGTAAACAAGGTAAAATCATGCCAAGCCCTGAAATATCCTGGTATGGAAGGCCCCAAAAACTACCCTTTTGGTTTGTAGCTGCTTGATACCAGGGGCGTTTGCGGGGGTCATAATCAGCTGGGTAGCCCCCTTTGCCTGGAAATGCATAATGTAAGCCCGATGCCAGGGCGATATAGGCCCAGTCGATTAAACTTCCTTTTTCAAGCCACTGCTTTTCAAATTCTGTGGGGCTTAAGCCGGGTTCAAGATTGTTTCTAAAAATAGCGTAAACCTGATGCTTGAGTGGGTAGATTTGCTGTGCATCGACTGCTAATTGGGTCTGTGTGAGTCCGGGAGCGGCCTTGAAGACGCCTTCATGGAGTGAAACTGAGCGATCATAATAAATCGAGAAACGGGAGTCTGCTGGAGGCCTTGAAGCATAGTCATCATTCCAAAAAAGTGCAGACTTTGTACTGTCTTTTTTTTGTGGGGCTTGCTGTAATTGCGCCTGGGCACTTGCTGCCAAGCCATTCAATTGATTTTGAATCTTGAGAAAGGCGCTGTCAATAGCCTGGGCTTTGGCGCCACCAGTAGCCAGGAGTTTGGCTAATTGGGCTTCATGGCGGGCGGTTGCCTGTGAAGCATGTACTTGTAGCACTAAGCTAACACCCGTTAAGACCATCAAGGTTGTGGCTAGAGCCAGTACGCTGAATAAGGTCATTCGTCCATGTTTGCGGGCCGTGCGTAAGCTACGATAAATCAAGGGTTCCTGATAGACCGTGACGGGCTGATCGTTGATGCTGCGCCGAATATCTACGGCAAAATCTTCAACGCGTCCATAGCGGGGCGGTGTTTTTTTGGTGGTGGCTTTGGCAACAATTGCTCGCATCGCACCAGAAACAGGCCATCCTTTGCCAGGTGAAAGCATGGGGTTTAGTTCGGCTTTGAGGACTTTTTTGAGCAAGTCGATTTGTGTTTTTGCTGTAAAGGCCGGGCTCAGGCAGAGAATTTCAAATAAAATTAAGCCCAGGGCAAAGAGATCACTGCGTTGATCCAATAGATCGTTTTTGGCTGCTGCCTGCTGTGGTGACATATAGCGAGGGGTGCCCAGAATCTGCCCCATTTGCGTCGCATCAGGATCTCCTTCTGTGAGGGGATCAATCAAGATATCTTCTTGATTAGCGTCTGGATCTTGGACCCGTTTGGCGATTCCCCAATCCATCACATAGACATCACCGTGGGGGCCTACCATTAAATTTGCCGGCTTGAGATCGCGGTGGATCACGGAGCGTGAATGGGCGTAAGCCATGGCATCACAAACTTTAAGAAAATGATCCAGCAAAGTACTTTGCTGATGTGCATCATCTAAACAGCCTTGCTTAAGCTGTTGACGGGCTTCGCTGATTAGCTCTTTAAAGGTTTTTCCTGCAATACACTTCATGGTGTAGGCCGGCATGCCTGAGTCTGTCGCTGACAGATGATAAATGGGAATGATTTGCGGGTGATCCAGTTGGGCGGTGATCTGAACTTCGTTCAAAAAGCGACGAATCACGCTCTGTGGCATGCCTTGTTCAGGAGCCAGCAGTGACTTTAGGGCCACCTCTCGCAAAAGACTGCGGTCTTTGGCTAAATGGACTATGCCCATGGCCCCCTGGCCTAAAGGAGCGATGACATTATAGAGTTTGCTTTGAATCGCTTGTTCGACTAAATGCGCTTGCAATTGTCCTGCTTCAGATATTGTCACAGGCTCTGCCTGGTGAATCAGTTCCAGCTGTTTAAAGCTGATCACTTTGTTTTCAAACAAATAAGCTATGAAATCTTGCGTGCTGGCCTCTGAAGCAGAATGCACTTGCAAAAATTCGGTCCAATGGATGCCCAGATGGATCTCTGGGCCCAGGATGATTTGCAAGGCTTCATGATCCATGGCTGACTCCGAGAGGGTTGGATTTGCTTACCAGACGATTTCCATCATTGAACAATTGATTCCGCTGCCAATGCCTAGCATAGCGATTCGCTCGCCTTTTTTGAAAACATTTTCCTGGGCCATTTTGGCCAGCGTTAACGGGATCGTTGTCGGGCCTGTGTTACCAAATTCAGGATATATTTTAGGCACTTTTTCGGAATTCACTTCAAGGGCATCCATAATCGAACGCATATGGGCATTGCCTATTTGGTGCATCACATAATGGTCAATATTGTCGTTGCGCCAGCCCAATTGCTCGCGGGCCAATTGATAAGTCTGGTGTCCTAATTCAACACCAGCGACTAGCAAGCCTTTGGCGTCGGTGATCATATCGTCATTCTGGGCGGTACATAAGCGATTGTGTTGTGTGGCAGCCAGTGAGACACCGCCTTTAAAACGATGGCCATTCGGGGCATGTTTGGCATGGGTTAAGACCATTGCGACTGCTGCTGAGCCCAGAGTTAAGGTTGCAAAGCGGGCACGAAATTCTTCAAGACTAATATCTGGGCTTTGCAGTTTGGGAATGGTAATTTCGATGATATCGCGGCTGCTTTCGCCATTGGCAATCACAGCGTAGTCAATTTGACCGCGTTCAATCATATTTCCAGCGACTTCCATGCCATTTAAAAACCCGAGACAGGCATTGCCGATATCGAAATTGAAACATTCTGGCTTGAGGCCCAAATTGCCATGAATCAAAGCCGCAATTGAAGGCTCAATATAGTCTTTGCTGACTGAGGTGCTGATTAAAATGCCGACTTTGTCTCTGTCTAGTTTGGCGTCTTCAAGGGCTCTGACAGCAGCCTGAGTGGCGACTTCGCTGGGCTGAACGCCAGGGTCCCAAAAGCGGCGTTCACGAATACCTGTCAGGGACTCAATTAAATTGGGACGCATTTGAAAGCGGGCCAGATTGTCTGCTAATTGGGATTCAATATCGGCTGAACTGATACGGTGGGGGGGATCAACAAAGCCCATCCCAATAATATTTACATTTTCAAAAAACATGATGTACCTGATTTTTACAGTGGATAATGCTTAAATTGTAACAGGACTCAAGGCCGCTTGGCTGCCAAGTAGCACGAAAAGCCGTAAGCTGAAGTATCAAGAATTATTACAAAAAGGGATCACCATGCAACTCTATTATCAAAAATTAAATCCAGCAGCCCATGCTCCTGAGCAAGCCTATGATGGAGATTTGGGCTTTGATATCCGAACCCCTGTTGCCTTTGTTTTGCCAGCGGGTCAGGGTGATGTTGTTGGTACTGGCTTGCGGATTCAGCTGCCTGAATTACCGCTGGCCTATCATAGTGATTTTGTACTCGGTTGTTTTGTTTGGTCAAAATCGGGACTTTCGGTCAAAAGCAATATCGAAAAAGGTGCGGGTGTAGTAGATCCCAATTACACAGGTGAATTGATGATCAAGCTTTACAACCATGGGGACCAGGATCGTGAATTTGAGGCTGGAGATAAAATCGCACAATTGGTGATGATGATTTGTGCGCGTTTGCATGGCAGCCAGGAGCTCGACTTAAGTGAATGGGAAACGACCCGTGGTGAGCAGGGTTTTGGTAGCTCAGGGAGCTAAGAGAAAGCAGACAATAGAACTGTCCAGCCTGAATTTAACTCCAAACCCTGGCTGAATTTAACCCTGAGTTTCTGGCAGCTTGGACCTAGATCTGCTAACGTGTAAAGTATCAGCCCTTTTGGGGAGGAGAACCACCATGGGTCAACTTAGCAGTGTCAGCCTGAAGCCATTAGTTTTAGAGGCCAGACCAGACTTTCAAGACGCTTCATCTGAACAACAGAATGAGCAGAATCAAAGCAAACCAAGGTTAAGAAGAATGGACAGAGATCGCTCCCGCGGCAGATTAAGTATTATCGCTTGTCAATCAGGCACAGGTTTTGCTGAGCGCATGTCTCAGCACCTGAACGAACTAATTGGTGAGCACACCGCCACCTGTCACCGGACCTCAAAAGAGGTCTTTTTTTCTAACAGAGAAGTCAAAACTGTGATCGAAGATAATATTCGCGGGGATGATGTCTATGTTGTGCAATGTATGGATGATCCTCTGACGCGTCATGAGCGCAGCACCAACGATAATTTAATGGCATTGTGTACGGCTCTTGATGCTGCTTACAATTCTGATGCCGATCGCATTACAGCAGTGATCCCTCAGTATCCGTATTCCAGACAAGAACGCAAAAAAGGCCGCGAGTCGATTACGGCCCGCCAAATCGCTAAATTTTTAGAGGCTTCTGGTGCGGATCGGGTGATTACCCTGGATATTCATGCCGAGCCGATAGAAGGCTTTTTCAGGCAGGCCCATTTTGAAAATATTCATGCTTCCCACACAATCATTGAATATATACGGCGTTTTCTGGCGCCGATCCCTGATCTGACAGTGGTGGCACCCGATGTGGGTTCTGTTGAACGGGCCCGTTTTTATTCCCGTGAGCTCAAAGCTGATCTGGCTGTTGTAGACAAAGTGCGAGATTATTCTCGCCCGAGTTCAATTGAGTCGGTGCGCTTGATCGGCAATGTCGAAGATCGCAATATTTTGATAGCTGACGATATGATTGCCACTGGCGGTACAATCGTCAATGCGGCGCGTCTCTTGCGTGCCAAAGGCGCTAAAAAGATCTATTTGGCTTGCTCACTGCCTTATTTTAATGGCGAAGCTGTTAAAAAACTGGATCAGGCTTATCGCGATGGCATCATCGAAAAGGTAATTGGTACCGATGCGGTGTATCATGGCCCTGAATTTATGGCCCAGCACGAATGGTATGCTGAAGTCTCAATCGCAGAGCTCTTTGCCCGTGTGATCTACAATATCAATAATAGGCTCTCGGTTTCGGAGCTCTTGAAATAAATAATGGCACGCTTCGTTCCCGAAGAGTTTAATAGTCTACGTGCCTTTGGTAAAAGCCCGCATGCGGCTTTTGTCTTGGATCAGACTTATCAGGCTTTGTCCTGGAATATTCTTAAGAGCAAGCGCAAAAAATGGCAGCGGGATTTTGAAATCTTGCATCCACAATTTGATCTCTTGCTCTTGCAAGAAGCTAAGGTCAATTTTGATGAGCCGATCAATCATTATGATCCAGAGTATAGTTGGGCCTTTGGTGAAAGCTTTGCCCTGGACCGCTGCGGCTCATCTTGTGGAGTGATGACGGGCTGCAAGATCGATTTTGAATCGGCTTTTAATCGCCATGGCCCAATCCGCGAGCCATTTTTGAATACGCCCAAGAGCACGGCCTTTACTTTTTTCCCGATTGCTGATCACTCAGAGCAATTGCTGGTAATCAATTCACACTTTATCAACTTCAGACAGAACGAAGCTTTTGAACAACAATTGGAACAAATTGTAAGTGTGATCGATTTGCACAAAGGCCCTTTGCTCTTTGCAGGTGATTTCAATACCTGGAACCGCAGACGCCGCCGTCTCTTGCTGGAGACCTTGCAGGATCACAATCTCAGGCCAGTCAATTTTGAGAACGATACGCGCTGGCTGCTTGTATTGGATTATGTCTTTGTGCGCCAAATAGAAGTCAGCGACGCCAAAATTCTGGACGGCATCCAAAGCTCGGATCATCTGCCCTTGAGTTTGACTTTTCAGATTACAGTTTGAACGATAACCGTTTTTGATGGGGGATTTTGGCGCTCTGAGCCGAAGTTCCCGCTCTATGCACTTAAATCGCCAAGTTTAAGTAAATCTTAAACTGCTCTTAGCACCATCTTTGGTTTCTTAACGTCATTTTCTCATGATGGCTTTCTATATATACAGTATAAGGAGGTGAGAGAAAATGAAATTTGAACTGATGCTTTTATGCACCCTGCTTTCGATGATGCTTTCAGTAATCGCACAATAATTCAAACTATACTCTCTTACAATACACTTATTAACCCGCTACTATAGGCCATCACTAGCCACTCCAGATATGAAATACCGTTTCAAGTTATCTATGCTTCTCAACAGCACTTTCACTTCGCTATATGCATCACAGCGCCACTGGCCGCAATCCCCAAGTCAGTTAATCATAACAATCAATTACTATTTGAGAAATTCGCATTTCAATTCTTGTTTTGCTCATCAAAGCAACTCATGTCGACGCAAGCTAATAAGCTGGCTGTGCTGAGCGAATGGCCCATCTTAACAAAGCGCACTTGGAGCGAGGGTTTGCAAATTGCTCCTGAGCTGTGGGCCGAATCGGTTTCTGGCTAATCTCTGAATAGAACCCGGCCTCAAATCCCTGCTTAAAAAACTGCTTGACGCGCTTGTCTTCACCCGAATGGAAAGACAAGAGGGCGACTCTACCATTCGGTTTTAGACAGATGGGCAGGCTTCTCAGAAACTGATCAAGCACAGAAAACTCGTTATTGACTTCAATTCGCAAAGCCTGGAAGCTTCTCCTAATTGATCGATTGCAATCCTGCTTTTGATTTTTGAGAGCCTTGTTTATAATCTGAGTTAGATCCGTTGTCGTTTTGATTTGCGTTCTGTTTTGATATATCGCCGCGGCCAAAATCTGGGCATGGGGCTCGTCAGAATAGTCGCGCAGAATCGTTTCCAGCTTTTCTTGCGAGAGTGTCTGAATTAAGTCTGCCGCTGACTGGCCTTGCTCGGGATTGAGCCTGAGATCCAGCGGGCCCTCTCGCTTGTAAGTAAATCCACGTTCGGGATTGTCCAATTGCATCGACGAGACACCCAGGTCGGCCAAAATAAAATCAAAGCCGGCAATCTCCTGGAGTAATTTGGCTATGGCAGCAAAGTTAAGCTGCTTGACCACTAATTCTTGCTCAGTGAACCCCAGTGCACGTAAGCGCTGCTCTGTACGAGAACTCTCGATCGGGTCTACATCAATCCCGACCATCTGACCACCGGGTCGAATTGCTGATAGCAAGGTCTGGGTGTGGCCGCCAAATCCAAGCGTGGCGTCTAAGCCAGTCTGACCCGACTCTGGCTTGAGTATCTTCAGAATTTCATTGACACAAATCGGTAAATGCATGCCAGCAGGGGTATTGCCTTTTGCGATCACCTTTTTAATATCTTCGGGATAATTTTCAGGATTTAACTCTTTGTATCTTTCATGAAAGCGACTGGGATTGGTTCCGCTATAACGCACACGTCGTTTGCGTGGGGGCTCAGTATTGTTCATATAGACTCTTTTTCTAAACTGATGCTTGCCATCATCGGCTGGATTCATTTGACCAGATAGTGCCGTATTTGTACAGTATGATCAATTGCAATGATCAAATCTGATTATACTTTTTATTGGAGTTATAACTGGTTTCGAGCGGGTATTTTAAATTATTTTTCTGAATTTTATTGCGCACGGCCTCAGGCAAATCTATCCCAAAATGATTGGCTAAATAGGTGGTGAATACAAAGATGTCTGCCAGTTCGTCAGCGATATCTTCGGTCTTAACTTCAGCAATTTGAGCCTCGTTTTTGTAGAGAAACAATTCTGAAAGCTCCGAGGCTTCTATATTTAATCCCAGTAATAAATCTTTTAAGCGATGAAATTGTTTCCAATTGCGGGCATCTCTAAAGGCTATGATTTCTTTTTCTAATGCTTCAAACTGAATGGGCTTACTTTCTTTTTTAGACATACTCAATAGGTCATAATGATCTTGCCGATAGACTTTCCACTTTCGAGCAATTGGTGGGCCTCTTTGATGCCCTCAACGGAGGCTGCTACCGTTTGGTTCTGGGCGACTTTGATCTTGCCTTGATCGACCCATTTGGCCAAATACCCCAGGAAAAGACCCTGCTCTTCGGGTTTATAGTTATGCATAGATTTGGCGAACATAAATTCCCAATGCACCGAGATCGCTTTGAGCTTAAACGAAACGATATCCAGTGTCTGGGGATCATCAATCAGAATCAGATGCCCAAAAGGACGGATAATTTCTGGCAAAGTAGATAAATAGCTTTCAGTGTGGGTGGTTCCAAAAACAATATCGACTTCTTTGATGCCGAGTTGATTCAACCCGACTTTCAGTTCGCGGCCGATCACATGATCCGCGCCGCGCTCTTTGACCCAGCTGATGGTTTCAGGTCGAGAGGCGGTCGCAATCACGCTCGCTGGGGTCAAAGCTTTAAGCAATTGAATCGCAATCGAACCCACACCACCGGCTCCGCCGATAATCAGCACCTTACTATTTTCGTTTAAGTTGAAGCCACGCTCAAACAATGCCTCATAGGCCGTTAGAGCTGTTAAGGGCAGCGCCGCCGACTCAGCAAAGCCCAGGCTCTGGGGCTTGTGGGCAATCAAGCGCTGATCGACCGCCTGGAGTTCAGCATAGCCACCCGCACGGGTAATGTCTCCTGCATAATAAACGGCTTCCCCAGGCTTAAACTCGGTGACATTCGCGCCCACCTGCTCAATCACGCCTGAGGTGTCCCAGCCCAGAATCATGGCCTGATCATTTTGACTCGAGCGCGATTGGCGAATTTTATAATCCACCGGATTAAATGCGACCGCTTTGACGCGGACCAGCACATCATTGGCACGAACTTGGGGGGTCGGTTGCTCTGTTTTTTCGATTTGAAAATCACTCAATGGGTGGGCGTTTTTATAGGTATAGGCAAACATCTGTGTCTCCGTTTGTTTCTTTTACTGATCAGGACTCATTTTATCTAGATGGGGCTATTGACGACTTTGAGGGCCAGCAAGGCTTCTGACAATATACCCTGAGCGAGGGGGATCGTCTGAGCATAGTGTTGGGCTAAATCAGGATCTCGGCCTTGCTGGGCGACCTGGACTGCCCGCTGGATATAGTCTGCTGTGTTCTCGGCAATACCGGCTTCCCAATTGAGCTGGCGGGCCACAGCCAGAGCAATGCGGCCTTTGAGACTCGTTCCGGGCAAAGTCACCACACCCAGCCCCACAGAAAAAGCCTGCATTGCTGTCAGTCCGCCACCAAAAGGGAAGGGATCTAGCATGACAGAGCCACACTGTAATAAGCGCAGAAAGGCCTCAGGGGACTGCCGGGGTAGCCAATGCACACGTTGGGGATCGAGCCAGGCCTTCCAGCGCTGCTCTAAAATCTGCCGCCATTCCGGGTAGAGACCTTCGATCAAGACCAGATGGGCTTCAGGGTCAGCAGCTAAAATGCCTGATAGACAGGCATCAAAATCAGGATGCAGTTTATATAAGCTCTGAGGGCAGAGATACAAAGGGGCATGGCCTGGTAGATCAAATTCTGCGGGGTCAAACTCAGCTGTGTTATCAGGGTTAGGGAGCTGCCACCAGCCCATTAAGCCTGGCAGTTGTATCAGGCTTTCGCTATAGGCCTCCGGGCTGTTGTCTAAATGCTCAGAGCTGATAAAGTAATCGATACTTGGCAGGCCAGAAGTAATCCCATGCCCCCAGGTCATGGCCTGAATCGGGGCCAATCGCGCGCAGGCTAAATACCAGGTCATTGGATCTAAATTGAGATCAAAATAGAGCACTAGATCCAATTGCAAATCAACGATTTCTTGTCGGGCTGTCTGCCAGTCGCGTGGCAACAGATGCAGTTGATAATGGTTCTTTAAGTCTTCTGTAAGGGCATCCTGCTGCTGGCCAGTACTGATCAGATGCAAGTCAAAGTGAGCCGCTAATTCGGGCAAGTGCTGGGCAAACAAATGCATGACCGTGTGCTCACGCCAAAATCCTGAAATGATTCCCAGGCGTTTGCGCTCGCTGGGGGGCATAGCAGGTACTGTAAGTGCTGGTGTTTCGGCCAGAGCCGGGCAAGCCTTGAGCATCAGTCTGGCCAATTGTTGATTGAGCTTGAGATCATCGAGGCCTAAATAGGGCAGATAATAGGGCAGTGGCCCCACGGATTGTAAGGGATCTTGTAGGCTCAGAGGCCAGTCTTCCAGATCTTGTAATTGTACTTGCAAATGCTGTTGCCAGATCGCCAGGGCAGCCTGACTTTCAAAGACAGGTGGCAAAACAAAGGCCAGGGGGTAGCGGGCCGGGGCCCACTGGGCAGAGAGTTCTCTCAAGAGCCGAACCGCCTCTGTGGCTTGCCCGCGCTCGCGCATCAACTGGGCCAGATTGAGCTGCGTTTGGGTCTGGGGCTCCAGGGCCAGCGCCTGCCGGTAGTGCTGCTCAGCGGCCTCGCCCTGATGAGCTGCCTGCAAAATAGCGCCCATCAAATTATGGGCTTCGGCCTGCTGTGGGGAGACTTGAATCCATTCTTCGCAAATCTGCTGTGCTGCAGTGAGCTCACCGATTGCTTTCAAAAGGGTCGCTTGTAATTGCAATACTGTTGGTTTTAAGCTATGGTCTCTGGCCAGGTTTAAGCGTTTAAGATGGCTTAGTGCCAGAGGGTACTGGCCTTGCAAATAAGCCAGTCTAGCTAAATTATAGCGAATCAGGGGATCCTCTGGAATCAACTCTGCCGCGCGATCATAAGCGGTTTGGGCTTCAGACCAGATGCCCTGATCGGCCAGGACATTGGCGTATTGCATCCAAAGTGAGCCATGACGGGGGTGTTTGAGTAAGACTTGCTCATATTGACTCTGGGCCTTAGTGAATTTTTCACAGGCATGCAAAGTTAGTGCCAGGCGGTGTTCAGCAGGATCATCAAAAGGAATATCTAACGTTTTCGCCAGATCAAAATGCTTGAGTGCCAGCGGGAAACGCTCTAAATGAACATAGAGTTGGGCTAATTCTAGATGTAAGCTGATATCTGCACCCAGTTCCAGGGCCTGACTCCAGTACTCTGCTGCTTGCTCAGAGCGTTGAGAATGTAAGCAGATCACCCCTTGCAAATGCTGGGCAGCCGGGTGATGTATGATCGGTGTCAAGGTGCGTTCAGCTGCCGCAATTTGACCCTGATTGAGCAGGGCTTCTGCTTCTTGCAAAGATTGAAAAAGAGAAAACATGTTGGATTGAGAAACCCTGTCCTTTCTCAGATTAATTCAGTACAGTGAGTTTAACATGACTCTAGCAGGAAATTAGATGCAAGACTGGGATTTGATTATTATCGGTGCGGGTGCTGCGGGCATGATGTGTGCAATAACTGCCGCTCGCCGGGGCCGGAAGGTGCTTTTATTAGAGCATATGAGCGAAGTCGGCAAGAAAATATTGATTTCAGGGGGGGGACGCTGTAATTTCACAAATTTGTATGCTAGCCCCGATCAATATATTTCAGAGAACCCCCATTTTTGTAAATCTGCACTGGCGCGTTTTACACCGGGCGATTTCTTAGAGCGAGTCGAAGCCCATGGCATACAGTGGTTTGAAAAAAAATTAGGCCAGCTTTTTTGTGAGTCGTCTTCTCGCCAAATTGTCGATCTGCTCTTAAGCGATTGCCGCGAGGCAGGGGTCTCGATACAGACCGGCGTACAAATTCAAAGGGTCAGTCAGTCTGAAGGCCAATTTTATCTGGATTGTGAAGGCGCTCAGTATCAAGCCCCAAAATTGGTCCTGGCTTGTGGCGGATTATCGATACCCAAAATTGGAGCGACTGGGCTGGGCTATCGCATCTTAAAGCAATTTGGGCATGGCTTAGTAGAAACCAAACCTGGCCTGGTGCCGCTCACGTATGATCCGGAACAGCATTTTTTAACAGAACTACGTGGGGTTGCAATGCCTGTCGCGGTGAGCTGTGGTGAGCATGCCTTTAATGAAAACCTCTTATTTACCCATTTTGGTGTTAGCGGACCGGCGATCTTACAAATTTCGTCTTATTGGCAAAGCGGTCAAAGTTTGCAAATTCGTTGGCTACCTGAGCTTGACCTGGCTCACGAAATCGCAAATTTACAGCAATCTCAACCAGGAATTGCATTGCACAATCATCTTAAAAACTGGTTTCCTAAACGATTTTTGCAAATCTGGAAGGATCGTTACTTTGATTCGCTGCCCCTGGAAAAATACGCGCCAGAACGACTGCTTGAGACATTGAATACCGTTCAAAACTGGGAGCTGAAACCCGCAGGAACCTCAGGCTATGCCAAAGCGGAAGTGACGATTGGGGGGGCTGATACCCGCCACTTTTCGTCTAAAACCTTTGAATCAAGTAAAGTGCCTGGTCTCTATTGTATTGGCGAATTATTAGATGTTACAGGATGGCTAGGGGGGTATAATTTTCAATGGGCCTGGGCTTCTGGATTTGCTGCTGGACAAGCACTGTAGTTAAGAGCGCTTCAGCAAATGGTTCAGCTGATTTCAATTCTATTGATTTCGCAAGCGAAAAGCTTATCGGCCTTGCGACTGCATGTTAGTATGATAAGGCATATTGAGCGATAATTATTTTAGTAGAAGAGCTGCTTAGTCTATTTGTGTTTGCAGATATGATGAGGGGATAGCTGTTTAGGGAGTATTAACATAGAGTCATGGATAATTTTAATCGACAGGATCCTGAACCAAGCAAAGACAGTGATTCTGAGGGGGATCAACGGGGGGATATAAATCGCGAGCCTAGTCCGGCACGTCCTACTGGTGAGCGCGTAGAACATCGTTCAGAGCGTCCAGGTGGCTATCAGCGCCGGGACTATAATCGCGACGACCGTGGTAGTAGCAGTGGCGATGCCTATCAACGCCGGGACTATAATCGCGATGATCGTGGCAGCAGTGGTGGCGGTGATTACCCGCGTCGGGACTTTAACCGTGATGACCGTGGCGGTAGTGGCAGCGCCAATTACCCACGTCGGGACTATAATCGTGATGACCGTGGTGGCGGCACTGATCAGCCCCGTCGGGACTTTAACCGTGATGATCGCGGCAGTAGTGGCGGCGGTTATCAACGTCGGGACTTTAACCGTGATGACCGTGGCAGCAGTGGCAGCAGTGGCAGCGCCAATTACCCACGTCGGGCCTATAATCGCGTTGACCGTGGCGGCGGAGATCAGCCCCGTCGGGACTATAGTCGTGATGACCGTGGTGGCGGCGCTGATCAGCCGCGCCGTGACTTTAACCGTGATGATCGTGGCAGTAGTGGAGGCGGTTATCAACGGCGGGACTTTAACCGTGATGATCGTGGCAGCAGTGGCGGCGCCAATTACCCACGTCGGGACTATAATCGCGATGACCGTGGCGGCGGAGATCAACCGCGCCGGGATTATAATCGTGATGACCGTGGTAGCAGTGGTGGCGGCTATCAGCGCCGTGACTTTAACCGCGATGACCGTGGCGGTAGTGGCGGGGGCTATCAACGCCGAGAGACTCACAATGATGACCGTGGTGGCAGCTATCCGCGTCGGGACTTTAACCGCGATGACCGGGGCAGTGGTGGCGGTGCTTATCAACGCCGAGAGACTCATCGTGATGACCGTGGTAGCAGTGGTGGCGGCTATCAGCGCCGTGACTTTAACCGCGATGACCGTAGTGGCGGAGGCTATCAACGCCGGGACTCAAATCGTGATGACCGAGGCGGCCAACGAAGTGGGGGCTATGATCGTGGGCCGCGTCCGCCACGTCGCAGCAGTCCACCGATTGCCATTCCAGACTCACCCTTTTTGTTGCCTGATCACGCACTGACCCAGGATTTTCAACGTGCGATTGGTATGACCAAAGGCACGATCATTGAAGTTGATCCCCGTAAAAAACGGGGGGTGATTGACATTGACGGTTTTCAATATAAATTTGAAGATGAGCGCAAGCGCGATATGCAAAAGAAATATCCGATTCAAAAGTTTAAGGATCGCGAAATTCAATTTGCTTTCTGGCCAACTTATTCGCAAAAGGCAGCCCAGTACCGCAAAGTAGATGAGTCTCCGACCATTAAAATTGCCAATCTGCGCCGAACCTTGCCTGAAGCAAATATTGTTGAGGTGATCGGTCAGGTCTTATTGCAAGAAGAAGAAGGCCTGTTTGTGATTTCCGTCTATTCAGCCTCTCAACGAAAAAAATATATGGTCACTATCGTGGGAGACTATCCAGGAGAGATCGGTGAGTTTGTACAAATGTTCGGCCAACTCATATCTGGCAGTATTCATTATAAATCTCACCGGGTAGTATCTATTGATGCCGAGACTGCAGCTAGACTCGCTGCTGAAAAAAGTGCTCAGGCAGAAGCTATTGCTATTTCAGCTAGTGAAGCAGAATCTGCGACTGAAACTGTAGATAGCAACACAGATTAAACGAAAATATAAAGCCCCCTGGTTACGACCGGGGGGCTTTTTTATTGGCAATTGAAATTAGCTAATTATCCGTCTGGGACTGAGTCATGCTTACAGTCGGTTCAAAAGCTTCAAACACTTTGCTCAATGAGGCTGCTAGTGCATAGCGTGTCACTGGGGCATCTGGCCGGAAGCTATGATCTGCATATAATGTCATGAATTGATACTGATTTAAGGCCTGGTGAATAGACGCTTGGTATGGCGAGCGAGGTTCGAGATCAAGGGCCAATTGGCTGACGCGTTTTTCAGCCATCAGCGGCTGTTGACGCGCGGCTTCGATCAGGCCCAACAATTCTGAAAAAGCATAGGCCAGTTCTTTGCGGGTGACGACCTGCGTACCATTAAAGTTGCCGTCTTGAATCAACATCGCCATTAAACCGTTTTCTTGGAATAACTTGCGCACATAAGGATAAGCCCAGTGATCAGGTGAAACGCCAGTATTGCTAGAAATTTTGAGCACGGGTAAGTCTAGTTTGTGACTGGACTGTAAGTAGTTAAAGGTTTTGGCGACGGCTGCAGCCAATTCATAGCGATTGACAGTCCAATCCCCACGAAAGGTATGATCCTGAAAACCCTGCATGATTGGGTAGGTGTCGACGACTTTAACAACACTGTCATGGCTCCAATGGGAGCGAGATAAATCAACCAGATGCTCTGAATGACTGTGACTGATGGTCTCTGCAAATGCAGTTTGAGACAGTAAGCAGGCGCTAGCAATTACGCAAGCGAAGGATCGTAAGGTTCCCATTTTAATTCTCCCAGTAATTGATGGATTTGCTCTCTAGTATGTGCTGGATCCAGGCGATTGTCTATACAATAATCTGCTCGCTCACGTTTTTCTGTGATTGGCATTTGAGCGTCTAATCGGGCCTGTGCTGCGCTGAGGCTTAAGTCATTACGCGCCATCAAGCGTTGCAATTGTTGCTGTGGCTCGCAATAGACCACTACTACTTTGTCGGCCAGTGATTCTAAACCAGACTCATAGAGCAGTGGGATCATTAAAACCAATAGCAGTGAGTTGGGGTGGCGCGTTTCCCATTGCTGATAAAAGTGGATTTTACTGGCCAAAGCGGCCCGTACGTGGGGGTGTACCCGGGAATTTAGTGCTGCCAGGGCTGCTGGATTGCCAAAGACCTTTGTCGCCAAAGCCTGGCGATCGATTTCTGCTGCTGAATTGAGAATCTCGGGGCCAAAATAGTTGATTAAGTCTTGATAAGCGGGGCCATTTGGCTGGTATTGCTGGTGGGCAATCAGATCAGCATCTAAAACAACAGCGCCAGCCTCTGTTAAGACCTGTGCAGCAGTTGACTTGCCACTGGCGATGCCGCCTGTGAGTCCCAGTTTTAGCACCGGCTTACCATAAACGCAGTTCAATACCGTTGATAATACGAACTTTGACACCATCTTTTGAAATTTCTTTGATGGTATTTTTTAGCTCTTCGTCATTGATGAGCTTATTGGCTTCTGTCAATAAGGGGTTGAGTTGATCCATCGCCAATTCAGCTTTGTTGAGTAAAGGGTTCAATTGATCTAACATTACAGGCAAGCGATCGAGAGTCTGAGGCGCTTTTTGTAAAAGAGGTGGTAATTCGGCTAAAGTCGCATTCAAATTATGAACCATATCCGGGTGCTGGCTGAGGGCGTCTGTAAACTGAGCCGTATCGGTTGCGATTTTGCTGATCTTGCGTGACAAATCGGGGGCGCTTTCCCGGAAGGGGGAAGTAATTCCACGCACATCGTCGGTCGCTAAATTGATGTTTTTAATCAATAATGGCGCATCATTTTTGAGGGTTCTGGATGCAGCGTTGAGATTGGCAATCAATTGATCAAGTGCTGGGCCATTGCGAGTGATCAGGCTATTGGCTCGTCCTGTCAAGGCATCGAGGTTCTTAATCGTGCGAACGATTTCAAGTTCGTTATTATTCAGGATTTTCATTAATCCAGAAGTCCCTGTCAGTATATTGCTGAGCTCTTCTTCTTTGCCGTCTAAGGCGACGGCAATCGTATGAATCAGGGTGTTTAGGTCTTCAGGATCTAGCCGGGTTAAGACAGGCGATAGATGGTTTAAGACTTCGTCCAAATCCACAGGGGTCATGGTATTGGTTATAATTTGACCATCATCCAATTTGGGAACCCCAGGGGTGCCGGGAATCAGTGCGATATACTTTTCACCCAATAAAGATTTGGAACGAATTTCAGCCCGGGCATCACTGTAAACCTGGGTGTTGGGTTCAATGACAAAATGCATCAAGGCTTTGCGGTCTTTGACTTCGAGCCCAGAAACATGCCCCACTTCAATGCCTGCCATCAAAACAGGTGCATCTTTAACGATGCCAGAAGCATTATCAAAGAGGGCGGCAACCTTCAGGGTGTCGCCAAATTGTACCTTACCAACTGTAATCGACATATAGGCCAATAAGACGGCTGCGCTTAGAATAAAGAGTCCGAGTGAAATTTCTTTCCAGTGTGTGTTCATGGGTGTGAGTGGGTGAACCTTTTTGAGGGGGTAATCTTGAATCACAGTATACCAGAGTCCTATAGAGAGGGCTATTATGCACTCAAAATGCATGCTTTCAAGCGGCTCGAAACAAAATTTGGATGGGTTTAACTCCTATTTCGTTGCCCTCTCAAACCCGCTGCTCACAATGTGTTACGATAAAGAATATAGCAGCCTTGCTTTAAAGGGAGATCAAAATGTCTACGAATTATATTGTCGAAAAAATTGAGTTTAAAATGAAAACTCAGGCTATGCTCAATTTTGCGCCGATGATTTTTACGATAAAACAGCCCCGTAAACGGGGGCTAGAGATCACTGAACAGAAGTTTTGGGGGGCTGAAGTCCATCAAATGCTGGGATCGAATTTCTCTACCCTGGTGGGTGATGACGGCCTCTTGCGGCAAATTAAAATCAACCAATTTTTGAAAGAATATAGCCGCATAGAACAGGCTTTTGAACGTGACGCTCATTTAATCAAAGATTCGTTTACGGTTTTGCAAGAAGGTTTATCTCGCACGACTTTTAATGAAATCATGAAATTGGCATATAACAAGTATGCAATGCAATCTAAAATGCGTAGCCGTTCGGGTCTCTAGGCGGCAGTTTGAAGCCGGACAGCTGCTTGATGAGAAAGCAGCTATTGTAGTTATGCTTAGGCCTGTCATGGCATTTGTGCCTGGCTGACTTTGCGTCGGTCCAAGCACTCTGTTAAAATAGCTATGTGTCACAGAGTATTGCTTAGTGTCTTGCGTGGCACAGCTAAATGGACTAAGATCCAGATTAAGTAAATGCCCATGTGGCATGGATGCTGAAAAGAAAGGTAAGCTTCGACGATCCCCGATCGTCGTGCAGGTGAATCGGATATGGCAGCAAGAATATTAGTAGTAGACGACGCAGCATTTATGCGTATGATGATCCGTGACATTTTGGTTAAAAATGGTTATGAAGTGGCTGGAGAAGCCGCCAATGGTAATGAGGCCGTAACCAAGTACCAGGAACTTCGCCCGGATGTAACCACCATGGATATCACTATGCCAGAAATGGACGGGATTACAGCAGTACGTGAAATTCGCAAGCTGGATCCCAATGCACGTATCATTATGTGTTCGGCCATGGGCCAACAAGCCATGGTTTTAGACGCCATTCAAGCTGGAGCACGAGACTTCATTGTGAAGCCTTTTCAAGAAGATCGTGTGATTGATGCCATCAAAAAGGTCTTAAGATAGACCTCTAAACTTTGACTTCAGCCCAACAGATTGCCAACGGTCAACTCACACCTTTTGTGCTGTTGGACGTTGTGCTGAAATTGGGTTTGGTTTTGTTTTTGATTTATGGGTCCGCCTATTTATTAAAACGCTATGGTCACCAGATTTTGAATTTTCAAGTCTCCAAAAATAAGCCTGATCAAGCGCTAGAAATATTGCAAGTTCAGGCTTTACAGCGTGGTGTCACCTTATACTTGTTACAAGCGCCGCATTCACAGATTTTAATTTCTGTGAGTGGCACTGAAGTGAGACGTCTCTCTGAATGGGCTAATGCTGTGCCTCATACCATCGAGCTGGAGGCAGATATTCATGAAGCAATTTGAACTCGATTTGCCAGGCCAGAATAACACTTGCAAAGTTTCTACTGGCCAGCAAATTTGCCAGTCTCCAGAGGTCTGGCCACAACCCCAGGGGCGTAATCGGCAGGCGGTGATCTGTATAGACCGTGCTGTTTTTGCTGCTGCACCTGAGATCCAAATGGGCTTATCATCTGCTGGCTGGCAGTCAGAACTGATTGTATTAGACGCCGGCGAGAGCCTTAAGGATTTTCAGCAAATTTATCCACTTTACGGTCAGTTTTTGGACCTGGGCTTGCAACGTCGCTCATTGGTGGTTGCTGTCGGTGGCGGCAGTTTAGGTGATGCTATTGGTTTTGTCGCAGCCACTTATCTCAGAGGTCTTGATTGGGTTAATGTGCCTACGACTTTGCTTTCTCAAGTGGATTCTTGCCTCGGTGGTAAAACCGGCGTCAATCATGCCCAGGGTAAAAATCTAATCGGGGCGATTTATCAACCCCGCGCGATTGTCTGTGATTTGGATTTTCTGGGAGGAATTCCCAGACGTGAGTTTCATTCCGGTTTGGGAGAAATGCTCAAGTATGGTCTGATTCATGACCCGCACTATTGGGAGCATCTGGTAACGAATGCCGAAGCTATTCTGGATGGGGATCCTGATGTTTTGGCGCCAGCGATCTCACGGGCTTTAGAAATCAAAGCTCATTTTGTCAAAGCTGACATTCAAGACCTGTTGGGTATTCGCGCGGCTTTGAATTATGGACATACCTTTGCCCATGGGCTAGAAGCCGCTACTGGCTATGCTTATTATCGTCACGGGGAAGCTGTATTGCAGGGCATGCTATTGGCGACCTTGTTTTCCGCTGCGCAGGGGTTTTTGGAAACCCAAATAGCTCAGGAGATTGTTGGCATTTTGCAAGCCTGGGTTCAGCCCCACTTGCCTGCAAGTGTAAGGCCTGAACAGGTTGCCGAATCTATGCGGCATGACAAAAAGAATGACGGTGATCAGATTCAATTGATGCTATTGCAAGGGATCGGTCAGATCACCAGCCGGGCTTACCCTTTGAGCGAAGTCAGCGCGTTTTTGACGAGTGAGCTGCACCGTTTGCGTCCGCAAAATTAACCCACAAAGTTGTGTTGAGAACGATTATTTTTTATCGAGGTCAAAGGTATTGATAATGCTGGGCAGACCTGGGATATCGACTGAGCCACTGACTTTGCCGCTGGCACTTTGTTCTAAACGAATCACCAGATTACCCTGAGAGGTTTTGACACTGATGCTCTGGGTTTGGCTGCCGCCTTTGCGACCATTCTTAATATCGAGATCACTCAGGCCTGAGCCTTTGACTTTGCCTGAGTTATTGTCCACCAATTGATATTTGTATTTATCGCCCTTTTTGGTGAGCTTGATTGAGAGATCGACTCTGTTATCTACCAGTTTGAACGACTCGCCAGCGATGCCCCGTGCCACCCAGGGAATATGGATTGCCGTTTTGAGTTCAAAAGCATCTGCATTTAAGGTTTTAACAGTGGCTGTTCCGTTCGCAGAAGAAATGCCATCGACAGCTAATTGATCGCCTTGTTTGAGGCCCAATAAATCTAGCTTGGGAGGCTCCTGAGCAAAAGTGAGATTGGAAACGGCAGAACCTGGTTGGGTTTGTTTGGGGGCAGCATCCTGAGGGGCTAAGCTGGTTTTGGGTGCCGGCGGACTTGTCAATGGCGAGGCTTTTAACTCGACCTTTTCACTTGGGGCGGGGCTCACAGCCTTTGTTAGCATTTGGAAAAAGGACATGATTTGCATAAAAAACCTCAAAATTTTGCTCGTATAAGTATATTGTAGAAGGTATTTTATTAAATATTGCTTGTCTTAAGATCAAAGCTGAATTTGTAGCTCTTAACCTTTGATCTTAAGATATTAAGCGAGGCAGAGAATTGGGCTACTCGTCTTCGTCTTCGTCTTC
>JBBKWI010000115.1:0-26427 GCA_037968875.1 Candidatus Sericytochromatia bacterium | reverse complement strand
ATTTTAGAGATTTGACTGTAATGGTCAAACTAATAAGGGCGCACGGGGGATCCCTAGGTGCTGTCAGCCGATGAAAGACGTGGCAAACTGCGATAAGTCTGGACGAGCGGTTAAGCGCGCGTTGACTCCAGAATTTCTGAATGGGGAAACCCAGCATGGAGAAGCCATGTTACTCCGTACTGAACACATAGGTACGGTAGAGGTAAGCGGGTGAACTGAAACATCTTATTAACCCGAGGAAAGAAAAGTAAATAACGACTCCCTTAGTAGCGGCGAGCGAACGGGGAAGAGCCTAAACCATCGTCATGTTAAAGTGAACGACGTTGTGACGATGGTGTTGTGGGGTTTTTCTATAGTGAACGTTATAGCTATACGAAGTTACAAAATGTTTGGTTAGGTGAACACAGCTGGAAAGCTGGACCCAGGAGGGTGATAGTCCCGTAACTAAAAACTAAACATCTTCGGAAAAGTACCCCGAGTAGGCCGGAACACGTGAAATTCCGGTTGAATCCGCGAGGACCACCTCGTAAGGCTAAGTACTGCACAGCAACCGATAGTGAACTAGTACCGTGAGGGAAAGGTTAAAAGTACCCCGGAAGGGGAGTGAAATAGACGTGAAACCGTGCGCTTACAAGCAGTTGGAGCACCACTAAGGGTGTGACAGCGTACCTGTTGAAGAATGAGCCGCCGAGTTGTGGTATATAGCAAGGTTAAGTCGTAAATAGACGGAGCCGAAGGGAAACCGAGTCTGAATAGGGCGTCAATTAGTTATATGCTGCAGACCCGAACCCAGGTGATCTATCCATGGCCAGGATGAAGCGCAGGTGACACTGCGTGAAGGTCCGAACCCACTGATGTTGAAAAATCAGGGGATGAGTTGTGGATAGCGGAGAAATTCCAATCGAACCTGGAGCTATCTGGTTCTCCTCGAAATGGCTTTAGGGTCAGCCTCGTGTTAAAAGTTTGTCGGGGGTAGAGCACCAGTTGGATGCGGGGGATAATTTATCCTACCAAATTCTATTGAACTCCGAATACCGACGTAATGTTCCACGGGAGTGAGACTACGGGAGATAAGTTCCGTGGTCGAGAGGGAAACAGCCCAGATCGTCAGCTAAGGCCCCCAAGTTATCGCTAAGTGGTTAAGGAGGTTGAGTCACAGAGACAACCAGGAGGTTGGCTTAGAAGCAGCAACCCTTGAAAGAGTGCGTAATAGCTCACTGGTCAAGTGATTCAGCGCCGAAAATTTACGGGACTAAGCGATACACCGAAGCTACGGATGCGTAGATTTATCTATGCGTGGTAGAGGAGCGTACTGCCCTAGGTAGAAGGTTGAGCGTAAGCGCAGCTGGACGAAGCAGTAGTGAGAATGGCGGCATGAGTAACGAAAACATTGGTGAGAATCCAATGCGTCGAAAGTCTAAGGATTCCCAACGCCAGGTTCGTCCGCGTGGGGTTAGTCGGGACCTAAGGTGAGGCCGAAGGGCGTAGCCGATGGACAGCAGGTTAATATTCCTGCACTAGTATTTATGGTTTGAGCGAGGGAGGGACGCAGGAGGCTAGGTTTGGGGAACTGTTGGAATAGTTCCTTGCTATATGTAGGCAGAGAAGATAGGTAAATCCGTTTTCTCGTTACGCTGAGGTATGGTAGAAGCGGCTACGTGCTGCAAACAAATTGACGCCACGCTGCCAAGAAAATCTTCTAGTGACATAAATAGTACCCGTACCGTAAACCGACACAGGTAGACTAGTTGAGAAAACTAAGACGCGCGAGAAAACCCTCGCTAAGGAACTCGGCAAAATAACTCTGTAACTTCGGGAGAAGGAGTGCCACATTAGTGTGATTATACTAGCTATATGAGCATGAAGTGGCCGCAGCGGAGAGGCTCAAGCGACTGTTTAACAAAAACACAGGTCTCTGCTAAGTCGTAAGACGATGTATAGGGGCTGACGCATGCCCAGTGCCGGAAGGTTAAGGAAGGATGTTAAGACTTGATCTGAAGCATTTAACTGAAGCCCCGGTGAACGGCGGCCGTAACTATAACGGTCCTAAGGTAGCGAAATTCCTTGTCAGGTAAGTTCTGACCCGCACGAAAGGCGTAACGATTTGAGCGCTGTCTCGGCGAGGGGCTCGGTGAAATTGGATTGGCTGTGAAGATACGGCCTACTCATACCAGGACAGAAAGACCCCATGGAGCTTTACTGTAGCTTGTCATTGAGTCTGGGTTGCTTATGTGCAGGATAGGTGGGAGACAATGAAATAGACTCGTCAGGGTTTATGGAGTCGTTGGTGAGATACCACTCTTAAGTAATCTAGATTCTAACCTTAGACCGTAATCCGGCTAGGGAACAGTGGCTGGTAGGCAGTTTGACTGGGGCGGTCGCCTCCTAAAAGGTAACGGAGGCGCCCAAAGGTTCCCTCAGATTGGTTGGAAATCAATCGAAGAGTGTAAAGGTAGAAGGGAGCTTGACAGCGAGACTGACAGGTCGAGCTGGGACGAAAGTCGGGCTTAGTGATCCGACGGCAGCGCGTGGAAGTGCCGTCGCTCAACGGATAAAAGTTACCCTGGGGATAACAGGCTGATCTCCCCCAAGAGTCCACATCGACGGGGAGGTTTGGCACCTCGATGTCGGCTCGTCGCATCCTGGGGCGGTAGTACGTCCCAAGGGTTGGGCTGTTCGCCCATTAAAGCGGTACGTGAGCTGGGTTCAGAACGTCGTGAGACAGTTCGGTCCATATCCGGTATGAGCGTAGGAAATTTGAGAGGATTCGTCCCTAGTACGAGAGGACCGGGATGAACTGACCGCTGGTGTATCGGTGGTTCCGCCAAGGGGCCCATGCCGAGTAGCTATGTCGGGAGTGGATAAGCGCTGAAAGCATCTAAGTGCGAAGCCCACCTCAAGATGAGATTTCCCACTCTTTATGAGTTAAGACCCCCGGAAGATAATCGGGTAGATAGGCTACAGATGGAAGTGCAGTAATGTATGAAGTCGAGTAGTACTAATCGGTCGAGGGTTTGACCTTTTTACATTAAATTGTAAAATTAAAACATTGTGTTTTGTTTGTATAACTATGCAGTTGTCAAGGTATATGTTCTCTCTTAAATGAGAGACTCCTTGGTGATAAGGCAGTATGGTCCCACCCGTTCCCATTCCGAACACGGTAGTGAAACGTACTAGCAGCGACAATACTCGGTGGGTGACTGCCCGGGAAGATAGCCCATTGCCAGGGGTATACCTTGAAAAGAGCCGTTGAGAACCCCCCCGTTCTCAGCGGCTCTTTTCAGTTTTTGTCTGAAAGAATAAATAAAGCGTTTTTGAAAGAACGTGGATCCTGATGTCGATTTTTGATTGAGCACTCCTTGCTGTGCTCTCTGTCTTGATTGCTGTGTTTATCAACCAATGGCAACGGCGTTATGGTTTAAAAGCACCTGGCTCTACAAAACTACAGATCATAGTTAAACGCTCAGAAAATTGATGGTTATGCAGAGGGCCGTTTATATTCAAGTTGTTTAAGGTATAATCAGACACGGATTTAAATAAGTATCCCCATCTTCTGAAAGATGGGCTTTAGCGCGTAGTTTGATTTTTTGTCCGGCCTTTAAGTTTTCAAATTCAGTTTTATGGGCCGCCGAGTACATGCAGCTTAAGACGGCCTTGTTTTCACTGGCTTGAGCGGAATCACTTACAATCACAAAATCAAAAGGCAAGCCAATCGGCGAAGCACTGAGGTTGTCGGTGCTAAAGACCGTTGCTTCAAAGCTCAGGTTTTGTTGATCAAATTGTTTTTGTTCATTTTCATTTTTAGATTGTACGGCTTTTAATAAGGCTTCAATCGGAACGCTTTTAACAGAGCTGGCAGGTAATGCCGCTAGCTTTTCTTCTTCTTGCACCAGCTCTTTTTCGACTTCTTCGTAGGCCTGATTATAGAGGCCTTTGGCACCCTGATACAAATAAAACCCGGCACCAACGGCCAGTATAGTAAAGATGATAGCGGCAATTAAACAGCCTTTGAGAATATTATTCATGTTTGCTAGCATATCCGATTTTTATAGCAACGACAAATATTGAAGGGGCTTCAAACGCTCTAATCCCTTAGAACCCTGACTGAGCGGTGGTACTATACACAAGAGGCCTATCTTAAAAATGAACACACTCTTATGAACCCATCTAAAAAAGCATCCCGAGCGGGCTTGTTTCTCTTATTAAAACCCTACCGCACACAGATCACCTGGCTGCTGGTATTCACTGTAATCAGCAACGGCTTGAGCCTGATTTTACCCAAATTTATTGAACAAGGCATTGATCACTTTCAAGAAATTTCAACAAATTTTTGGCCGATTATATTTCCCTTTGCAGCTATTTCTGTAGCGATTTTGATATTTACACTCTTACAAAACATCGTGCAAACCCTGAGTGCCGAAAGGGTCGCCAAAGATTTACGTGAAACGATCACTGAAAACCTCTCACATCAGCCTTACGCCTATTTGCAAGAGTTAGGGACCTCCAGTTTGCTGACCCGTCTGACCTCAGATGTAGATGCCATTAAATTGTTTGTGTCTCAGGTGATTGTGGCCATGGTCTCTTCGCTCTTATTGGTGATAGGCTCCAGTCTGTTTTTATTGAGCATGAACTGGCGCCTGGCCCTGGCGGTACTGGCCACCCTACCGATTATTGTGGTTGCTTTTGGTTTGATCTTTTCCAAAGCACGGCGTTTATTCAAGCGCTCTCAAGAAGCGGTTGATCGCTTGAATCAGGTGATCAACGAAAGTATTCTCGGTGCTGCTCTGGTTCGTGTTTTAAATACGGGTCGACAAGAACAAACTAAATTTGCTCAGCCCAACACCGACTCTCGCTCAATTGGTTTGCAAATTCTCGGCATGTTTGCCAGCCTAATTCCGACGATTAACTTTGTCTCGGGGCTGGGAACGCTTTTGATTTTATTATTAGGCGGGCGCTTTGTGATTCAAGGCAGCATGAGCCTGGGTGAGTTAGCTGCCTTCAATGCTTATTTGATGATGTTGATTTTCCCGATTTTGGTGATGGGCTTTACCAGCAATCAAATGGCACGGGCGAGTGCTTCTTATCAGCGCCTGGCTCCTTTATTGGCTTTGAAAATACCTGAGACACGACCTGCGATTGAAACTCCAGTCCAAACGATTGAAGTTCAGGATTTATCTCTGGAACTGGGCGGTCGTCCGGTTTTAAAGCAAATCAATTTTTTACTCAAGCCTGGCACACGCACTGCTGTTCTGGGCCCCACTGCAGCTGGTAAAAGCATTCTGGTGAATTTGCTGGCTGGCTTGATTCCCGCTGATCAGGGAGCGATTCTCTATGATAGTCAGGCTTTTGATAGTCGGACGCAAACGCGTCTACCGGCGGGTATCGCTGCTGTTTTTCAGGACTCTGTGGTTTTTAATTTAAGTCTGCGTGAGAATATCTTGTTTGGTGCTGAGTTAGATGACACGGAACTAGAGGCCGTCTTGCAGGTTTCTGAATTGACTGACTTTGTTAAGGGCTTGCCTGAAGGTCTAGAATCATTGGTCGCTGAGCGTGGCCTGAGTTTATCGGGTGGCCAAAAGCAGCGTTTGATGTTGGCACGGGCCCTGGCCCAAAAACCCAGTTTCTTGATTCTGGATGACTTCACTGCCCGCGTTGATACGGCGACAGAGCAGCGTATTCTAGCTAATTTAGCTCAGGCTTACCCGGGCTTGACGCTGTTATCCGTTACCCAACGGGTCGAAGCCGTAAAAACTTACGACCATATTCTTTTATTAATGGAAGGAGAGCTCGTAGCCAGCGGAACCCATGCTGAATTGATCGAGAGCTCTCCCGAATATATGCAGATTTATCAGTCCCAACGCAGTACGGAGCATTATGAATTACACACTTAGTCAAAGCAAACCCACAGACGTCCCTGTGACCAAATCGGCAGGCGCTTCTTTGCAGGAATTGTGGCCACTGCTGCGCGAAGAGCGTATGAGCTTATTCTGGGCACTCTGCGCTGTTGCCAGCAATGCTGGCCTCAGTGTTTTAGCCCCCTTTGTGGTGGGCTATGCGATTGATAATTTTGTGGCCAACAAAGATTATCGGGGTGTCTTGATTTATTCTGGCGTCTTACTGGTGATCTATTTGGTCAGTCTGGTGGCAGCCTACCAGCAAGTTCTGTTAATGGGCTCTGTCGGGCAACGGGTCCTGTATCGCTTGCGTGAGCGCATTTTTAATCATCTGCAAAACCTGCCATTGGCCTTTTTTAATGCCAATAAAGCCGGCGATCTGATCTCTCGTATCAATAACGATACCAATAAGCTCAGCCAGTTCTTCTCTGAAACTCTGGTGCGCTTGTTTGGTAGCTTGTTTATTATGGCGGGAGCGGCGATTTTTATGGCTGCTTTGGATTGGCGTCTGGGCCTGGTTTCGCTGGGGCCTGTGCTGTTGATTATCTTGTTTACGCAGCTGATGACTCCCTGGGTGCGGGGCAGCAATGCCGACAGCCTCAAAAAGCAGGGCCGTCTCAGTGCCCATATTCAAGAGAGTTTATCCCAGTTTAAAGTGATTGTGGCTTTTAATCGCCGTGATTATTTTCGTCAGCGCTTTGAAAATATCAATGATCTCAATTATGATTCGGCTGTTAAAGCAGGAGTAGCCAATCAATTGTTTTCACCGGTTTATGACTTTGTTTATCAGCTGGCGCGCCTGGGCTTACTGGTCTATGGCGTTTATTTGGTGGCTCAGGGCCAAACCACCGTGGGTTTGCTGATCGCTTATTTTTCTTATTTGAGCCGTTTCTATGAGCCTCTGCGCCAGATTGCTTCGCTGTGGGCATCGTTTCAATTGGCCCTGGCCTCTTGGGAGCGCGTGCAAGAGATCCTGGATATCAAAGCTGATTTGCCTCAATTAGCCAGCAATGCAGAGCCTTTGTGCTCTGAGCTGCTCTGTTTTGAAGATGTTTCTTTTGCTTACGGCAGCAACCCGGTTTTGCAGCAAGTCAATTTTCGTTTAGAGCGTGGCAAAACCTATGCTTTTGTCGGCCCTACAGGCGGTGGCAAATCAACCACAGCAGCTCTAATGGCACGCTTGTATGATCCCGGTAGCGGACGGGTCTTATTTCAGGGCCAGGATCTGCGTTCTTATTCGATTGAAGCGCGTGCTCAGCAGATTGGTTTTATCTTGCAAGAGCCTTTTCTGTTTTCGGGCAGTTTGCAAGACAATTTGCTCTATGGCCATCCCGAACTACAGGGCTTTTCGGCTGAACAGTTGATACTAGAGCTGAAAGACTTGCACCTGGATGCCTTATTAGAGCGCTTTGAAGACGGTCTGGAAACTCAGATCTCCAGTGAAGCCGAGGGCATTAGTTTGGGCCAAAAACAAATGATCGCCTTTATGCGTGCGGTTTTGAGGCGACCTGCATTGCTGATTTTAGATGAAGCAACAGCCAATATTGACACGGTGACAGAGCAATTATTAGACAAAATCCTGTCGTTTTTACCCGCAGAAACCACCCGTGTGATCATTGCGCACCGCCTGAATACGATTGAGCAAGCCGATGAGATCTTCTTTGTGAATGCGGGAACTGTGATTGAGGCTGGCTCTTTAGAGAATGCAGTGAGCTTATTAAAAGACCAGCAGCGCCAGACTTGATTTAAAACAGCTGAGCGCCTATCCTTGATCTGAGGTAAATGAGTCTATGAAACTGAAACAAGCTATCAATATCGGTTTGGTTCAAATCACAGAGCCAATTTCCCATCATGTCAATTTGCCTTATTCATTGGGGCTTTTGCAAAGCTATGTGGAGGCTCATGCGGAGGAAAACCAATACCATTTTTTGGATCCTGTTTTCTTACGTGAGCCTCTGGAGCCTTTGGTCGAGCGTCTGGGAACCGCTGACCTGGTGGGCTTTAGTACCTATGTTTGGAATATGCAGTATTCTTTGGCCCTGGCGCAAGCACTTAAGCAGCGCTGGCCAGAGCTAGTGATTGTCTTTGGCGGGCCACAGGTTCCTGACCAGGCTGAATCCTTTCTGCGAACCCATGACTTTATTGATCTCTGTTGCCATGGCGAAGGCGAGCGGACTTTTTTGGGTTTGCTAGGAGCTTATGCCAGAGGAGAGAGCTGGTCTGAGTTGGCGGGGGTTTCCTGGCTAGAAGCGGGCGTCTTTGAGACCCGTGCCAAAGCCCCCCGTTTAAAGGAGCTGGATCAGCTTCCTTCCCCTTATTTGTCGGGCTATTTTGAGCCATTGTTGGCGCGTCACCCCGAATTCAACTGGACGATTCCCTGGGAAACCAACCGGGGCTGCCCTTTTTCGTGTACTTTTTGCGATTGGGGCTCGGCAGTTCAGAGCAAGCTATACCGCTTTGATATGAAGCGCTTGCGCCAGGAAATACAGTGGATGGCCAGTCATCAGATTGAAGTCGTCTATTGCTGCGATAGCAATTTTGGTATTTTGCCGCGAGATCTGGAGATTGCTCAAGAGCTGGCTGTGAGCAAAAAATCCAGTGGCTATCCCTCAAAAATCTATACTCAGATGACCAAAAATCAATCCGAACGGGCTTTTCAGGCGCAGCAGATTTTGTTTGATGCCGGGTTACACTTATCTTCGACTTTGTCTTTACAAAGTGTTTCTGAGCAGACATTAACAGCCATCCGGCGCGATAATATTTCTTTAGACGTTTATCGCGAACTTTTACAGCGCTTTGTAGAAGCAGGTATTCCAGCCTATACAGATTTTTTGATTGGCTTACCCGGGGAAACCTTTGAGAGCTTTGTGGCGGGTATCGACACCCTCTTAAATCAGGGGCAGCACCAGGAAATCCGCTTTTGGAATGTCTATTTGCTCCCCAATGCAGAAATGTCAGCGCCCACTTACCGTGAACGTTATGGCATACAGACCCTGATGCAGCACTATGTTTCACCTATTTCTCCCGTGCAAGTGCCGATTGCCGGAGTGCATGAGCAATTAGAGATTGTGATCGAAACCGATACCATGCCACGGGCAGATTGGGCCCGCATGCGCGCTTTGGCCTGGCTCACTCAGATTGTCTATTACGGAAAGCTATTGCAACCTGCCTTATTATTGGTGCAAGCCCTCAGTGGTCTCTCCCATCAGCAGATTTTATTGCGCTTGATGCAGCCCTCTGCTGAAACCCCATTGCTCAGTCAGCTCTTTGCTTTTTTAAGTCAGCGTGCGCAAGAGATGCTGGCTGGCCAATCTGAATTTGTGGCTGGACCGGATCTGAGGACGGGTGTGATGATTTGGTATCCCACTCAGTCTTTTGTGTTAACCCAACTCTTGCATGCTCCGTATCTGGGTGAGATTTACCTGGAAGCCCAAACCTTACTCGTTGGACTGTTGCTTGAGCACGATCTGAGCCTGCCCGAGGGACTGCTCGAAGAAGCCTTGTGGTTGAGTCTGGCTTTGTTTCGTACCTATGATTCACGTCATCAGGACTTTCAATTGCAGCAGCGCTACAATCTTTGGGAACTGTATCAGGGGATTCTCAAAGGTCAGCAACTCAGATTGCGCTCTGGCCAATGGCGCCTGATTCGTCGGCCTGATAGTCAGGGGCGCTGGCAGGTGCAGACTCAGGAAGTCATGGGCGTCTGAGCTAGAGCGCAGCGCAACTCACTGTCGCGACCTTGTCCCTATTGTATAATGCCTGCAAAGCGAAGATCAGGAGATACTTATGGAACCGGATATCAGCACACTGGTTAGAATTTATGAAAAAATGTTGCTCAGTCGTCAAATTGACGATCTGCTGGCGCAAACCCGGGTTCTGGGCAATCCGTTCTATATAGGCTCTACTTTTGAGGAGCCCCTGGTCTCACTGGGCATGCTGATGCGGGTCGGCGCAGGCCTGGATTATGATGTGCTCTCCCCTTATTATCGTTCTTTGCCCCTGCTGGTTGGCATGGGAGTACCTCCGATTAGTTTTATGCGTCAGGCGGCCATGCGCGACAGCGATCCCTTTTCGAAGGGGCGTCAGATGGTTAATCACTTTGCTGAGCCCGACTTTAATGTGGTGCCAGTCTCTTCTTGTGTCACTGTCGAAGCAGGCAAAGGCTTTGGTACTGCTATGGTCCAAAAAATGCTCTCCAAAGAGCCTGTCTTAACGCTTGTGCATCTGGGTGATGCGATGTGCGCTGAGGCTGATTTCTGGGTGATGTTGCAAGAGATTGCTTTGCGAGATTTGCCTGTCGTGGTCTTGATTTCGAACAATGCCGCCGGGATTCATACACCGTACGAATTGGGCTCAGCCGCCCCTTGTCAGAGCGCCTGGGGCGTGGGTGTCGAGATTGCCACTTCTTCGCGGGCCGATAATTCCCATTTGCAAGCTTATGTTGAGAGCTATAGTCCAGCACTCCCCGAAAGCGTCAAATACAAACCCAGTCCACGGGCCGGTTGGCAAATTGTCGATGGCTCAGATGTCTTGTCTGTCTATGCTGCGGCTCAGACTGCATTTGACTATGTACGCACACAGCGCAAGCCATATATTTTGGAGTATCGTACGGAGCGGGGGCGCCACCATTCTTCTTCCTCGAACCCTTCAGGTCAAATTCTTGAAACGATCAAAGCCCAGGATCCGCTAGCGACTTATGAAGAATATCTACTGAAGCAAAAGGCGCTGACTCAGACCCAGCTAAGTACCCTCAAAGAGCAGAGCTTGAATGAGCTAGAGCAAATGGTGCAAACAGTCAAAGCTGAAGCTCCTGCTGAAGATGCCTTTTCGGGCATGTATTATCAGGGAGCCTACCAGCTTAGCTAAACACTCAGGTTTCGGCTTATTGAACTTCGGGTAAAAGATTCAATTGGGGATCAATCCGAACCAGGACATGGTGGTTTTCAGGACCCACGGCGACCTGAGATACGCGTTGACCTTCGGGCCGATTGAGTTCTACTTGTAAGGTTTTTTGGCTCAGAATATTGAAGTAGAGGCTTTTGCTTTCACGCGAAGTTAAGACGGGGACCGTTTGCTTTTGCTGGCCCAGTTGAATCTTGAGGTCTTTGACGGTTTCGCTCGATGTGTTTTTGAGCTGCACTTCTAGTTGTGATTTGGCTCCTTTAGAAAAAGAAACCTGTGCTTTAAAGGTTTGAAAGCTGAGCCAGGAAAACCCCAGACCGAGGCTTAAAACAAAGATATGCCCCAGGAAATGTTTGCGGCGCTGCTGGAGCTCATTGCTAGAGGCCGTTTTGTCATTATAGAATTGCCAGGCTTTGACCCAGCCAATACTAGCTATAATCAGGCCCAACGGAGACAATACAAGCCCGAGCCAACCGATCGGTGTCGGAGCAAAACTTAGCCAGATGGATAGTAGAATAGCAAGGATAGCGACAGGTAAGAGTCCTGCCAAATAGAGAAAACGCTCGCGTTGCATGGGTTCCCCTTAAGTATTACGGATAGAGTTTAGAGTTTGGTGAGAGTATTGTAACCGAATAGTTTAATGCTCAGCCAGCGGCCGCAGATAAATAAATTTTTGTTGTTGACGCTGGTACCAGCTGAGGCGCTGCCAGATTTTTTGGATTTCTTCTGGGGAAATGGCCTGGCTGTTCTGTTTATTTCCACTGAGGTTACAAGCTGGACTGTAAAGACTCATCCGCTGAGGGGCTTGATATTTTTGAAACTGCTTCAAATGACTTTGGCGTTGCAGCTGTTTTTGACAGGCGGGTAGAGGCTGGTAATTGGGCAATTGGGTTTGCAACATAAAACTGGCATCCTCAGATTGGTAAACCAGGCTATAGCTATACTGTGTTCCCCAGCGAGCCATAGCTTGCTGATGTAAACGCGTATCGACCAGACGAAAACCTTCAGGCAGATAATCAGGCAAGAGCAGCGGGCTGGGCAGAACCAGCAATTGATCCTGTGCAAAGACCTCATCGATCGGGGCCGGTTGAATCAGATTGAAACCCAGTAACAAAGCCAGGATGGTCTTCATTCACTGACTCCTTCTGGTTGGGCGGCAGCCTCATAAAACAAATAGATCGGTTCAGGGCAGCGCTTAAAGCTGACCGGTGTGCTGATTTCGAGATACTCCCCGTCTTGTTGGACGGGCAGAGGGGATTCGCTGCTGAGCTTGACTTCTTTGGCCTGGTACATTCCAAATTCAGGTCGATCCACTGGCTTCTCTTGCCAGTACTCTTGCAAACTATGCCACAAAGCCTGAGCCATCACCCCAGTATTGATCTCACGCACGACAATCACGTCCAGCAGGCCGTCCTGGGGATGAATCTGATGGGAAATCGGTAAGCGAAAATTGACGCGGCTTAAATTGGCGACCAATACCGCAATGGCGTGTTCTTCTTCGACGATTTTGCCATCTAGCTCGAGTGTGATTTTGACAGGCTCACGCTTCAGTTGTTTCCAGAGTGAAATGAAATAAGCTAAAAAGCCCCAGCTATCTTTGAAGTCTTCACTATCTTTGATCATGGTGGCATCGGCACCCGCCCCTGCTGCCATAACAAAAAACCGCTCGCAGTCTTCGCTGGAGAGCTGGCCGAGATCAAAGGCGCCGATATGCCAGTTTTCGAGCACATCCCAGATTTTTTGTGGTTTGAGTTGGGTAAAAAGATTTTGGGCAATCAGATTGGCGGTGCCACCGGGATAAGCCAATAAGGGAATCTTTGTGCCCTGCAACTCTGCTGCTAGCCCAGAAATCGTGCCATCACCACCGACGCCGATCACTGCATCCATTAGCTTGAGATCGTGCAGACAATCTTGCATTTTTTGCCCGGCTTCAAAGCAGCGGTAATGCAGTTTCCAGCCTTTTTCTTCGATTTTCTCTGTGATTAGACTGAGGTCCGTTTCATTTTGTCCCGAAGACCGATTCTCAACCATTAGGATCTGTTTCTGTTTTGCGCTGCTCATCTGCTTGGCTCATTTCGTTGGTAGTGTTACTATGACATCACTTAACTATGAAACAAGTCAATATGTATACGGATGGTTCCTGTTTGGGAAACCCCGGCCCTGGAGGCTGGTGTTGCCTGATGCGCTCGGGTGGGCATGAGCGCGTACTCAAAGGTGCCGATCCCCAAACCACCAATAACCGCATGGAAATCCAGGCCGTGCTTTCAGGCTTACAGTCCCTGAACGAGCCCTGCGAAGTCACGGTCTATTCTGACTCGCAGTATGTGCTCAAAGCCATGAGCGAATGGATGCCGGGTTGGGTACGCAATGGCTGGAAAAACAGCCAGAAAAAACCCGTCGCCAACGCCGACCAGTGGAAAGAAATGCTGATTGAATTGGACCGCCACAAAATTATCACCCGTTGGGTCAAAGGCCATGCCGGCCACCCCGAAAACGAATATTGTGATCAGGTAGCCAACGAACAAGCCTACGCCGCTCGGGCCTGAGCCTGAATTTAATTGCTGGTGATAAAGGCTCGCAGAAAAAAGATATTCGACAGGCGGCGAAATACTGGGATGAATACCGATCTCGGCGTGGAATGGACTGAATTTGCACACTCACAATTTGAGGATGTGCAGTTTGCTTTTGGCGTCTTAGATGAGACGGCTCAGGAACCCCCTCCGGGCCATATGCTGAATACGATTGAGCAAGTATTGACTGTGCATCCGATGCTCGGACCGATGCTGATCAGTCGTTATGCTCAGTTGCTTACAGAGTCAGAACGCCAACATTTGGCGGCTCGTTTTGAGAGTGTGAAAACCTTTTTAGAGACCTATTCGCAGTATGTTGCCGCTTTGACAGCGTAAGCAAACAGACACTCTAGGTATCCCCAGCCCAATCTTCACCCCGTTCAGCAAAGCGCTCGCGAATCTCAGCTAAAAGATCGTCGGGCAGGGGGCCTTTCTCTAAGCGCTCTAAATTGTGTTCAAAACGCCGAGGCTGGGTCGTGCCAATAATCGCTGAGCTGACACCAGGGGCGAAAGCGGTAAAGCGCAGAGCCAATTCGTCCATCGGCAAAGGCGGCTCCAGCTCCAATTGCTGCCAGCGTTCCCAATAGTTTTCAGCATAGTTTCCCACAGGGCGTTCGTCGTAGCGCCAAAAGGCATTGGCCAGAGGGCGTTTGGCGATCACGCCCAGTTTGCTGGCCTGAGGCAAGTAGTGCTGTAGACTTTTTTGGTCGCAGAGATTGACCGAGCACTGTACCCCATCAAAATAACCCGATTGAATCGCCCACTCCAGGGCTTCGTTTTCGCCAGAATAAGCTGCCGCACGGATTTTACCGGCTTCACGGGCCTGGTGCAGGGCCTCGATGGCTTCACCCCGCTCTAAAACCTCCAGGCTACAAGAATGCAGATGCACGATATCAAGATAGTCCGTACGCATGCGCATCAATGCCTCGTCAATGCCCTGGCTGACGGCCTGAAAGCTCCAGTCGGGCACCCGGTCGATGCCGTAACCGACTTTGGTGGAGACGATCACCGCTTCTCGTCGGGGCTGGATAAAACGCCCGATCCGAGTTTCAGAAGCGCCATAGGCACGAGCCGTATCAAACAAGGTCACGCCAGCTTTAAATGCTTGCGCCAGCACTTCTTGAGCATAGTCATCACTCATCTCATGGGTGCCTATTTGACCTGCTCCGAGACCGATTACAGAAACTTCGAATTCGCTCTGACCATATTGACGTTTTTGCATGAAAAAGACTCCCTGAAAGACTGTCGCCTTCGCTTAATATGTTTGAAACAAGTATAGGCGTTTGCCCATCTAGGCCAGTGGGTTTTGGCCTAAAAACTCAGCGCTTTCGAGACGTTGGCCGCGGGCGAAAGTGCCGGCATCCATCGCTTTGCTGCCTGCCAATTGCACTTCTGAAAGCTCTAAGATCCCGTCGCCTGTGCGTATCAGAAAGCTGCTTTTGTTAATTTCGAGCACCTGACCGGGGTTGCCCTGATAACCGGGTTCGCCCGTGTAGATCGCAGCTCGCAAGATTTTGATGCTTTTGCCGCGTAAAAAGCTATAGCTACCGGGCCAGGAATCGAGTCCACGCATGCGGTTGAGAATCACCTGAGCGGCTTGATTCCATTGGATTTCGCCGTCCTCTTTTTTGAGCATTGGGATCACCGTGGCGGCCTGATGATCCTGAACCTGGGGCTGAATACTGCCCTCAAGATAGCTGGGGATCGTTTTGAGCAAAAGTTCGGCACCCAATTGAGAGAGCTTATCAGATAAAGTACCTGCGTTGTCATGGGGGGTAATCGGCAGGCTGGCCTTTAAGAGCATATCGCCCGTATCCATTCCTGCATCCATCACCATCGTCGTCACACCGGTTTCGTTTTCGCCTTTAATAATACTCCACTGAATCGGGGATGAGCCCCGGTATTTGGGGAGCAGCGAGGCGTGTACGTTCATGCAGCCTCTGCTGGGAATATCCAGAATGGATTGTGGCAAAATTTTGCCATAGGCGACCACTACAAACAAATCGGCTTCAGCTGCTTGTAGGCGTTCCAAAGCTTCGGGATTGTTTCTGACTTTAGCGGGTTGATAGACTTCAATGCCGTTCGCAAGCGCCCGTTCTTTGACCGGGGGTGCTGTCAGCACGCGCTTGCGCCCGACGGGCTTATCGGGCTGGGTGATCACCAATGGGATCGTATAGCCAGCGTCAATCAGGGCTTGTAAGCAGGGGACCGCAAAATCAGGGGTCCCCATAAAAACAATGCGTGTCATTAAACGCTTGCAGCTTCCAGTTCGATATCTTCTTCGTGTTCAAACACGGCGGAAATTTCACCGCTCAGAATTTTTTGAATCCGATCTTTCATGATCGGAATCTCATTGGCAAGAACTTCTTCGTCACTGACAAGATCAGTAAACAGGACGCCATTGAGATGATCGATTTCGTGTAAAAGTGCGCGGCAAAGAAGATTCTCGGCATCGATGGTGATTTCTTTGCCGTGGAGGTCGGTTGCTTTGACAGTACAGCGTGCTGGACGCTCAACGTCCGTGAAAAACTCAGGGAGACTCAAGCAGCCTTCAGAGCCAAACTGCTTGCCTTCGACGGAAACAACTTCGGGATTGACCAAAAAATAAGGGTCACTCTGATACTCTTCGCCACAGTCAACGATCATAAAACGTTTGGAGACGCCGACCTGCGGAGCAGCCAGGCCAACACCTTGGTAGTGGTACATGCTTTCAAGCATATTTTTGGCCAGGGTCAGAATCTCTTTGTCGATGCGCTTGATCGGTTTGGCCGGGCGGTTAAGCACAGAAGCTCCGTAATACTTTAAGTCAAGAATAGCCATGGGTTAAATATCCTACTCATTTGTCTGGTTTATGGCTTATTATATCACAGCACTTAGAGTTAAAGTAAAGCAAACATAAGGCCTGGAGCCCAATTTTCACACTAAAAAATGCCGCCAGTCTAAATACTTGCATTATCGTCTCATGAGAGTTACCATAAGAGTCAAGAGATATATAATTTGTATCTCTGGATGCTGATGATGACCGGGAGAATCACCCCCTTTCTCCCGGTATTTTTGTTTTTTGTATAAATGAAATGAAACCGAATAAAATGTCCACTCAAATTGTCTGTTCAGACCCAGCTGGGATTGAGGCTGCTCTGAGTTGTTTGCGAGCAGGTCAGCTGGTCGCGATCCCGACCGAGACGGTTTATGGTCTGGCCGGGAATGCTTTTGAACCGGAAGCGCTGGCCCAGATCTTTGCAGCCAAAGAGCGCCCACATTTTGACCCTTTGATCGTGCATCTGTCGGCCGTTGCGGGGCAGTCTTTGGGCGACCTGGCACAACAGCAATTGATTGATCTGAGTCAGATTCCTTTGCCTCAGCAACACGCTCTCAATCGTCTGATTGCTTATTTTTGGCCTGGCCCGATGACACTGGTTTTGCCGCGTCATCAACGGGTACCGGATCTGGTGACTTCAGGCTTAGATACCGTGGGTTTACGGGTGCCAGCCCATCCCGTAGCACAGGCGCTATTGGCAGCCAGTTTTCCTCTGGCAGCTCCCAGTGCCAATCGCTTTGGGCGCATTAGTCCGACTTCTGCTCAGGCGGTCTATGCTGAATTAGCCGGGCGTATCCCATTGATTCTAGACGGCGGGCCGTGCGCTGTAGGCCTGGAGTCCAGTATTATTGGTTTGCAAGATCAAGGGCTGGTTTTGCTGCGGCCAGGCAAAATTTGTGCTGATCAGATCGAGCGGGTGAGTGGATTAAAATGCGTTCCTGCGACAGCGCATCCGGCGGAAGTACGCGCGCCGGGTATGCTTAAATCGCATTATGCACCCCGGCAAGATCTACGCTTGTTTACAGATCGTTCCGAATTGCAGGCACTGGCACCTCGTCAGGGCTTGCTCTTACTGAGCCCATTGGATTCAGCATTACTCAGCTTTTGTCAGCAAAAAGAAACCCAGCTCGAAATTCTGAGCCAGAATGGTGATTTGATAGAAGTTTCACAGCATCTTTTTGCGGCGCTGCGTCGTTTGGATCAGGCTGATCTGGCTGGTTTATGGGCCGAGCTCCCAATGGCTGAAGCTGGCCTGGCACATGCGATTTGCGACCGATTGACAAAGGCGGCTGCGCCTAAAAATTGATTTTTGGCGTTGATCTTGCTTATAATGAGATTCTCAAATTGAGCTTTGAATGAAATAGAGCCATCCTGGCCTTAATTTCAGATCATGGGATCAGATTGATCCAAAATTAGGAATTTTTTGTGAAATTTTTGCTTTGTTTATTTGTTTTGTTTTCTAGCTTAATCCTTGTGAGTGCAGAGCCGTTGCAGGCCCAGCCGATACTCAAGAAAAAGACGGGTGTGGCCTCTTTTTACGGTCCCCGTTTCCATGGTAAATGCTGTACTGCCAGTGGTGAAACCGTCAATATGCATGACTTGACCGCTGCCCACCCTAGCTTGCCCTTTGGTACCCGCTTGCGTGTTACCAATCTAGACAACGGCCGCTGGGTGATTGTACGCATTAATGATCGCGGGCCTTTTCATAGTAATCGCGTGATTGACCTGTCGCTAGGGGCCTTTAAAAAGATCGCCAAACGGGGGGAAGGCCTGATCAAGGTGCGCTTGCAATTGGCCGGCAAAAAAGTAGCATCTACGCCTGCCAGAGCTCTTAAAACACCTAAACTCAAACTTCCGCCGGTTAAGCCCTGATAGAATCAATTTGAGGCTTGTATTGCCGTTTTATTCTTGCTAAGATAAAACGATGCAGCGCTATTTTCTTCTTTTGAGTCTACTTTTGGCATCCAGCGGATCCGCTGTGGCCCGAGCTGAAACTTTGAATACAGACTATATCTGTGCCAGTGGCCATACACAGGAGTCTCTGCAGCATTTACGTTGGCTCCCTGCAGAATTTCCTTTAACAGTCTATATTCCACCGCTTAAATTCAACAATGCCAATTCAGTGCTTTACACTTCCTGGGTTAAAGCATCTTTTGCTGCCTGGACTCAACACTTACCAGGTCTTCGTTTTAGCTATGTCAATACACCTGAAGCAGCCAGTATGCGCATTGTCTGGCATGAGGCTTTTGAGCAGGAAGATTCGGCCTGGGGTAAAGCGACCTTGCCCATGCCCTATTTGGATCCCAAGACCGGGGAAACGAGACACCGCAGTACGATTCATTTGGCAACGAAGGCTCAGGCGGGTACGGGTTTTAGCGTGACAGAACCGATCGCTTTCTCTCAGCAAGAGTTTGTCGCGATTGCAAGTCATGAGGTGGGCCATGCCCTGGGGCTTTTGCACAGTGACAGTGATGGCGATTTGATGTACCCGGCAATTATGCGTTTGACGGCCGATAGCCAATGGCAGATTAGCCCACGCGATGTGCTCACTTTAAAGCGGATCTATGCTTTGCCCCGCAAAATCAAGCAGAATCCCTGCCCGGGTTAACGACTGCCGCCTTTACAATTCGCTGACAAAATCCTGATAGTTTGCCTATATCTGTTTGCCATAATCAAACCAAGGTTATAAATCAAAAGGAGCTTTTAATAATGACAGTTAAGAATATTGTTTTGGGCATGATTTCGCTGAGCTTATTGGCTGTATCAGTACCAGCTTTGGCGGATTCTGGTGCTGACCTCAATCAAGACGGACAAATTTCTCAGGCCGAAATGTTGAGCCAGGTTGATAAGCGCTTTCAGGCTGCTGATACCAATAAAGACGGCAAGCTCAGTCAGGCTGAGTGGCAAGCACAGCATTCAGCCAGAATGCAAAATCAACAAAGCAAGCGTGCCAATAAGCAAGCTGCCAAGCCTAAACGTGAAGCCAAGCAGAATGAGGGGCAGGCTAAACATTTTGCCGCCATCGATAGCAACAAAGATGGCTTCATCTCTCTGGCCGAGTCCAAAGCGATGGCCCAGCAGCATTTTCAAAAACAGGATACCAATAAAGATGGCCAGATTAGTAAAGATGAACGAGGTCACAAAAATCGCAAAGGCAAAATGAAAAACAAATAAGCCTTAGCTATTTCTTTATTTTGAACGATTGAAGTGATCTGAACTGACTCCAACGACCCCTGGCCGGTAACGGCCAGGGATTTTTGTTTTAGCTGGGTGAATTTAGCTGCATTTTGCTGCGCAAAGGCACCTGAAACCAGTACAATATGCATATGAATCAAACACAAACTCCCAAAAAAGTAGGCTTTATTAGCCTGGGTTGCCCCAAAGCGCTTGTCGACTCCGAGCGCATCTTGACCCGCTTGCGCGCTGAAGGTTATGAAACAGCGACTGCTTATGAAGATGCCGATACCGTTGTTGTCAATACCTGTGGCTTTATTAGCCCGGCGGTCGAAGAATCTCTCGACGCGATTGGTGAAGCCCTGGATGCCACTGGTGGCCGCGTGATCGTGACCGGCTGTCTCGGTGAGCGTCCTGAAACAATCAAAGCACGCTACCCTCATGTACATGCGATTACTGGCTCGGAAGATGTCGATGGCGTCATGAATGCGATCCACGAACTCTTGCCGCCAGACAAAAATCCCTATACCTCGTTGATGCCCGCACCAGAGGTCGATGTCAAACTAACGCCGCGCCACTATAGCTATCTCAAAATTGCTGAAGGCTGCAATCACACCTGTTCTTTTTGCATTATCCCCAAATTACGGGGCAAGCAGGTCTCTCGTGATACCCGCGATATTTTAGGCGAAGCCTGGCGTTTAATTGCCACAGGCACCAAAGAATTACTGGTGATCGCCCAGGACACCAGTGCCTATGGCGTGGATATTCGCCAACGCGAGACCGAATTCAGAGGCAAGCAGATTGCAGCCCGCTTGCCAGACCTGGTGCGTGAATTAGGGGCGACTGGGGCCTGGGTGCGCTTGCATTATGTTTACCCTTATCCCTTTGTGGATGAAGTGGTGCAATTGATGGCTGATGGCCTGGTTCTACCTTATTTGGATGTGCCCTTTCAACATGCCAGCCCTGCTGTGCTGCGGCGTATGCGTCGCCCTGGACCCACCCAGCAATTGGAAGCCGTTCAGCGCTGGCGTAAAATCTGCCCTGAGATTGTTTTGCGCTCGACCTTTATTGTGGGCTTCCCTGGTGAAACCGAAGCTGATTTTCAACTCTTGCTCGACTTTTTAGAGGCCGCTCAGCTGGATCGGGTCGGTTGTTTTACTTATTCTGAAGTCGAAGAAGCTGACGCCACCCATTTTGGAGATCTGGTATCTGAAGATATTAAACAAGAACGTTACGAGCGTTTTATGGCCGTACAACAAGCCATCTCTGTAGCCAAGCTACAGGCCCGGATCGGGCAAGTTTTAGAAGTGATCATTGACGATTATAACGACGAGGCTGGCCAATTGATCGGACGCAGCAAAGCCGATGCACCGGGCATTGATGGCCAGGTCTATTGTGTCTATGGCGAAAATGCTGAATATCCCAGCAGTCAGGCGATTCCGATGGGCTCTATCAAGATCGGAGATATTGTCAAAGTCTTTATCGAAGACGCTGATGAATACGATCTCTTTGGTGAAGTCGTGGAAGTCTTGCCCTGGCAACCTGCTGTGCCGCAGATTAAAAAGCGTCAACCCCACACCGAGTTGACTTGAGTCTTAAATCAGACCCTTGCTCTTGTTATAGTGATTGAAAACCCTTGAGGAGTTGCTCGTGGATAAACTTATCTCTGCCAATATCAAACGCCAGGAACAGGCGCGTGAGGTGCGACAATATTCCATTACTGACTTTCATCAAAGCCTGGCTGATGCTGAGATCTACCGTGCTTTCATTCTCTATGAAAACGGTCAGTTTCAACTCTCACACCCCAAAGAGTTACAATCTCTGCAGGCTTTTTGTGAACTCTCTCAGGATTTTGACTGTCACGAAGGGATCTTTATTGGCCGTGAGCCAGGGCTAGATGCTGTGTTCTGGGCTTTTGTACACGATACCCGCCGGGGTCTGTCCCAGGGCGGTCTACGCTTTACCGCTTATCAGTCGCTAGCTGATGTCTTGGTAGATGGGCTGCGCTTGTCGCAGGGCATGACCCGTAAAAATGCTCTGGCAGGTTTGTCCTGGGGTGGGGGCAAAGGCATTATGACTTTACCTGCGGCCTATACTCATCCCAGTCAGTTTAAACCAGGGCCAGAGCGCCAGCGTTATTTTGAGGCCTATGGTCGTTTTGTGGCCAGCTTAGGTGGTATTTATTACACGGCTGAAGATGTGGGTACCAATACCCCGGATATGCAAGCGATTCAAAGTCAGAATCGTTTTACAACCTGTATTCCTGCCAGTCACGGCGGCAGTGGCAACCCCTCTCCTTTTACCGCACGGGGTGTTTTGCGCGCCATGCAAGCGGCCTGGTTATCGATTACAGGCTCAGATTCTTTACAGGGCGTCAAGGTTGCTGTGCAGGGTACCGGCAATGTGGGCTCACCTTTAATCCGCTATTTGGATGATCTGGGTGCTGAAATCTACGTGACCGATATCAATGAAGCGGCCCTGGCTGAGCTCAAAGCCGAGCGCCCCCGGCTCAATCTGGTACAGCCACCCGATGCGATTTTTGATTTGGATGTTGATGTTTTTGCTCCTTGTGCGATTGGCGCGCAGGTCAATCTGGATACGATCCCGCGCTTAAAGGTCAAGCTGGTCTGTGGCGCCGCCAATAATATTCTGCGTGAACCCGAAGCTGATGCGGAGCGTTTGCGTGAACGTGGGATTGGTTTTGTGCCTGATTTTGTTTGCAATCGGATGGGGATCGTTAACTGTGCTGACGAGTGGCAAGGCTATCTGGCCGAAGACGTGCGTTTGGCCGCTGAGCGGGTTTTTCCTGATACCTTGCGGGTGTTTAAATATGCCCGCAATCGCTATTCGACAACGACCCAGGCTGCGATTGATCTGGCGGATATGGCTGCTTCTGAATTGCACCCGATGCTCGGGCATCGCGGGCGTCGTCTGATTGACCATTTGCAGCAAAGTGGCTGGCATCAATATGATCCGGCTCAGCCAAAGACGGAGAGCTTAATCGCCACAGAGCCTGCTTTTGTACCTGTTTTAGATGAGCCCGCTTTAAAAGTGCGCTGGGATCGCGAAAGTTTTTTCCAGGCCAAGGACTCCTATGCTCTGGCGGCGACGCCGATGACGACTGCTGCCAGCCCGGATCTGGGCTCGACCCTCTCGGCCGTTTTATTGGATATCAAGGCCCATGCCTTGCAGCAATTTCGCGGACTGCAGCCTCGTCGCGTGCTGGGGGCCGAGCATGGCGGTCTGGCTTTGCAGATTGCTGTTGAGCAAAACCAGCCCTATGAGCGTGAAGAATTAGGACGGCCTGAGTTTTTGTCGCTGTGTCGGGATTATTATCACGCCCATGACGCCCAATTGCGCAATCAATTGCATGATTTGGGTGTTGGTTTTGATCCCCCGACCTGGATTTCACCTATGAGTGGTTCTACCAATAAATCGATTGAACAGGCCTATGACTTTTTGCAGCGGGCTGATTTACTCTATACACTCGAAGCGATCGCCTTTCATTGCCCCCGTTGTGAATCGATTCGGGTCGCTTCTGATGTGCAAAATCAACACAGCCGGCAGCAAATCGCTTATTCCCTGGGCTATCACTGTGATAATGGGGTTTCCTTGTCATTGAAAGTGCTTTACCCCGAGTATGCTCTGAGCGCTGTTGGCGTTGCCATTCATCCAGAAAGCGAGCAGGCTTACTTGGCCGGGCAACTCGTCACCGACCCGCTACAGCAGCGCCTATTGCCTGTGGTTTTGAGTCGTTTTGCAGAACAAGAGCCTGAGTTGATCTGTCCCTTGGCTTTGAAACGTCATGAGAAAATTGCTCAGGAACATTTGCTGAATACTCGCATTCAACTCTTTGATAGCAAGGGCAAAATTTGTGTGTCGGGTTATGAAGGTCTGAGTCAGGAAGCTGCTCGTCAGCAGGTCTTAGAGCGATTTGGTGAGCAGCAGCAGTCTTTTCAGGGATCCTGGACTGTCGAAGAATCATATTGTGGACGCTGTGAGTCGCGTTTGGTGCCTAGATTTGATGAGCAGATTTTTGTCAAAATTGACTCGGTTCTGCCTGAACTCAGGCGCCTGATCGAAAGCGATCAATTGACCTTTTCCAACCCGCTCTGGAAGCAAAAAGTCTTGGAGATTTTAGCTGATCTCAATTTATGGTGTATTTCACGCCAATATTGGTGGGGAAACCCTTTGCCTGGCCGACCGGGAGAAGTGTTGTCGACCTGGTTTACGCTAGCTATTTGGTCTTTGATAGGGGCCGGTTGGCCGCAAAACCCCAGACCCGCAGCCATTGATGAAGTTTTTGTCGATGCAGAGCTTTTGTATCGCTGGATTATTCCTTCGCAGTTGGCCAGCTTGATTATAACGGGCCAACCGATCTACCGGCATGTGCATGTACATGGCACCCTGCACGTGATGGAGCGGTCCTTAAAAGAACGCGAAGCCGTCGCTGAAAACGCACCCGACGAAGAGCGGTTTTTGTTTCATATGGTGCGGCGTCCGATGCGTTATCGTTTGGGCAATGTGATCGAACCGGTGACCTTGATTCGGCGTTTTGGTGCCGATGCCTTGCGCCTGGGTTACGCTCTCTCTTTGGATAGCCATGCCCCGGATGTGGTACTTTTATCCGAAGATCGCTTGCGGCAAGCGCGTCGCGCACTGGGGCGTTTGACGTCCAAGGTGACGGGGCTATTTAATCTGGTACGTGCCCCCTTACAAAGTGGAGAGCCCCAGATTCTGGATCACTGGATGTTGTATGAAAGTCGCCACTTGCTCGCTGAAATGGAGCAGGCCTATCTTAATAATGATTTTGCTGCGGTCGCTAAGCGCCTGGTAGAACAGGCTGAGTCTCTGGTTGCTTATATCAACACAGCGATTGAACGCCGGGAGCAAGCCCATTTTGGAGCTGCACGCAGCACACTGGTGTCTTTATTACTGACCTTTAAACAAGCCTTTGGCCCGTTATGTCCCTTTGTCTTTGAAAAATTGCTGACCTGGTCCCAATTGCGTCTGCAATCTTCAGAAACTTTGGCCGATGCCGAGCACGCCTATTGTCGGCTGTTGGCTGAGGCTTTAACTGAGCCTGAGTCGATGGAGCCCCTCGAAGCTGTCTTTCAGGAGCAGAGATCAGAGCTGCAACGTTATTTTGGTAAAGATTGGGTTTTGTAAACCTGAGATTAAGTCTATAAAAGGGCGCTGTTTGACTGGTTTCCGAGTCAGGCAGCGCCCTTTGTTATGCTTCAGTCACTGATCTTTACAGTTTACATACACATTTTTAAAAGTGATTTGTTAAGCTACCTGCACTTGTTCTGAGGTACATCATGAAACACAGATCCTTTTTGCTGACAACAGCCTTAATTTTAACTTCAGCCTTGCTTTTTCAACAATCAGCTGACTCCCAACAAGGCAAGGGCGGCGGTCGCGGTGGCGCCAAAAATCCGACCCAAATTGAAGCCGTTCAAATTAGCTCACGCTTATTACAAGATAAATTACAACTTACAGGTACGGCGATAGCTGCCGAGCGCTTTACGATTGCTTCGCGCACCTCTGGTCGCCTGGTTTCTCTGCCTTTGAAAATGGGCCAATATGTTCGCAATGGCGAAATTGTGGCCCGCATGGAAGAACAGAATTATCAGCAAGCGCTGGCACAAGTTACAGCGGATATTGCTGTGATTGAGGCTCAAAAACAAGAAGTTCGGGCCAATTTATTGTTGGCAGAACAAGAGTTTGATCGGGATGCCACGCTTTATGGCAAAAAATTGCTCTCTGAAACCGAATTGGAAACGTCGCGCACGGGAACGAAAAACCAACGTGCCAAACTTGAGGTCTTGCAAGCCCAATCCCGCCAAAAAGAAATTACCTTGCGTGGTGGACAATTGGACTTAAATGACACACGCATCAAAGCACAATGGCCAGGTGGGGGCAGTCGAGTGGTGAGTCGTCGACTCATTGATCCCGGTGCGATTATTGGTGTGAACACACCCTTGCTGGAATTGGTGAGTTTAGATCCGATCGTGATTCAGGTGGCTATTTCTGAAAAAGACCTGGCGCGTGTACGCGTTGGCCAGTCTGTCAGTATGCAAAATGATGCCTACCCAGAACAGAATTTTATGGGCTCGATTGCGCGCTTGTCACCGGTCTTAGATCCGGATACCCGTAGTGCAGAAGCCGAGATTCAGATCGCTAATCCCAAGCATTTACTCAAACCGGGAATGTTTCTGGTGGGGGATTTGATCCTCGCTAGCCGCCCTCAGGCTTTAACCGTTCCCCTCGAAGCTGTACTGGAGCGAGAAGACGGCACTAAGGGTGTCTTTGTGGTAGAAACAAGCCCACCGGAACCAGGCAAAGAAGTGTCTCAAACGGTGCGCTTTGTCGAAATCAAAACCGGATTTGTAGATGATCCCTATATTGAAATTCTAAGACCTAAAATTAACGGGCCTGTGGTCACTCTGGGGAATCATTTGCTGAGCGAAGGCGCGGCTGTCCGTGTCGTTTCACCTGAGTCCAAAACCTTAGGAGCAAAGCCAAACTCTAAAAAACCAGGCCAGAAGCCTGGCACAGCGACGGACTCCAGTTTAGCACCGAAAAAGCCGAACGATAAAACCGGCTCTGCTGGCGCTGAACAGCCAGCTCGTGTCAAAGTCCCGGCCGGTCAGGCACACTAATGTCACGCTTTTTTATTTTACGACCTGTTTTTACTTTGATGAGTGTTTTGATTGTGATGGTTTTGGGAGCCGTCTGTATTAGCCGTTTGCCTGTTGATCTGGTGCCGGATGTTTCCTTTCCGACTTTGAGTATTTCAACCGCTTATGGTGGCGCCGGCCCGGAAGAAATCGAAGAGTTGATTACCCGTCCGATTGAAGAGGCCGCAGGCTCTGTGCCTGGTGTTGACTCGATTACCTCGGTGTCGCGTGAAGGCCAGAGTCAGGTGCGTGTGGCTTTTACTTTTGGTAGCGATATCTCTGAAGCGGCCAATGATTTGCGTGAGCGGATTGACCGTATTTCCAATCGCTTACCCGAAGACGCTGAGAGCCCCCGCTTGCTCAAGTTTGATTTGGCCAGTTTCCCG
>JBBKWI010000114.1:0-5488 GCA_037968875.1 Candidatus Sericytochromatia bacterium | reverse complement strand
GAAGCACTTTGATTATTAGCTTGTTGAAAAGGTTGGAAAATTGTTTTCAATTCGTTTGTCGCTATGCCACATCCCGTATCTTTAACTTCAAAGCAAATTTGCTTGAGATCTGCTTGTTTAATCGAAAGCGTAATACTGCCTGAAGACGTGAATTTACTGGCATTGCCAATCAAATTGACCAGTACTTCTTTGAGACGAGATTCATCTGCTAAAACGTGGGTGGGCAGCGTTTTGTCCAAATGAATATCGAATAAAATTTGCTTATTGGCTAAAGTTTGATAAAACATGCTGCGAAGTTCGGCACATAGATAGGCCAGTTCGAGCGGTTGTTCATCCAGACAATGCATATTGGCGTCTAGTTTAGCGAAGTGAAGTACTCGATTAATTAAATTCAAAAGGTGTCGGCTATTACTGGAAATGGCTTCCAGACGTTCCTTTTGCTTTTTGTCTTCGGTATCCGAGCTTAATAAATCTGTAAATCCCAGCACAATATTAAGTGGGGTACGAATCTCATGGGAAAGATGCGACAAAAAGTAAGTACTGTTTTGCATCGCAGCAAACTTTTCTGCTTCCGCAATTGCGAGGGCAGCTTTGGTTTTGGTAAGCTCAGCCATTAAAGCATCAAGTTCGGGTGAGGGGACATTCGACATCTATAAAACACTCAATTGTGAAGTCATATGATTTCGTATAATGTAGTCTGGGTAATGTTCATACGCCTTAGCAAGGATAACACATCCAAAATATGACTGCGGGTTATAATCTTTTGGTTTAAGGGTGTTATGAATCATTTGCTCCTTGTCATTCTGTTTTTTGCGCCCAAAATTTGGCTTGTAAATAGATCAGGTCCATTAGCGGATCTTTTAAATAATAATAACCTTCGATTTGTCTCGGGAAAATTTGTGATATGCGTTGTTTCAATAGGCAATAAATATCACATGCTTCTGGGTGCTGGCGTAGATAGTCTCGAAACAAAAGCGCATATTCCTGGTTAATGAACCCTGCTTGTCGGATATGAATGTTGGCACGGCGCTGCCCCGGCTTGTTTTTTAGAAATAACTTAGCTAATTGCGGGCTATTGAGTGGCCAGGTTTCAATTTGATCACGGTAATTTTCAAGCAGTTCATATTCACTCTTGCGTAGCAATTCGATCAGTTCTTGAGATTCTAAACTGGCGACTGTAATCTGTATATCGATAATATCTTTGGCAGCCAACCCAGGAACAGATGTAGAGCCAATATGGTCTATTCTCAGGGCTAATGACCCGATTAGCTGCTCTAAGTCAATTTTTATTCGATCAAACTCAGCAGGCCAGTGGGTTTGATAAGTCTTGATCTCGATAGCTGCAGTGATGGGGAACTTAAGTGCTGTCATCACCCTGCTCCTTTGTCTGGATCTTAGGGTCACGAATTTCAGGCAAGCGATGCGAATGATAGACCTTTAGGATATGCTGTCCTGTTGTGGTCGCTCTAAAGTCTAAAATTTCTTGTTGCATTGCTTCTGGGTAAGTATTTAGCTCAGGGTAGCGGAAGCCATAGTTTTCAGGCAAGACCAATATACCTCCCAGAGCTGCCAGGGTTAAGTCTGCCGCAGAGAAGGTGTCGCCAACCAGGTAGGCTTGTTTTTGCAAAACACGATCTGTTTGGGCCCAAGTATCACTGATCAATTGGCGTTGTTTCTGAATAAAGGAGGGATAGATGCGATACATCCCCTGGATTGCTTTTTTGATACGTGGCAACAGATGTGGAATAAGCTTGCGCTCATGTGCCAGACCCGTCTCTGTCAAACGGAGTAAAATATCATCCCGTTCTAATAAATAGGAATAAGCCCAGACTCGCGCTGCTGGACCCAGACTGCGGTCAAAGAGCGCTTCCCATGATGCTGTGCTTTGCGGATCATTTTTTGGAAACAGTTGGGCGCCATGCTGATCGGCAAAGCGAATAATATCAGTTGAATCAGTCAGTATTTGTGAGTCTGTTATCAACGCGGGCACTGTGCGCTTAGCGCCTGCTTTAAAATTGTGGAAGGCATGGAATAAGGGTAGATGTGCTTCTTCAACATAATCCAAATCAGAAAGATCGAGTGCCCAGCGGGCTTTCTCACAGTAATGACTATAGGGTAGAGTTAAGAGTCTCATTGTCATGGTGTTTGCGCCTCTAATATTTGCTTTAGCAATTGAAGTTCTTGATTGGCCAATTCAATTTCTTGCTGATACTCGGCTTCAGTAATTTGATCGGGTTGAAACAATGTGAAAATAAATTCTGAGTCGATGCCATTAGGCACTACGCGCATCGGTATCATCAATTCAAGTCCTGGAGCTGGGCTCAAAAATTGATCTGCAATACCGAGTTGTCTATGGGTTGCTATGCGCACTTGTACAGGGCCTGTTGGCGTTTGAGCGATCCATTTACCGTGCTCAAAATGAATGGATACACAAAAAGAAGGGGACCAACGGGGGATATTTGCAGGATCTGAGACATAACTCAGCACCTGCGCTGGGGGTCTTTGTATGGTAATGCTTAAGGTGGTACTCCGCATATCTGACTCCTGTGTACTCCAATGCCTTCATTGTACAAAGAATTTGTTTGGCTTGTTTATTTAGAGACAGCACTATTAAACAAGTCTGGTAAATACGCTAAGCAACGGTATTACGCAAGATGCCGATCTGATCGATCTCGAGTTCGACGACGTCACCTGAGTTGAGGAATCGTCCCAATTCCAGGCCACAGCCAGTACCTACGGTTCCAGAACCCAAAACATCTCCCGGGTAAAGGGTCATATTTTCTGAGGCAAAAGCGATCATTTGCTCAAAGGTGTAATAGGAATCGCCGGAGTTACCACGAGACCACTCTTCACCATTGACACGTGCCGTCATGGTTAAATTACGTGGATTCTCTATTTCATCGGCTGTTACCAAACAGGGGCCTAAGCTGGTTGCAAAATCTTTTCCCTTGGCAGGTCCCAGGCCGACTTTCATTACTTCAGCCTGTATAGCACGTGCTGACCAATCGTTCATGATGGTATAGCCTGCGATGTAGTCATTTGCCTTTTCAACTGGAATATCTTTACCCTTTTTGCCGATCACAATTGCCAGTTCCAGCTCATAGTCTTTTCGTGTTTCGCGTTGGGGGAAAACGATTTTTTCTCCATAACCAACAACTGAGCGGGGGTTGCCATTGTAATAGACTGGGTATTGATACCATTCTGGTACGACGTCTAAATTACGTTTGGCGCGACAAGTGCGGACATGCTGTTCGAAAGTGTAAAAATCTAGCATGGCGCCAGGCCTTAATACCGGCGAGGACAGCCGTACTTTTAAGGGATCAAAAAACTCAAGATTCTCAGGTTGATTGCGCTCTTCAATGGCTTCATAGACGGCATAGGCCTGATCCAGTCCAGCTTCTTCTAAATAAAGTAAATTTAGGACGTCATCTGGTAATGCTGCTTCATTGGGGAATAATAGATAAGAAGCCTGGGCTAAATCAATAATACCTTGAGAAGTGACCAGGCCAGCACGGGGGCGTTCATTGTTTTGTTGAAATGAAACCAGTTTCATCAGGCGTTTTGCTCCCACATTGGGATACGCAGGCCATGACGCTTGGCCGCATCAATCGCTTGATCATATCCGGCATCAACATGCCTAATGATACCCATCCCAGGATCCGAAGTCAGAACGCGTTCTAGTCTTTGCTCAGCTTCTGGAGTCCCGTCAGCTAAAATGACCATCCCCGCATGCTGAGAGTATCCCATGCCAACACCGCCACCATGATGTACAGAAATCCAGGAAGCGCCACCGATAGCATTGATCATTGCGTTTAAGAACACCCAGTCAGAAACGGCGTCAGATCCATCTTTCATGCTCTCTGTCTCGCGATTGGGAGATGCGACTGAGCCACAGTCTAAATGATCTCGTCCTATCACGATTGGGCCTGAGACCTCGCCGCTGGCAACCAGATCATTGATGCGCTTGCCTAATTTGAAGCGATCCCCATAACCTAACCAGCAAATTCGTGCCGGTAAGCCCTGAAAGGCAACCTGGTTTTGGGCCATTTTGATCCATTTGCAGAGACCTTCATCATCAGCAAACTCAGCTAAGATCAGCTGATCGATACGTGTTATGTCTTCGGTTTCACCTGAGAGTGCAACCCATCTAAATGGCCCCTTGCCTTCACAAAAGAGAGGGCGAATGTATTCTGGCACAAAGCCAGGGAAGGCAAATGCCCGTTCAAAACCGCGATTATAGGCTTCTTGACGAATATTATTGCCATAATCAAAGACAATGGCGCCCCGATTTTGCATGGTGACCATGGATTCGACATGGTGACGTATTGAGTGTTGTGCCAGATTTAAATAGTGAACAGGATCGGCTTTGCGCAAATGATCGGCATCGGAGACTTCATAACCAGTGGGTACATAGCCATTTAAGGGGTCATGAGCAGAGGTTTGGTCTGTGAGTACATCAGGCACAAAACCCATATTAATCATTTCATTAAGTATCGTCGCTGCATTACCCAGAATGCCGATTGAACGCGCCCAACCATTGTGTTTGGCTTCTTTGGCATGATCAATGGCTGTGCCCAGGTCTTCATAGTATTGGTCCAAATAGCCGGTTTCAATTCGTCGTTCCATGCGGCTGCGATCGACTTCAATGCATAAAGCGACGCCTCCATTCATCTTGATCGCTAAGGGTTGAGCGCCACCCATTCCACCGAGACCAGCAGTGACACAGATTTTATTCTCGAGACTTCCATAAAAATGTTTTTCGGCAACTGCCCGAAAGGTTTCATAGGTGCCTTGCAAGATTCCCTGGGTGCCAATATAGATCCAGCTGCCAGCGGTCATTTGCCCGTACATCATCAACCCTGCTGCGTCGAGTTCACGAAAGGTTTCCCAGTTGGCCCAATGGGGGACCAGGTTTGAGTTGGCTATCAGAACTCTAGGTGCATCCGCATGACTTTTAAAGATGCCGACCGGTTTACCCGATTGAACCAAGAGGGTTTCATCGTTTTCTAAACTTAAAAGAGAGCGAACCAATTGACGCAAGGCGTCCCAATTGCGAGCCGCTTTACCAAAGCCACCGTAGACAACAAGTTCATCCGGGTTTTCAGCGACTTCTGGATCTAAATTATTGAGCAACATGCGTAAGGCGGCTTCTTGAACCCAGCCTTTGCAGTGCAATTGTTTCCCTTTTGGAGCGCGTAGAGGGATCTGACTTTCCCCTGCTAATAAGGCTTCTACACCACTTTGAAAAAGCTCATTGGAAATACTTAAGTTTTGATCGGTCACTACCATAACCAGATCCCCTTTCTGCAACTAGTTATTCTATTATGCCATGAAAGTCAATTTTGACAGGGATTTCGGACTGAAATCGACTCAGCATAATCGCCTTTTATTTTGAGCTGGATTGGATTTGTAATTTACTTTGTCGAGCACAGAAGCAGAATCCATCAAGTATTTGAGCTAAATATTTATTTTTTGGTTAACATTAAAT
>JBBKWI010000113.1:0-13043 GCA_037968875.1 Candidatus Sericytochromatia bacterium | reverse complement strand
TATATAAGCGACACATTCACAGCCCCATGAACGGGCGGTTTGGACTTTCCAACGGTAGGGGGTTTCCTGTTTCAGTTTTTGAAGTGGCGTTTGACTCATCGCATGACTTCCTTTCTTAGCTGTATGCTCTACACATACATTATAATACACGGTGATTATAAATACAATACATCTGCATACATTTTTTAAGGTTGAAAGTGAAGGGCTTGAGTGGATTGAAAAGTCCAAAAAATACAAAACCGCCCTGCTAAGAGGGCGGAAATGAATCTGAGTCGGGATGACAGGATTTGAACCTGCGACCCCCTCGTTCCAAGCGAGGTACGCTACCAAGCTGCGCTACATCCCGATTCGAAGTTCATCTTACCATAGCCCCCCCCAAAAACGACAAGGGGGTTCCCGATTACGAATTCTCAAAAGCTTGAAATCTATCGATTTTAACAAGAGCAAGCCTGCATGGATCGGCGCCAGTGATCGGGCGCCTGTGATAAAATAGAGCAAAATAATGCGAACTGACACAAGTGGCCAAACTCTGGCCAGATCTAGTCAGTGAGAAGGGCTCATTCAGCTGTTTTTATACAGTTTTTTATGATGTACTCCAGTGATTTATGAGCATAATTCTGGTTCTAATCTCTAACCCTGCACTTCAGCAATCTGTGCTGGATTTGTTGCACGTTTCGGGTTTTACGACGCAAATAGCTAGCTCTGTAGGTGAATGTCTTGCCATGGCGCAAGCAGAAGCTCCTGACTTACTTTTGGTTGATTATGAAACCGAAGATTTACGACCTGATGAGCTCGAAGAAATCTTAGCCTCTGACCTGGATACCGAGCATATCCCTTTGCTCTGGCTGATCGAAGAAGGGGTTTATCAGCTTAATTTATTCTCGACTGAGCACAGTCAGCAGCGTGACTTTTTATTGACGCCTTTTCGCCCAGAAGAATTTATGCTCAAAGTGCACCAACATCTGCCCAGACATGCAGGCAATCGCCGTTTTGCTTTGGCCTCTTCCCAGGTGATTTCAAATGTGGAGATCCCCTCACATTATTATGATTCAGTGACGGGCTTGCCCAGTCAGGTCTTGATGCACCAAATGCTGATTCAGGATATCAAAACCACACCTGAAGAATTACTGGTAGGCATCCTGGTTGTAGATCTGGACCGTTTTCGCAATATTAACGATGCTCTGGGCCATGACAATGGGGATCTGCTCTTGCGTGCGATTGCGCAGCGCCTGATCACTTGTGTGGGTTCACAAGAGCGCGTTTTTCATTTGGGTGAAGATAAATTTGCGGTACTTTTGCCTGATTTGATCCAGGAAGAAGACGCGGCCAAAGTCGCTGCTGATATTAATTTTGAGATCAAGCAAATGATCTCTTTTGAGAAGCACGAGCTGCATATTACAGCCAGTATCGGGATCGCTCTCTATCCGACAGATACCCGAGAGATAAAAAAACTCTTGCGCTGTGCCGAAGCAGCCATGTATCAGGCCAAAGAGCTGGGTCGCAACCACTATGAGTTTTACAGCAGTTTTATTCGCAGCCGGGCCTATGAGCGCTTGAATCTGGAATCGGGCTTGCACAAAGCCCTCAAGCATGAAGAGTTTAAATTGTATTATCAGCCCAAGGTTGATTTGCGTTGCAATAAAATCACGGGTATGGAAGCGCTCTTGCGCTGGCATCACAAAGATTTTGGCTGGGTCTCTCCAAGCCAGTTTATCCCTCTGGCCGAAGAAACCGACCTGATCGTGACGATTGGTGAATGGGCTTTGAGAGAAGCCTGTCGTCAGAATCAGCTCTGGGTGCAAGCAGGGTTTGATCCGCTCTGTGTGTCTGTCAATGTGTCAGGCCAGCAATTCAGACAGACCGATATGGTGCGACTGGTTTGTCAGGTTCTTGACGAAACGGGTCTTGATCCCAGGCTTTTGCAATTGGAACTGACCGAATCTGTCTTAATGAAAAATGTCAGTAATACAGTCGTGAAGCTTTCCGAACTCAAAAAACGGGGCGTTTCGATTGCTGTTGACGATTTTGGTACGGGCTATTCGTCACTGGCTTATCTCAAGCGCTTTCAGCTGGATACTCTCAAAATCGATCAGAGTTTTGTACGAGATATTGATCGCGATCTCGATGATGCAACGATTGTTTCAGCGATTATCAATATGGCCCATAACCTGGGTATGGAAGTTGTGGCTGAAGGGGTGGAAACCTATGAGCAGCTTGATTTTCTACGCCAGCATAACTGTGACCATATTCAGGGCTATTATTTTGCTAAGCCTTTGCCGCCAGAGTTGTTTGAAGACTTATTGGCTGTGGATCTGGTCGAACATTATCAGCTTGATTTTGCCGAAAATGTCGCCGAAACAGAGCCCACAAATTAGTTTTTGCTAAAGAAATAGCGCAGGGGGCGTTCGATACGCTGAGCCCAGGCCTGCTCACTGTGATTGCCGCCTGGCTCAATATGAAAAGCCAGATTTTCAAAATGCTTAAAGCCAGCTTGTTCTAAGCCTTTGCTAAAGTCTTTGGCATCTTGCAGCATGACTTCAGGCTGACGGCCTTCCTGGGTGCCCATATCGACCCAGATACGTGTGCTATTGGGGAGTTTAGGGATGTCTTTGAGGATTGCTCGGTCTTTCCACCAAATCGAGGGGGACATCATGCCTACCTGACCAAAGACTTGTGGGTATTGGGCGCCGATGTAAAACGAGATTAATCCGCCTAGAGACGAACCCATGATAGTGGTGTGTTGACGATCTGGCAGGGTTCGGTAGCTTTTATCGATCAGGGGCTTGAGCTCTTCAGCGACAAAACGGGCATATTGGGCGCCATTGCCGCCTTGCAAATCGCCTTCTAACTCCATCGGGTACCAGGTGTATTCCTGCATGCGATCGGCGGTGTTGTAGATACCTACAATGATCACTGACTCGATTGCTCCCTGGCGAATCAATTGGCCAGCGCGTTCATCAACTTCCCATTCCTGACCGCCAAATGAAGAGCGGCGGTCAAAAACATTATTGCCATCATGTAGATAGAGCACGGGATAGTTTTGGGTCTTTTGGCTGTCGTAATCGGGCGGTAGCCAGACCAAAATATCTCGTTTTTGCTTGAGGTATTGTGAGCTTAGATTGCTATGTAATTGAAAGTTGCCAGATAAGCTCCCGCCTTGTGGCTTGGAGATCGCTGTCGTACTGGTAATAGAACGTGGGCTGGACTGTTGCTGAATCTGAGTTGAACTGGGTAGCTGCTGTCTGAGTTGGGGGGAGGCACTCTGACAGGCCACCAGAGCGGCAAGGGTCAGGGCCCAGGTAAATACTTTCAACATAGATCTTCCTTACATATGTCGGTCTCTTTTTAATTATCGCAAATTTAAGCCAGAGCTTTCTTGTTTTTGAGATAATTTTTAACTTGCAATTGTTTTTGTCGACTGAGTTCTGTTACGCTTAAGCAAAATAAAATGCTTGAGGAATTTGCCAGTGTCTGAAGAAGTCTCGTCTGAAACCCAAGCTGGTAAACGATTTGATCAGTATTATCAAGATGGAAATGCTCCCTGGGAAGTCGAGCAAGTACAGCCTGAATTGATCGTGCTTGCCGAAGCGGAAGCTATTGTAGGGGATGTACTGGATCTCGGCTGCGGCAGCGGTGAGAATGGCTTGTATTTGGCTGAACGCGGCCATATGCTCTGGGGTATCGATATCTCTCAGGTGGCAATTACCCGTGCTCAGATCAAAGCCAAAGCGCGCCACCTTGATGCTACTTTTATTACGGGTTCAGCCCTGGACCTTGAAATCCTGGGCGAAGGCTTTCATACGGTCATCGATTTTGCGATGTTCCATATTTTAGATGACGAACAACGCTTGCTCTATATACAGGGCCTACGCCAGGTCATGTTCCCCAATAGCCGCTTGTATTTACTTTGCTTTTCGGACCTGGAGCCTGATGGCTGGGGGCCACGTCGTGTCATGCGTTCGGAGATTCGTCATCTGTTTTCAGCCAGTAATGGCTTTAAAGTGAAAGAAATCCAGCCAGCACGTTATTTACTCAAGGAGCGCCCAGAAGGGGTGCAAGCCTGGCTGGCCAAGATTGTTTGTCTGGATAAATAAGTCGCTGGCTAGAATGCCGTCGCTTATTTTGCTTCCATCCAATTGCTGCCCGAGTGAATATCCACCTTTAATGGCACCTTGAGAGTATAGACTTCTTCCATTTGACGTTGGATTTCAGGCAAATAGGTCTCTAGCTCATTGCTGGGTATTTCAAAAACCAGTTCATCATGCACTTGTAAAAGCATTTGAATGGGCAGTTTTTCCACTTCAATCCAGTTTTGGATCCGAATCATCGCTAATTTAATTAAGTCTGAAGCTGAGCCCTGGATCGGTGAATTGATCGCCATGCGCTCAGCAAATTCACGCAAGCCCCGATTGGGGTTATTGATGTCCTCTAAATTGCGGCGGCGCTGAAACAGAGTTTCGACATAGCCCTGGGTACGGGCCAGATCGAGGGTCGCTTGCATGAAATTCTCGATCCCCAGATAACGCTCTTTAAAACGACTGATAATCTTAGCAGCCTCGGCATTGGGGATATTCAGGGTTCGAGCCAGCCCATAGGTGGTTTGGCCATAGACGATACCGAAATTGGTTGTTTTGGCAATGCGACGCATCTCTGAACTGACGTCTTCGAGGCTTTCGAGATTGAAAATCTCTTTGGCGGTCTGGGTATGAATATCGACTCCGGCCTGGAAAGCTGCGATGAAATACGGATCTTCAGAGAAATGCGCCAATAGACGCAATTCAATTTGGGAGTAATCGCAAGAGACCAGGCTGTATTCGGGCGAGCGAACAATAAATGCTTTGCGCATCTGACGTCCGAGCTCCGTGCGGATTGGGATATTCTGTAAATTGGGATCCGACGAAGAGAGACGCCCGGTGGCTGCCACGCTCTGATTAAAGGTCGTGTGCAAGCGCCCTGTTTTGGGGTTGACTAATAAAGGCAGAGCATCGACATAAGTGCTCTTGAGCTTGGCCAGTTGACGGTAATCCAAAATTTTATCAATCACTGGATTAAAGGGCTGCAGCTTTTCGAGGGTTTTGACGTCCGTAGAATAAGCGCCCGTTTTGTTTTTCTTGATGCCTTTGGTCGGTAAATTCAGGTTTTCAAATAATATTTTGCTCAATTGCTGAGGTGAATTGAGATTGAAGTTTTCACCGGCGACTTCCATCACGGTGGCTTCAATTTCGCGCAATTGCAGATCGAGATCCTGGGATAAATTTTTGAGAAAATCAATATCCAGCTTGACGCCATTTTGCTCTATTGTTGCCAGTACAGAGATTAGGGGCACTTCAATTTCACGATATAAGCGTTCGACGGCTTCGTCTTTGATTTCAGTGGTCAGTTTTTGCTGTAATTTTAAGGTGGCAACAGCGTCAGCAGCAGCATAAACGGCTGCTTCTTCAATTTGAACCTGATCCATCGTGATTTGCTTACGGCCTTTACCGATTAAATCGGTGATCGGCTGCATTTCTAATTGCAAATAGCTCAGGGTCATTTCTTTCAGTCCATGGCGGCTTTCGGGCTGAATCATATAATCCATCAGCATGGTGTCATCTTGTAGCCCCTGAACCTGAATTCCGTACTGAAACAGCACATGCATATCAAACTTGGCGTTATGCGCAAATTTAGGGCAATCCGTAGCTTCGAATACAGGCTTTAAGATCGCCAAAGATTCTTCTAAAGGCAAGACGCGATCGAGATCAGTGATTAAGGCATGGCCCACGGGCAGATAAAAAGAGACTATCTTGTCGTCTTGCTGATAAGCCAGTGAGATGCCTACCAGATGGGTGTTGAGCGAATCCAGGCCGGTGGTTTCGGTATCAAAGGCGAAAGGCTGCTGACGCAAGGCTTCTGCCAGGCTTTTGACGCGCTCAAGATCAGAGACGATTTCGACATCGGGGCGCAAGAGCTGGCTTTCGGTAAGGGTTTCGAGAATTTCAATGTCTTGTCCATTTTCTTGAAACTCGGCTAAGACACTGGGGAGCTCTTTTTGCAGCGAATTAAACTCTAATTCGTGCAAGAGCCCCAGTAGATCTTCCATATTGGGTTCAGAGAGTTGGCAATTCTTGGGATCGACTTCAACAGGCATATCGATCACGATCGTCGCCAGGCTTTGGCTTAAAAAGGCATCTTCACGGCCCGTAATTAATTTTTGTTGCCATTTACTGGGTACTTGATCGATCTTTTCATAGATTTGATTCAAGTTGCCGAAGTCTTTGAGCAAAGTTAGTGCTGATTTTTCGCCAATGCCTTTGACGCCTGGAATATTGTCAGAAGCGTCTCCGGCCAGGGCTTTGAAGTCAATCACTTGCTCAGGCGTATAACCGTATTTAGCGGCGACTTCAGTCGCCCCAAAGCTATCAAAACCGCTATTGTCACGTGAGGGGATCAAAATTCGAATATTGTCATCGATCAATTGAAATAAATCTCGATCGCCTGAAAGAATGCGAACCTGGTAGCCCTGAGCAGAGGCTTTGCAAGCCAGGGTTCCTAAGAGGTCATCAGCCTCAAAGCCTGACTGGCGATAAACCGGAATGCCGAGGCTGCGGACCATTTTTTCGATATAGGGGAACTGTAGTACCAAATCATCAGGCGCGGGTTTGCGGTGGCCTTTGTAAGCGTCGTAAGCTTCGTGTCTGTGGGTGGGATCCTTGGTGTCAAAGCAAACGGCCAATAAATGGGGTTTCTGTTTGCGAATAAGCTCAAAAATAATGCGGCTAAAGCCATAAACGGCACCCGTGGGTATGCCTTGTCTGGTCTGGAAGCGGGCGCTTTTCATACCGAAAAAGGCGCGGTAAGCGAGAGCGTGTCCATCGATTAAATAAAAGGTGTCTGTCTGTTTCATTAAGGCAAATAATAACACAGCAATTTGAGAAAGTGTGATGAAGGGGTTTGCAAAGTTTGCGATTTTTCGATAAAATCGTACTTAACACAGGGGCTCCTTGATCTTGGATCTAATATTGCTATTTTTGAATAAGCAAGAAGTTACCTGTCATCATCTTTATGGGGAACGCTTGGAAGAAATTTCACTAAGCTGAAGTTTTGCGTTACACTATGAAATATATGGAAATAGATGTAGATGCTGCAACAAGGTTGTTTTGTAGAGTTAAAGAGAGCTGCAAGACTGGTTAAATGATGATAGAAGGTTTACCTGGATTCGGAAGTGCAAATCCCGCAGATCCGGAAGAAGTTGAAAAATTTCTGGACGACTTCAATCTGAAGTGCGTTGAATTTGGCTATTTTTGTGATCGCTACATGCGTGAAGAAATTGGTATCGGCGATATCACCCGGCATTTAAGCGAAGCAACAGCAGAAGCTGAAGTTAAGTTTGGGGAATTTAGCCTCTCGATGTCTTTGGAGCAACTCCAACGTTATGGCGTGATCCAAAATACGCTCGATAATATGACGATTCAATTGTTTGAAACTGAGATCAAACGCAATCGCCATACTATTTCTGAAGCGATAAAAAATGGTGAGTATTTTATCATTGGCTTGACCTATAATTCGATCAAATCTTCGATTTATATGATGTTCAGCAAAAATAAAATCAAAATTGAACAAGAACAGGCTCTTTCTGAATTAGAGCAAGATTTAGAAGCGACCCAGAGCATGATTAAAGTCTTGAAAGCGATTGAAGCGACGATTAAAGTTGAGCGCTATGAGGACGTCAATTTTCAAAAAATTCAAAAAGCGCTGGATATCTACGCCAATTATTTTAAAAATGCAGTCGTAGTGACCAAGGCCTTCTGTGATGAGCGGATCTTCCGGGTCTTTGATGATCACGTCGAGTTTCTGCGCAATAATGGTTTTGGTGGCGATGCGATGACAGCAGGGGTGCATTTGTCGATTTGCTGTGATTCTTTACAGGCCCTGGCAAAAACCGATAATCAACGTCAAAAAATGGCCTACTGGCGTACCATCATTGAGGTCTAAGTCCTCATTTAAGCTTTAGTCTCCCGATCAATATGCTAATCTGTTAATGCAATTTGTATCTGACTGAAGGAGTCCTAAGTATGTTAAAAGCGCGTTCCCTTGTTTGTCTGGCTGGTATTCTTACCTTGTTTGCAGTCAGCGCCTGCCCAGGCAAGGATCAACAGACAAATCAGAATCCAGAGGAAAGCCAGCCCCCTTTAACTGCTTCGGCAAGCTCGGGTCAGTCTAATCCTTCTCTGCCCTCAAAAAAACCAGCTTCCGCTCCGCCCCAAAGCGCGCAGTCGAAACGCGGAATATTTGTCTATGGCGAAGGATATCAGACCTTTAAAGCTTGCGGTTCTAAAGTCGAAGTCTGGGTGATTGATACGCCACAAAAAGACTTGCAAAAACAATACCAGGCTTTGAAACTAATGGATTTGGAGCCTGTCTATGTCGAGCTTGAGGGTAAAGTAGGGGCTACCGATACGAAAGACGGTTTCGCTTCAGATTATCCGCAAAGTCTACGCGTCTCAAAACTAAATAGCTTGAGCCCCTGGCGAGCTGATGGCTCTTGCTTTGCCACCGATTTTGTGGCCGAAGGTGCTTCTCCGCAATGGAGCTTACAGGTGCTAAAGGCTGGAGATGTTTATTTTAAAGCCGAAGAAGGCGAATTCTCGATGGTGGATGTCTTGGCTTATTCGGCCCCGCAACAGCAAGGAAACCAAACGCGCTATGAGTTTGCTTTTCGGACCCCTGACGAGGAAAAACTCAAGGCCAATTTCACCCAGGAAGCCTGTTCTTATCAGGGGAAGGCCTATAGCCATCGGGCTGAAATACAGTTTCGGGGAACAACCTATACTGGTTGTGCCGACAAGCAGTCTTAAGGTTTAGCTGACCGATGAGGCAAAGTCCATATACCATTGCCCGTTTTTCTTTTTGTAGTACAAAATGATTTCAGGGATGCGGCTTTCATCAGTATTGAGAATCTTGATATGTGCATTTAAGTGCACACGCGCACGTTCTCCACTTTGATCCGTGGCCGTCACTGTGTATTTTTGAATATCTAAAAACTCAGGCTTGACCTGAAATAAACGCTCAATCAAAGCAGGCATATCCAGGGTGGCTTGTTGCTCAGGCAAGCTATACTTGGCTGCAGCTTTAAAGTCTTTGTATTTCAGATCTTCCATAAAGTGCTGAGAAGTCTGCACGATCGACTGTTTGTCTCCAGAAAGTACGGTGCTCAAGGGGGCCTGATTTAATTGTTGGCTCTGTAGATAGGCATAACCTGAACCAGCGATTAGCAAAATGGCGAGTAGTAAAACCAGTACTTTCATAAAAACTCCTTATTTGCTGGTGTTGCAGGCAGATTATACCTTAAAGTCTGCTGCTAAACAATTCCAAAGCGCTTAACTCAGAGCGGTAGTTTAAAGCCCATCTCCCGCGATTTTGTTTCGGACTTCTTGGGAGTGCGCAAGAAAATAATCGATCATGCTGTTTAAAAGGGGCGTTTTTCGGTAAGGTTTGAGCACACTTTCTGGCTGAGGTGACAGCGTGATAATCGCCTGTATTGCTCGCATTTTTAAAAACTGTTCTTCGGTTTCAGGATATATTTGAGACGCAACCTCTAGCTCAGTGAAGTGGGTAATGGGACTAAAATAATAATCAGATTCATCGAGACTGAGTTCGGTTTCGCTGTTGAGTTTGAGTAACTTTTCGAGCTCGGGCAAAAAGATGACTTCACCCGAGCTAGTAAGCTGCTGGATAATAGAGAGTTTGCTTCTGATACCCAGAGTTGTGCGATGCAAGAGTGGAACCAGTTTTTGTCTCAGGGATGGACTGTTTTGCTTGAGGGCAGCAAAGAGTGCGGGGCGATAAATGTCTGGATTGGGATCACTTAAGAAGTAACTCAGGGAATGGATCAGATCTGGATGCTCTTTTAAGATGCTTATCAGGTCTTTTTTGAAAAACAGATTTTGTTTCTGCGGCAAGGTTTTAAGGACTAAACGCAAGGCCTCAATATCAAATTCCGCCAATTTCTGTAATGCACCAAGTTGCTCAGGGGAGCCGTTATCAGTGGCTATTTGTTTTAGCGTTTGAATGACTCGGGGGGTGCTCTCTTTTTCATTCAGTAAATCGATAACGCGCATTTGAACGCGCGGATCTTTAGCGTTAAGCAAGTTGAGTAGTATGTGCTGTGCCTGCGGTGTTTTGATTTCAGCTGATAGTTGTATCCTGTGATCCTGTAAGAGATCCAGCTGTTTATCGGGCGGCAAATCGGGAAGCATTTGTATGAGAGCAAGCGGCTGCACCTGTTCTGTGATCAGGACAAAATCAAGCTCTTCATATAACTGGTTTGCCCTGGGATCGTTGTTCTGGTAGGCCTGATGAAGCTCGGCCAAAAAGGAGTCGACACCTTTCAAACGGGCAATGGTATTAAGGATCTTGCTTTCCATTTTTTGATCAGTATGTGGCAACAGGGTCTCGAGAACGCGAATCTCCTGCTCACTCCCGACCTCTTTGATCAGATAGAGCACAGCGTAAAGTAAGGCGTCATTGTCGGTATGGCTTAACTCCAGGGCACGGGGCAATAGCGCCTTTTTTTGCTCTTGATTCGCTTTCCACAACGCTCTGGTTTGAAGATCCGCGTAGGGTGAGTATGCCCAGTTCATAATCATGGCTTCGATTTTGGGATCCTTCATATTGTACGCTTGAGACAAGATAATGTCGCGAAGCTCAGCATCTTCACTTAAAGCCAGGGGTACAATTTCTTCAAGGTAAGCAACTGGGAATTCTTCCTGACGAGTGAGACTTAAGAGCAAACTTAAATACCGTTTTTTAAGTTCGTTGTCTTGTGCGTTTTTATATAAGTCAAAAAGCGTTTGGTAGTCTGTTTGGGCTACATAGATCTGAGCGAGGATCGTTTTCTCTTTGCTTTCAGGACTCAGCTGAAACTGCTTGAGCAGTTTGCTATTAACTTCAGCCGAGTCATAGGCCACGAGCCTTTGCATTAGCGCTTCTTTGAAATGATTGCTGGCATTAAATAAGTCCAAATAACGTCGATCGGTTTTGATTTCGATTTGGGTTAGATAATCGGCGTAAGCCATCAGATAATACTCTTTTTGGTAGCTGTTTTTTATTTGCTCAAGTGAATGTTGCACCTGTTTATTCATATCAACTTCTGACAACTGGCCTAATCTATGCTGAAGTAGCCTTAAGGCAAACTGCAGCTCAGGTCGACGAGCGGCTCTTTTATCGTGATTTAAAGACGTGAACAATGTGTCTATCAGCGCTTGCTTTTCTTCTGGCGTTTTTTTCATGCGCATATCAACAAAATCATCTTTGATAGATAAAATATCAATCATGCCAATTTGAATCAGGAATTCCAAATCTGACGCTTGAATTTGTTTTGCCCGCTTCAGTGCAGATTGCAGATATTCCCAGCGCTGCTCGTAAACATTACCGTTCATACCGTGATAAATATCTGCTTGCAAGCTGCCGCGTTGGGTCGAAATGTTTTGCTCATAACTGATGCCACTCACATCAGGTCCAGTATTAAATAAATCATCAACAAACATCTTATCAAAGTAATTTTTTAAACCCAAAAGTGTCGATACTTCACCTGCCCAGGAGGCTGTGGGGCATTTTCTTTCTAATGCATCGGCGGCTAAAGCAAGGCATTCTGGATCTACTTGCAATTGATTGACTAAGATTTTAATTAGCTCCGTACCGCCGGGGTATTGAGGGGGTAGGGCCAGCCAGGAAGAAGTATATTGATCGACAATAAGTTCGTTTAAGAGTTGCGCGGCGAGAGCCGTATTCTGACTGACCCAGGCTTGAAGTGATTCGTATTTTTTTGTCAGGACCCATTGGGACAGGGTATGCAGTTCTTGTAAGCCAGTGGGGCTGTTTTCTTGATTCATTTCTGATGCGACCTCTGTTGTTGGGGGTTGAGCAGATGCCGCTAGACGGTTAAGCATCAAAGTGGAGAGCAGTGTGCAGGTAAGTAGCAGTGTTTTGGTTTTGATCATGCTTAGCTCTTTTGTTATTTTAAGCTTGTTGAGGGCTTTGCTTCTGGCGAAAGCGCAGCCAGTGTGAATAAGCAAAGCCCATCCAGATTAGCATCACGACGGCAAGTGAGCCAATCAGGATACCGGGAATTTGCAATCGAAAATACCACAAGGCTCCGCCGCCCATCAGGCACCAGCGCAGACCTTCCAGGGGAAAGGCCCAGGTTTTGCTTTCTTGTAAGCCACTGACTGCGATCAAGCCCAGTGCCGCTCCCAGTGCCAATGCCAGATTTATAAAATTAAGCTCTGGACTGCACTCCAGTAAATAGAGAGCAATACCCAGCGTCGCGATAAACTGGACAAACAAATAAATACTCAGGCCTTTGCTTTGACGGGTGCGGTACTTTACAAACTCGGCAGCATTGACCTCTGGGATCTCAGGCAGAGGCTGCTCTGGGTGCCAGCCCGGTGGCATGCCCCAGATGAGCAGGCGATCTTGCCAACGCGGTAGGCTGGATGCCGTCCGCCAGACGTTGCGCCAATGCTCCAGATTGGCATAAATCGGATTCCAGGAACGCAGGGGTTTAACTACGCCATAAACAGGCTCTTCTTCTTCCTCTTGGAAAGTGCCAAAGAGCTTGTCCCAGATGATCAAGACCCCAGCATGGTTGCGGTCAATATACTTGGGGTTAACGCCATGATGCACCCGGTGGTGCGAAGGAGTATTGAAAAGCAGTTCTAATGCCCCTAACTTTCCAATTGAGCGGGTATGAATCCAAAATTGATAAATCGTATTGAGTTCATGGCAGATCACAAACAGCAGGGGATGAAAGCCCAGTAAGGCCAGGGGTAAGTAAAATAGAGCGGCAATGGGCTCTGAGAAAAAGCCCTGACGCAAAGCAACGGTTAGATTGTATTCTTCGCTCTGGTGATGGGGCGCATGACCACCCCAAAGTAAATTGATGCGGTGGGCGCAGCGGTGAAACCAATAATAAGCCAGATCGACAGCCAAAAAACAGCCTACCCAGCTTAACCAGTGATTGGGTACGGTCCAGAAACGCAGCTCATAAAAAAACAAATAAGCAC
>JBBKWI010000112.1:0-16578 GCA_037968875.1 Candidatus Sericytochromatia bacterium | reverse complement strand
ATTTGATATGGGTAATTATCAAGAGGCTCTGGTTTATTATCAACAAGCTCTTGATTTTCAGCCTGCCTGGTTGGGCCTGCGTCTGAAACGAGCGACGACCTATTTGCGATTACAGCGTTTTGAAGACGCGCTAGTAGAAACAGAAGCCCTTTTGCAAATGCAGTTTCCACCTGCTGAAACGCGTTACTTGCGGGCTTTAATTTATCTCGGACAGCAAGATTGGAAGCAGGCTTTACCAGAGCTCAGGGCTTTACAGGCTTACCCAGCACATCGTTTTGAAGCCCTCCAAGACCTGAATTGGCTCTATCGCACCCAGGGCATGCATCAGGAAGCGCTGCAATCGGCAGAGTCCTTGTTGGCGTTAGGAGGGGACTATCCACAAGCCTATCGCCTCGCGACTTTGAGTTATTTAGAGCAATTATACCTTTGCTTACCGAGTTCTGATTGCAATCAAGTTCGAATGTTGACCTACCGGGCTTTAGAGCGTTGGCAGCTCAGTGATATCTATCATCCAGAAGCCTATGATGTCTATGGCCAACTGCAACAATTGGAGCAAAACTGGGGGGCGGCGGAGCAGGCATACCTGCAGGCTCATCAATACTTTCCACAATCATTGACTTATGCTTTAAAGCGGGCGGAAATGGCTCGCGCCCAAAGTAAACCGGTCGTTTCGGAAAGTTTGTTTAAACAACACAGCCCAGAAACAGAACGGCAGATTTGGCAAGAGCTCGGCAAATGGCCGGATCTGGCTCGGCAATATTTAGGGGAGACTGAGAGCAAAAGTGCGGGTACACGTTTGTTTTGGCAAACCTTGATGCAAACTCACTGGAAGCATCCTGCTGCATTTGCATCCAAACGCTTAAAAAGCCTGGACGCAAGCTTAAGTAGTCCAGAACAAAAAATGGAGCAGGCCTTTCGACTCTGGGCAGCAGGAGAAAAACCGTGGGCGATTCAGCTGGTTCAGTCTGCTCGTATGATGGCTCCAGACTGGTGGCTGCCTTATGAGGTCTTGGGTTATCTCTACCGAGAGCAACCTGCTGAAGCTTTAAAATGGTTAAAAATAGCTTATTTACTCAATCCAATTTCTCACGAACTGCTGCATTCGCTTTTGCAAGTAAGCCCCCCTGGCAAAGAGCGTCAAGAACTGATTCGACGAGGTTTGAAAACCTTTCCTGATGATCCGAAACTGCAGACCTGGTATTTAGACTCACTCCACTAAGGGGCTAGCGCCGTCTGTCCATAAACAAAAATTGGCGATCTTCAAGGTTTTGTAGCGCTTTCATAATTTGCATACGTGGATAAGGTAAGTAAGAAATCAACTGGCCCACACAGGTTTGGCCGTCCAAGAATTCAAGCAAAGCCCAAACTTCTTCGGATAGTTTTTCACCGATCCCAGGAAAGACTGTGATTTCGGGGATATCGTCTTTCTGATACATTTCCCATAAAATGATATAGTCTCGCAGATACTCCTCTGCTTGTTCGAGTAGCTTATATGAGTTTTTCTGAATACCACCGCCTGTGGGCATGGTGCTTTTGGGAATATAGATCAGATTGCCGCTTTGCCACGACAAGATTTCAAAAAAAGCTTCTTCTGCGCTCATTTTTTTGTTTTTGACATCAGCATGCAGCACGTTTCCGTTTTGAAGCCAGATACCGCCTTCTTCAAAAGTACTCCAGATCAAGCATTGACCGTTGGCATGTTTGTCAACAAGCGCCTCTATGCCTTGTAATAGACCAAAATCGTCAAAAGGGCGAATGGCTGGTAAAACAGCCTGAGCAAACCCGCTTGGTGAAGCTCCGGGGTAAAAGACACGCTGGACTAAAACATTGAGCAGCTTTTGTAATTGACGAGCTGAATTAAAACGGTGCTGCGGCTCCTTGTTAATACAAGTTAAAATCAAATGGTTGAGATCCGCGCCGATTAAGTGATTGAGCTGCACAGGGGCGACGGGTTTTTGGTTCATGACCATTAATATTGCAGAGCCGTGATCACTGGCTTGAAAGGGTAATCGTCCAGTAAATAACTCATACATTAAAATGCCTAATGAATAAATATCACTTTGAGCGTGGGTTAGCCGAGCGTTTTGTAATTGCTCTGGTGACATATAAGCGACGGTGCCAACCAAAGCGCCCTGCTCATTACTTAAGTCCATGCCTTGCATGCGCGCGATCCCAAAGTCTAAAACTTTAATTTTGCCTTCAGGGGTGACCAGAATATTTTCAGGCTTCAGATCCCGATGGATAATGCCCCGGGCGTGGATATATTCTAAGGCTTCGCATAATTGGAGCATCAAAGGTAATATTTTCTCAGGGTGCCGTTGATGACGTGCCGCAAACTGGTCAAGTGGCTCACCTTTGAGCCATTCCAGTGTCATATAATGTTGTTGCTCAATCTCCAAATTATCATGAATGCGCATGATGTACTCATGCTGCAAAAGCGTCAAAATACTAGCTTCATTTTGAAATCGCTGGATTCGGTGAGATTGATCCGCAGCAGGTAAATGGTCAATATTTAAGTGTTTGACAGCCACTTCTTGATGCGACTGCATATCTAAAGCCCGATAAACTGTAGCAGATCCACCTTGTCCCTCTTCGGCTACTATTGCATAGCGTTCGCCTAAAGTGCTGGCAGGAGCTAAACCTGAGAGTGGAGAATCAGCCATAAACATTCAAATAAACCCCTTCTGTTTTCAAACTATCAAAACAAAGCGCAATAGGCCTTATTTCGAGAGTATTAAGCAATATAATCTAAAAATCTGATTTTTTTTAAAATCTTAACGATAGCACAAAAAAGACGAACACAACTCGTTACTCTTAGACTAACATCTAAAAATGACCCGAGTACGTCTCTTCTGTAAAATCTATATTAAGATAGTTTTAGAATAGTTTATGTTTGTGCGTCAGGGGCAGGCATCTCTTCGCTGAGTTCAATTAAAACCCCTCCCGTGGCCTTGGGGTGAATAAAAGCCACGCGCTTGTTATTGGCGCCGATTTTGGGTGTTTTATCGATTAAACGCACACCTTCGGCATCTAGTTTTTTAAGCATTTCAGGTAGGTTTTCAACTTCCAGGCAGATATGATGAATTCCCGGTCCTCGTTTTTGGATAAACTTGGCGATGGGGCTTTCATCTGAAGTGGCTTCAAGTAATTCTAAGTGGCATTCACCGGAATCTAAAAAGGCCACATCAACTTGTTCGCTGGGTACGCTTTCGCGTTTGATGACATTCAGCCCCATCAGTTCGTAAACAGGCAATACCGCCGCAATGCTTTCAACAGCCACGCCAATATGATTTAAATGAAAAGGCGTACTCATGGCTTTTTTGCCAACTTTCTACTCATTTCCCAGAGTTGATCCAGAGGAGGTGGATGAGAGCCGGACACGCAGTTATAAATATCAAAATCGGTGATGCCTGCGCCAGCAAGGACAGTTTCGTCGAGTAAAGCCTGACCGGTGTAGCGCATCGGGTCGCCACCAACAAGTTCAACGACTGCGTCTGATATAATCGCTGGTTTGCGCCACATGGATTCATCGCCCAGGCCCCAATTGATGGTAGCTAGAGATTCGATCATCGTTTTAGGCCAGAGAGAATAGACCCCGATATTGTTTTCGCGCATTTCTTCGGCCAGACCATGAGAAATCAGTGTCATCCCAAACTTACTGATGGTATAACCAATATGATAAGGCACATGCTCCAGGTCGATCGGTGGTGACATATTGATAATGTGGCCATGCTTGTTTTCGATCATGCTGGGCAAAACAGCCTGAGCGGCATAAAAAGGTGCCCGTGCGTTGATATCCATCATCAAATCGAAGCGGCTAGCTGGCGTTTTCATTAGCGGTTGCCACCACAAAGCGCCGGCATTATTGATCAAAATATCAACTTTGCCAAAAGTGTCTATCGTTTCTTTAACCATGGTTTCAATCGCTTCAATTGAGCGCACGTCACATTGTACCGGTAATGCCTTCACCCCCCGTTCACGCACTTCGTCAGCGACGGTGTGAATAGTGCCAGGTAATTTGGGGTTGGGCTCACTGGTTTTGCCAACAACGACAATATTGCAGCCTTCGTCAGCCAGGCGCAGGGCAATATCCCTGCCGATGCCTCGGCTGCTGCCGGTAATAATAGCCACTTGATCTTTTAAACGCATAGTAGACTCCTTGAATGGTTTGTGTTCATTATACCGTTTTCAATTAGAGAGGTTTTTAGCCAGAGATCTGCGTTTAAGCGATTCTTTAAAAGGGGCTATTGATTTAATGAAATTTGTCGTAGCAAAAAAGAGTAAACTGAATTCATGTCATATGTGATTGTATTTCCCGGCCAAGGAGCCCAGCAGGTGGGCATGGGTGTAGCCTTTACTACAGAGCCAATATATGTGGAGCATTTACAGCTCGTTGACCAGATGCTGGACTTTGAATTGAGTCTGCTGATGCAAGACGGACCGGCTGAAAAACTTCAGCAGACATTGTATGCGCAATTGGCTTTATTTACGATGGAGACTGGGCTTTATAAGCTCTGGCGCGAACAGGTTCAGGTGGCTCCTCTTGCTGTTGCTGGTCATAGCCTGGGAGAGTACAGTGCTCTGGTCGCTGCGGGCGTGCTGGATTTTGAAGCTGCTCTCTTATTGGTCAGAGAACGGGCTGAAGCCATGCAGGCTGCCTGTGAGCAACAGTCGGGCAGTATGGCGGCTGTGATTCGGCCCGATTTGGCTCGTATTGAAAGGCTCTGCCAGAGTGAGTCACTGGTGGTTGCCAATTACAATAGCCCCAATCAAATTGTCTTATCAGGTGAGTCTCAGGCTTTAGAGCAGGCCTGTGCAGAGATCGAGGTTCAGCGCGCAGGCAAGGTGATTCCGCTAAAAGTCTCGGGTGCTTTTCATTCCCCATTGATGCAAAATGCGGCTAAGCAATTACAAAAGGCACTCTCAATAGTGCCTTTTCATTCTCCATCTTGCCCGGTGGTCATGAATAGCTCTGGTCAGACTCGCCTGGACACAGAATTGATTCGAGCAGATTTACAAGCCCAAATGAGTGCTTCTGTCTTGTGGCAGCAAAGTGTACTTGAGCTCAACCGGCAACAACCCGAGCAGTGGATTGAGTTGGGCCCCAGTATACTTTGCTCCCTTATTAAGCAAAGCCTGGCGGGGGTTTCAGTACATGCGCCCCAGAGTATGAAAGACTTGATTTTGTGTGCTCAGGTAATTTAAATCAAAATTAAGATCCTATTTCCTATTGGGGGTGAGGAAAACTATGTTATACTCTTTTATCGTTAATCGCCCAGATAGCTCAGTTGGTAGAGCAGTGGACTGAAAATCCGCGTGTCCACAGTTCAATTCTGTGTCTGGGCACTGCTCTGAGGTTCTCTTTATATACTCCTACATTCTAGCTGGAGAACCTCAGATCTTCATCTCTTGCAGGGGACGTGGCGGAATGGCAGACGCGCTAGCTTGAGGGGCTAGTGAGAGCAATCTTGTGTGGGTTCAAGTCCCACCGTCCCCACCTTCAATAATGAATATTTTAATTACTGGCGGCTCCGGTTTTATCGGATCCAATTTTGCCGAACACATGCTCAAACGTTATCCAGATTGTCATTTGACCAATCTGGACGTTTTGACGTATGCTGGTTTCCCTCACACCAATCTCAAGTTACAATCCCAATTTCCTGAGCGCTATACCTTCGTAGAAGGTTCTGTTTGCGATTCGGCGATCGTGAATCAACTGATACAGCAACACACGTTGATCGTGCACTTTGCTGCTGAAAGCAATGTTGATCTTTCGATTCAGAGCAATCAGACTTTCCTTAATACCAATATTCTGGGCACACAGGTCTTGCTTGAAGCTTGCCGAAAAGCAGAGATTCAGCGCTTAGTCGTGGTAAGTACCGATGAGGTTTATGGTAATGCCTGGCAAGATCGCCCTTCACTCGAGAGTGATCCTCTGTTGCCCTGTAGCCCTTATGCTGCCAGTAAAGCAGGCCAGGATCTCTTAGCCTTTTCTTATTTTGAAACCTTTGGCTTGCCTGTGGTGCGTTCGCGCTGCTCTAATAATTACGGTCCACGTCAAGATCCCACCAAGTTGATCCCACGCTTTATTCTACATGCGATCCATGATCAAGCTTTGCCTTTGTATGGCCACGGTCAAAATACCCGTGATTGGATTCATGTCTCAGACCATGCCGAGGCTTTGGAGCAGCTCTTATTTGGCCCAGAAGCACTTAACGGTCAGGTTTTTAATATTGGTACGGAAATTGAAGCCTCTGCCTGCGAGATTGGAGAATGGCTGCTACAGCGCCTCGAAAAGCCTGCTGATCTATTACAGCAAGTGCCTGATCGTCTCGGCCATGTCAAGCGCCACGCGGTGAACAGTGATTTACTTACGCAAACCCTGGGCTGGAAACCCCAAGTCAAGTGGGAGCAGGGCTTAGAAGACACCTTGCAATGGTATCTCGAGCATCGCGACTGGTGGCAACAAACAATTGCTTTTCAGGCGCTTAAGATACCGAATTATGATCAAGTTTATCCGTTTCGAACCTGGCCAAATTTTTCCTGAGTTCGCGGCGTTCTTGCGGGCTCCAATGAGGCAAGTGCAAGATTCTCTGGGGACTAAACTTGGTTTTGTCGAGGTCCTGCCAGAGGGCAAACGCTTGTGTGTTTTGCCCGCTTGAGAGAAAAACTCTCAGCCATTGTAAGCGCACCCCATAGTGCCCGGAAGGGAGAGTCGTTAAGCGCTGGCTGGCCATCTCAAGCCTTCCCAAATGTATTTCCCAGCGTGCAGATAAAAGCTCACATTCCAATGCTGGATACCCACGCTCTCTGGCCTGCTGAATTAATGGAGTGAGCTCAATCTCTTGATTTAGCCAATAGGCGGTATAAGCCTGATAAAACCAGCCTTCTGGTCTTTCAGGTGCGTTGTCTTGAAAGGCTAACGCCAGGATTTGTGCTTCAGCGATTTGTCCGTAATTTAAGTGTGCAAATAGCAGTTGCAATTGAACCTGCAAGCAAAAATGCTGATTTTGAGGTGTCGTTAGCAAGTGTTGCTGGGATTGCTTAAGGGCTGCAATTGCGGCCACAGGCTTCCCCAGAGTGAGCAGGCTTTGAGCCTGATGATAATAAAGCTCGGCTCGACGCGAAGGGTTGGTGATTTCACTTAATTCTAAGTCGATTAAGTGCAGATACGAGCGAGGCTTATCAGGGTTGTTTTCAGGTTGGTGTGCAATGATCAGTTCTGGTGCCTCGAGGGTATAGGCTGGCCCCGGTCCTTTTAATTGCTCATGAACACGGCCGACAAATTTGAGCCCTTTGTGATTACGAAACAAACAGCGCTTGCTGAGATTGGGCTGAGCGGGAGTTTGTTGACTGCCATTGATGATCAAGGGGTCTTGTGAACGTGATAATTTTTGAAGCAAGCGGGGCAAATACTCTTGGCTGCTCGGTGATAAGTATTCATCGGCATCCAAAATAAGAATCCAATCCGATTGTAAGCCTTGAATTGATGCATTGCGGGCAGCCGAAAAATCGTCGCACCACGTAAAAGAAGTGATCTCTAAGCCCAATTGTTTGGCGAGGGGCAGGCTTTGATCTTGGGAGCCTGTATCGATAATTTGAACTTCTTGTACTAGCCCTTGCACAGAATCTAAACATTGGCTAAGCGTACGCTCTGCATTGCAAATAATCATTGCCAAAGCCAGACTAGGCAAGTGTCTGGGCTGCCTGGGTTAAGCTTTGTAGACGGGCCGCTAGTAAATTAGGCCTGCGCACCAATTGCTGAAATTGTTGATAGTCTAGTCGTACATCGGGCAAAAAATCAGCGTTTTCAAAATCCAGATGGGTAAAAACCCAGGCATTGATGACTTGCTTAAAAGGGAGTGTTTGATGCAAGTCTCGTAAACGTTGACGATAAGGAGTGGCAGATACCAGTTGATTTCTCTGACCTTCATCCAGAATTATCTGCTCCATCAGTTGACCATCTTTATCACAGGTAAAAGGAATGGTTTTGAGGCCATAGCTGTTCCCAAAAATACGACAGGTTAAGGGCCTGCCCTGATAAACCTGGCAGTTGTCATCTTTGCCTAAAAAAACGCAGGCTTGCTTGCGTTCATCCCCGGCCATTTTCAATAGCTCCAGATGAAAATCTGCTTTGTAAAAACGCTCAGGCTGACGATCAAAAAAATCGAGCACGCTGACTAAATAAGCTGAATGTTGTGCCAATGAGATGACACTCTGTTGATAGATTTGCTTGCGCTCAGATTCAGGTAATTGCCATAAGTTGGAGTAAAGGTCTTTCCACTCCAATGGATTGATACAAAGGTGATAGCCGACACTGCTTTTACAACAGTCTGCGCAGCCTTGTTTACAGGTCAAATCGTATTTTTGATAGGCTTGTTGCATAGGGGGCTCTAAGGCCTGATATAAATGCTTTAGTTGTTGATGCAAGCTGTCAAGGGATGGCAATTGCTGGCGTTTCAGGTTTTCTTGACGCAGATAATGTAGCAAGGGGTTTTGAAAGCGCTCCCCGATGCTGGCTATTAAAGGGTTTTCTAAATAGAACGAACCATATTGATCCAATATATCCCGGCAGTGCTTGCTGATTTCGGCAATTAATCGCTCCGAAGAATCCACTCGCCAAGTCACTCGAGGGTCAGCCACAATATCTTGCAAATCAAAATCATTTAAGAAGATCCAGGCCAGAGCGGGTTGCGGATCGAGAATCCAGACCATTGTCGTGGGTTTAATCTCTGTTAATAAGCGCCGAACCCAGTGCCCATCACCCATGCCGTAGAGTATCAGAAGGTTGAGTCCTTGAGGCAAAGCCGTAGCCGATACCTCAGGTGCAGAAAAAGCGATGCTCAAAAATTGAATTTCTCCCTGCTCGAGAGCATAATCACTCTCAACTATCGCTTGGAATGATTTCCTGGCAGAAGCTTGAGTTAAGGCCAATTGCTTTAAGTTTGACTGAAAGTACATAAGCTTATTGTAAACTGAGCTATGCGAGCTTTCAAGCGAGCTTAACAAGCAAATGGATAGAATTTATGATTATTTATAGTGTTACGGTTTCGATAGAACAAGAAATAGAGAGTGTTTGGCTGCCCTGGATGCTTGAAGAACATCTGCCTGAAGTGATGCAGAGCGGTTATTTCAATCGTTATGATTTTCATAAAATTATTGAGCCGGTGGTTGATCCGGATCGCATCAGCTATAACGTTTTATACGAAGTGGACAGCATAGAAAAGCTGAATGACTATCGGCGGACGGCGGGTTCAATTTTGCAAGAAAAACAGATGTCACGCTTTGGTGAAAGTGCTTTAGCGATTCGATCCGTTTTGGAGCGCCGGTAAAGCAGGTGTTACGGTCTGGCCTTTTTGACTCTGGTGTGAATCAATTGTTTCCATAGTGCGGAGCTTGATGATAGAAAAGAGGCCAGAGCCTTTGTAGAGCTTATCGATTAAGACTGAGCCTACAGCGCCACCGGCGATGCCTACAATGGTTAAAGGCAAGCCGACTGTTCCTGCCAACGAAAGCCCCAGGGTGGCACCTCCCGAGAAAACAGTCGCTCCCATCCCGGATAAAAATCCACCCACCGTATCAGCGGCCACATTGCCGACTGCTTCGGTGCCGGTTTGCCGGCCGGCCATCGTTTCTCCTAGATTGGCGACAATCGAAGTGCCTGCATTAATCGCTGATGAGATTCCGCCGGCTTTAAGGGCAATCGCGCCGCCTTGTTTGAGTCCTATAGCCACGCCTTTAAGAGCTGCTGGAATATTGCCTGTGGCGAAGCCCTGCTTGACTGTCGAGAAAGTGGTGCGGCTAATGTCTGCAACCTGATTGCTATAACGATAGCCGATATAGCCGCCAGCTAAGGTTCGTCCGACCAAACTACCAATGGCAGAGAATCCTCTGGGATTGCTGCTAAAAGAGCGCGTATCCTGGTAAGCGTAACCGCCCCCGTCACGTACGGATTTCAGTTGAGCAATGGTTTGATTATAGCGTTCTTGCTCATCGGCATTGGGTACATAGCCCCATTCCATTTTGCTGTCCAGCTTATTAGCCCACTCGATATCTGCTGGTTTTACCTGCGGCGTATCTTGTGCACCTTTGCTGGGTAGCGGAGCTAGTTTTGTATTATTTAAAGCGCCTGAAACAGCCTGAAGGCTAGATGAGGCACTGGCAGTCACTTGCATAAATCATTCCTCGATACTCTACTTATCGGTTAAGTAAGTGGTTTCTTGCTTATCTAGAGTTTAAGGAATGGTTAATTTATTGGGTTTGATGTTTTTATATTTCTGGCTTTAATTGCTTGTTTTTAGACAAATAATCATAAATGCCGTCTCGGATCGCCTTGGCGACACGACGCTGGTAATTGGGGTTAACCAGTAAGGCCTCTTCTTCAGGGCTAGATAAAAATCCAATTTCTAGCAGAACGGAAGGCATCTTGGTTTTGCGGGTCACAAATAAGCCCCGTTTACGTACACGGCGATCCTGCGCTCCCAGTTCTTTGATCATATAACGGTGAACCGTATCAGCAAGCGCTTTACTCTGGGGTGTTGTGTAATATGTCTCAATGCCACGCACATGCGTATTGCCTGGCGGCATGGAGTTCAGATGCACACTGACAAAGAGGTCGGCGTTGCGTAAATTAGCGACATCAACCCGAGGCTGCAATAAGACTTCCATATCTTCAGAGCGAGTCATCACGGCCTGGATATTATCATTTTCTAGATATTGTTGTAAAAACTGAGTAACGGCCAAAGCAACTTGCTTTTCCTGGGTTTTGGCGACGCCAATGGCGCCAGGGTCATTTCCGCCATGGCCGGCATCAATCACTACAAATGCCCGCCTGTTTTGCACATTAAGCAAAGGTTTACGTTGTCGACCCTGAATCAAGACTTCTAAATAATCATCTGTTTGGTTAAATTGGTAGATCACAGTTCCATGTAGATCCAGGGTCAGGCGGATATCGGTTTGCTGACCACTTTGAGTGGGTGTCAGACGGATGTTTTTAATGTTTTGGCTATTGCTTAAGACGCGTTCGAGAGATTTGCCGGGGGTTAATTTTGTTCCCAGGGTATCGATGACCAGACGCTGGGGGTTTTCCAGAGGGTAAATCTGATAGTCAAAGCCCTTGTCGCTATGCAGACGCAGGCGGGTTGTTTGGCGATCGAGTTCATCAATTTCTAAATCTGTGAATCGTGCCAGGTTTTGACTATTGGCTTTGACTAATAATTGGATCGTGCAAAATTTTTCTTCACAAAAAGGTACCAATTCGAGATCGTCACGCTTGAGCCGTAGACGCAAATGCACCCCTTTATTATCTTTGACAACGCGTAGGCTATCAATCAGGGGGGAGCGAATATTCTCTTGCATGCCAGTTAGGTTCGTATTGAAGTCATATAAGCTTAATAGATACTCATGCTTGGATTTGTTAAGAACCCGTATTTCAGGGTAAATAGCCGTATTGGCTTCCATTACCAGATTTTGACCGACCAGGCGTAAGTCTAATAATTGCTGATTACTAGACTTCTGGATCGGATCGGCACTGTCTTCGTTTTGTATGGGGGTGGCTTGAGATCGAATAGGTTTGATTAAAGTCTCGTAATTATTGCCTTGTTTGCGACTGCGTACAGAGATCTCCATCGGATACTGAAGATCCATCACCATACGTACGGTGGGGGGATCGCTTTGAAATTGACTAATTCGAATATTTTCAATGCCTGTTGCTGAATTGGGGATTTCTTGATGAACCGAAGGAAAAACGGTGTCTGGCAGATCCAAAACAATTTTTTGTGGATTTTTCAAATATTGAATCTGGGGACTGATTTGGGAAGAGGAAATAACCGTTAGCACCTGAGCTGGTACGTCAAATCGAATCGATCGAATCGCGTTCAGGGGCTCGGCCATAACAGAAGTACTGATTCCCCAAAACAAAGGGAAAAGCACCACCATTAACAAAGGCTTAAACATCTTTATTACTACCGTCTTTCTTCTGGTCTCAAACAAGCAGCTCTTATTGCCCACTATAGGCTAATACGTTTAGGCCGAGATGTCTGTGAGAAAATGCACCACAGTTTTATGTTCATGGATTAGAGCAAAAGTTGTCAAGCGTAATCGAATCACCGACTTGAATCAGATTGGCTTTGAACCAACCCTGGTTCATTTCTAAAGCATACTGGGCTGGTTTCTTGGATGGGTGAGGGGTTTCATTTTTGGGCTGCATGTTCTGAATGTCTACAATCATCCCTTTACTGTCAATATACGCAATGCTGAGCGGGAGCAAGGTATTTTTCATCCAAAAACTGAGGGTGCGCTCGCTATTGAAAACAAAGAGCATACCCTGATTTGCAGGCATACTTTCACGAAACATGAGGCCTTTTTGTTGTTCAGCAGGTGTGCAGGCTGTCTCAATTGGGATTTGCTGATTCTTCAGTTTTAAAACAGGCAAGTGATCCGGGTTACTAATCTGAGTGGGCTCAGCTGGAGGAGTGTCTTGAGAATAGACATCAAAACAAGCACTGAGTAAGCATAAACTAACCCCCAGGCAATACTTTGTGAATAGGCGCATAGGGCAATCCTTTCTGACTTGTTTTCAACTTGCTCTTTATCATAATTGATTTTGGCTTTAGCCTGAGCAAAGTAAAGGAACTTTTTTGTGTTTAACACGTCCCCTTTAAGTAAAACAGGAAACACATTTTAAAGTGAAATCCGACAAAAAAAGATTCCCTGCCGCTGTCGCTAGCATACTTGCTAGCTTGAGCCTACTGGCTGCTTGCCAAACCCCAGGCTCAGGTGTCGTGACACCGGCTCCTTCAGCGTCTATGAGTACTTCACCGGCTCCGTCCCCTTCAGGCTTGGAGCCCACCTTGGCTCCACCCGTCAGTGTGCCCAGTCCTCAACCTACTGTAACCCCAAGTTCGGCTCCTACAATAACACCCACGGCTGAGCCCAGTAGTGAACCGTCTACTGCTCCGACAGTGGTCGCCACACCAGTCCCTTCAGCAAGCCATTTGGTTTTTGGTAAGATTTTTGTGATCGCAGGCAATGGCAAAACAGGAGCGCCTGAAACGGGTATCGATGTAAAAGAGATTGCTTTACCTGATCACTTATCGGCGATTGTAGTCGATAAGCAAAATAAGATTTGGATGCTTAACAATAGTACGGGCATTTTAGGGGAAGTCACTAATATTATTTCCCGCGATACCTCTGAGTTAGGCACGCTTGAATATCGCTTATATTGGGACCGTGCTAAGGATCTGTCTCAGACGAGTGGAATGGCTTATGATTCTCAACATCATCTTTTCTATATCGTGCAACAAACAACGAATCAGGTTCTTCGTTACGACCCTGTGAGCAAAGATATCACTGTTTTCGCAGGGACAGGCCTAAGTGGCTATAATGGGGACCGGGCAGCCCTTGAGACACAATTTAGCCAGCCAAGTGACGTCGCGTTAGATAGCAGTGGGAATTTATATGTGACTGATACGGGGAACCACTTGGTTCGTAAAATTAGTGCAGATGGACAAGTCACGACGATTGCTGGGGTTTACACACCTGATATTTATGTCAAAGAAGAAGATGAAAACCCAAGCCTGATTCCACTTGGAGGCACGACCGGAGACGGTGGGCTCGCGAATCAGGCGCGAGTAGATTCTCCAAGTTCCATTGCCGTAGATTCAGCTGGAACGATTTATTTCAGCAGTCGATCTAATACGATCCGTAGTATAGCGAATGGCATGATCAAAGCCTATGCTGGTAGTGGCCAAACTGGGTATAACGGAGACGGTTTTCGAGCCGAACTGGTGCATCTAAATCAGGTTGGCGATATGGCTGTCGGCCCTGATGGCAATCTTTATTTTATTGATAAAGGTAATTTAAGGGTTCGCCGTGTGCTCTTTAGAAATGATGTCTTGATTATCGAAACGCTTGCTGGTAATGGGCAATCGGGTAGTTTTGCTTCTGTGTTTGATGACCCTTTGAAAGCTGATATTTTACCCGAAAACATTGCGTTTGATTCGAGTGGAAATATATACATATATGATCAGGCACACAGACGCCTGCGGCAACTTCAAGTAAATAATGGTTAAAATTATTGTTTTAGCCCCAGGAGTAAGTTAAATATGCATTTTGTTATGAAGATTTTCATTTTCTGTGTTTTCGCATTTTTGATGGCCTGTAAACCGGCTTCTTTAGAGGCTCCAGGATCAGATAAAGGCTTTGGGACCGTTCAGGACTTTAGCATTTCTCCCAATGTGCGAATGGCTCTCTATAGTTCAAGTGATACCGAAGCTGAAAAACAACCTGAGCTTGAGTTTGGTTCAATGGATGTTCACTATGTCACTCTTGATGGGACGACTTATATGGTCGACTGGTCAGATATTGAAGATTTTAAAAGCCTGAAAATAGGTGCGCAAATTCCTTTTCGTAGCAATGGTTACCTGGCGCGTGAAGAAAGCACGGGTAAAAATTACCGAGTGATTATGCTCAATGAATCTTAAGTTTTGCCTATTAGGGCTGCTTGTTTTATCAGCCTGTGGTCCGAGCAAGGAAGAAATTTATCAGGAAGCAAATGCTCACTTTGCAAAAACTGAATACAAAGAATCACTGCCTTTGTATGAGCAGCTATTAATTAAAGATGCCAATAATATTAATCTTTATCCCAAGCTAACGATTGCCTATGGCATGACTGGCGATTGGGCTAAGTGTGTGCAATACAGTGAAGATGCCCTCCAAAAAGGGCAGGATCTTTATGAGGTCTATAGTGTGAGTGCACTCTGCTATGAGAGATTAAATCAGTGGGAAAAAGCAAAAACGGCTTATCAAGTAGGGATGAAAAAATACCCTGACCAGCAGACTTTTCATATTCGAGCAGGACTATTGTTTTTTACACAAGCAGATTATGAGACTTCTAGCCAAATATTTAAAAAATGGGCTGATATACGGCCACAAGATTTAGACATAAATTACAATGCTGCGGTGAGCCTGGAGAAAAGTAATCAGTCTGATGCTGCAGAGCTTTATTATCGCCGCATCCTGGCTATCAAGCCTGAGCATGCAAATGCCAGCTTTGGATTGGGCAGTGTATTTGAACAGAAAAAGCAGCCCGCACTTGCTATTGGCTTTTATGAAAAGGCGCTGAAGTCTAACCCTGAACATCTGAGTGCTCTTTTGAATCTTGCTCGTTTACAGGAAACAAAGCAACCCCAAGTCGCTCTGAAATCCTGGCAAAAATATCTGGTAATGGCCAAAGAAACCAAACAACCAGAGTCCTTTATCAAAAAAGCAGAGAGTCGTATTCAAGCGCTAAAGGGGAGGGGCTAGAAAAAACAAGCAAGTTTTGATGGCGATCAGACTTAAGTCAAGGTATACTTAAGTGTTTAAAAGATTTACTGTCAACCTAATGACAAAGTATAAAATACACAAACTATTTCAGTTAAGCTACGCTAAGGAGATTATAATACAATGAAAAAGTCACTGCTTATCGCTGCAGGTCTTACCATGATGGTAACACTGGCAGGTTGCCCCAGCGATCCAACCCCAGGTCAACCTACGACCCCATCAGCTACCCCCAGTCCGGGTGAAACAAGTTCACCAGACCCTACCCCTTCTACTGACCCGACAGTCGCACCGACTGCGAATCCGACCCCTGTGCCAACCCCGCAGCAACCTCTGGCAACTCCAACCCCGCCTGTAAACCAGGGTTTTTCTCTGGTATCTGCAGTGGCCGTTGAATCTAAGGAGAAGCCCTTTAGCTATGACTACACTATCGTAGGTACTGGTTTTGGTACTGCTGCCGACTATAGCTATTTTCAAATTGAAGATAGCAGTGCAACCATTAAAGTGGTAGACAACGGCGCAATTAAAAGCAACGTGGAAGTTCAAAACGTGGTGATTACTCCCACTGAAATTAAATTCCGCTGGGTACCTCCTTTTGGCGCACCCACTGATCAAAACTTGATCAAAGTCAACTATTTATTAAGTGGCGAAAGTCAGAAAGTCAGTTCAACTGTCCGCCTGGCTGTCCCTGGCGACGGCGTCTAAACACAACTTAGATTGATTAAACAGGCAGAGCTCAGCTCTGTCTGTTTTCTTTTGGGAGTCTATTATGTCCGATGCGGGAGCTTTTTTTTACGATCGCCCCCAGGTCTTTGATACCTATTTAGAGCGGCGTCAGCAAGCAACCTCTGCCAATGACACCTTGGAGCTACCGATTATTCGTGCTTTGCTGCCAGACCTGATGGCTAGTCAAATCTTAGATATTGGTTGTGGAGATGCTGCAATTGCAGCTGAATTATTGGCTGCAGGTGCCGAGCACTATACCGGTTTTGATAGTTCAGAGCGCATGATTACTTTGGCAAAAAAACACTTGCCCGCTGACTTATCGATTGAACTCTACCAGGATTTTATTGAGAGTTGGCCCTTTGAGACAGATGCTTATAATCTGATTTTATCTCGCCTGGCTTTTCATTATGTCGAGGCCTTGTTGCCGATCTTTGAGCGGATATATGCTGCTTTACAACCCGGCGGGGAATTTATTTTTTCGGTGGAGCATCCGGTAATCACTTCGCATCAGCAGAGTCTTAAAAACAAAGG
>JBBKWI010000111.1:0-5042 GCA_037968875.1 Candidatus Sericytochromatia bacterium | reverse complement strand
TTATTTCACGGTTCTCAATTTAGCTTATTTGCTCTTGAATTTTATCGGGGCAGTGTCTTTAAGCCGTCGGCAAGCCTTGTATCAGCTTGCACGATTGCCTCTGGATTATGGTCGTTTTGAGCCCGCCGTTAGTATTTTGGTGCCGGGATACAATGAAGAAGCAACGATTATTAGTTCATTGCAATCTGTCTTGCAATTGGAATATCACAGCTATGAAATCATTGTGATCAATGATGGTTCAAAAGATCAGACCCTGCAGGTTTTGATTGATCATTTTAAAATGAAGCAGATGCCGATGCCTGATCCCGGAGCGATAAAAACACAAAAGATACGTGGTTTCTATCGCTGTGCCTCGCATCCTTTTTTGAAGGTCATAGACAAAGAGAATGGCGGTAAGGCCGATAGTCTGAATGCGGGCATCAATTTTGCTCAGCACCCCTTGGTGTGTTGTTTGGATGCCGACTCAATTTTACAGCGGGACAGTTTACGAGATATGGTGCAGCCCTTTATTGATGATCCCCGCACGATTTGCTCTGGTGGCACCGTACGAGTTGCCAATGGCTCTAAAATTTCGGGTGGGTTTTTACAGGAGGTGGGCTTGTCACGTAATCCCCTGGCGATTTTTCAGTGTGTTGAGTATTTGCGCGCATTTTTGTTTGGGCGTGAAGGTTGGTCACCGATGAATGCGCTCTTAATTGTTTCCGGCGCCTTTGGTGTTTTCGATAAAGAAGTCATGACTGAAATCGGTGGCTATCGAACCCAAACCATTGGCGAAGACATGGAACTCACTGTGCGTATGCATCGCCTGATGAAAGCTCAGCGTCGCCCCTATCGGATTTGTTTTTTGGCGCAACCCATTTGCTGGACAGAAGCACCGGAAGACTTGAAAACCCTGCGAAATCAACGCATTCGTTGGCAGCGTGGTTTGCTAGAGAGCTTACGTTTAAACTGGAGCTTATTTTTGAATCCACGGGGTGGATTTGTTTCCTGGTTTGCTTTCCCTTTCTTTCTGTTTTTTGAAGCCCTGGGCCCTCTGGTTGAAGTGATGGCTTATTTAATGATGGTAATCGGCTATTCTATGGGCCTGGTCTCACTCAATATATTATTGATCTTCTCGACGGTATCGATTGGTTTAGGCATGGCGGTCTCGATTTCGGCTTTGTTGCTTGAAGAGGTTTGCTTTCATCTTTACCCCAGTACCCGTCATATTTTGATCTTGATTTTGTTTGCTTTTTTGGAAAACCTGGGCTACCGTCAGCTCAATTCTTGGTGGCGATTGGTCGGCCTGTTCAAATGGCTAACCAATCAGGAACAAGCCTGGGGAGTCATGACACGCAAGGGCACGGGCACTGCCTGACCTCGGTTTCATGACTCCACCTAAAGCTTAAATACTTTGCTCCCAGGCCGGGCTGCTTTCATTACGGGTGAGCGATGATTGCTGAAGCATTTGTTGTAGCTCAGTTTTTACCTGCTCGATTTGTGAGGTGATTCGTTTGAGTAATGGCGATAAGCCCTGTATTTGCCCGGCGCTTAAAGCTTGCAGCAATTGCTTGTTTTCTTGGCGTAACAGGCGCTGGGTATGAGGCAAATGCTCCGCTTGTTCAGCATTTATCAGGGCTTCTTTTAGATCCTGGCTAAGCTGCTTCAGTTGAGTGAATTCTGGGGTTTGATCCTGGCTTTGCTTGAGCTGATCGATGATTTCACTCAGGCTTTTCAAGAGCTCTTGAATCAAACTGATGATTGCTTCGCTGATCTGGCTACTGATAAGCTCTCGAGATTGAGATGGCTTTGCAGCCAATGGTGCTGGCGAAGCCGGGGACGGGGGGGCTGGAATAGCTGTGGAGGAGGAACCACCAAGTAAATCGTGGGATTTTTGCTGCAGCCAATTTTGTCCTCTGCTGGGCTTTGCTTTGCTTTTGAGTAATTCCTTTTCTGGTGCTTTCGCTCGTTTTTTGCTACGCTGAGCTGACTCGGGTGCGGCCAATCCAGCCCTTGGAGCTTCTAAGTATGGGTCCATCGGCGCTGAAAAAACAGCGCTTGCCATTGGCATGCTGGGTGGAACTCCCAATGCTGGGGATTCCTGCCAATCGGCTGGCAATGCCACGGGCTGAACGACCTGGCGACTTTGCTCACTGTCTTTGATGACGGCTTGCTTATCGATCGCTAACCAGGCGGTTAAGCGACAGAGAATTTGCTCTGAGCAAGAGATTTGAATCATTTCTGTTTTGAGATCAGCTTTGTCGCTCTGATCTGCTAATCGAAAACGATCTTCTAATTGCTGGATCCGACTCTGGGCCCAGAGTTGAGCCAGAGCTGGAAAGTCGACGGATTTAATCACAATCGTTTGCGGGCTATCGCTTTCCTCTGCTTGCAAACTGAGCTGCTCAGGGCAGGGGCCCTTAAAAAAGAGGCTTAGAGAACGTCCTGCGTAGAGATTGGGGATCGGAGCGGGTGTCAATTGGGCCAGGTTGAGCTTGATATTGCTTAAGACCGGGAAGCCAATTTCTGAAGCGATCGTTTCTAAGGCTTCGCTCAGATCTTCTTTAGGACTAACGGAAAGGTGGCTGCCGCCTCCCAATTGAGACAAGCGCTTCAAAAACGAGTCGTTGACAGCGGTGTCGATACCAATCGTGTGAACCAGAGCCTGGCCCATTTCTGTTTGGATTTTTTTGAGAATACGTGATTCATCTCCGACCTGGCCATCGGTCAATAAAACGATTACAGGCAGGCTAGTAGATTCTGATGAAAATATTTTTAAGCCTGCTGAGATAGAGTCATATAGCTCTGTGCCCCCGCGTGAATCAATCCCTTGCAAAAATCGCCGTCCTTGATCTTTGCCCTGATTGTTAGCCGCAAACCAGCGCTGGTTGTCATTTTCTTTGTTTTCTAGCCATTGCAAGCGGTTGTCAAAAGCCTGGATCGCAAAAGCGTCTGTCGGTGACAGGCTATTTAAGAGCCGTTCACAGGCTTGAGCTGCGGCAGCCATTTTATAAGTGCCCATTGATCCTGAACGATCGAGCAAAAAGAGCACTTCTCTTTTTTGATTCTGCAAAAATGCCGGGGCTGGCGCTTGCAATTCAATCAGTCCAACCCCCTGATCGGCTTCAGTTCCGCTGGCATAATAGAGCGTATGTTGGGCTTGCTCGACGGTCGCCGTACGCCAGCGCAAAACAAAGTCTCGATTGAGGGCTTCTTGTTGGGCCAGTGTTATCTTGATTTTGTCTGACTGCAATTGGGTACGCGTGGCATGCTGAGAACAGATCAATTCAGAAATCCCCTCGCCGGCATGTAGACACAGCTCTAGCTTGAAGTCTATTTCGGGATCAAAGCCGGGCATCAGTCGCGGGGGGCTAATGCGCGAGGCATCGCCTACGATTTGCGTATCGCTTTCTACGCCCTGACCAGCTCGTGAGTCTGCTGCTGATAGATCACCGGGGATATAACGTGGGGCAATGACCATTGGCAAGCGGCATTCATACAAGCCTTCGGCCCGGTAGTCGAGTTGCTGCACATATTTGAGGCAGATATCTACAGTTTCACCGGCTGGAATATTGCCGACCTGTAAGGTATAGACATCATCACGCTCTTGCTCCATTAAAGCGGCACGGTGCCCCTGCTCAAGGGCTTCTTTGTATTGGGTTCGTGCAGCCTGACGTTCCTGAACTTGGCCATTGACAATACGCTCGGCGATCTTAAGTTCAAACTGGTAAACCGCCGCCGCACCTGGCAAGGGGAAAATATAGACAGCTTCTAGCGGTGTGTCATAGGTATTGCGAAAGCTCTGTTTCATTTCGACTTCGAGTACGGATCCGAGTACCTGGGCCTGAATCTGAACCGCTCCAAGTGGCAGTTTACGCTCAGCGGATTGGCTGTCTTGTAAGCAGCCTACGGCGCACTGTGGGCTGGGCTCTGTATTTTCAAGTAAATCGATTTGCTTGCTGGTGATCATGATTTTCCCCTTGTTTTTAAGATCGCTTCAATTGTTTGTAGAGATTGCTCCAGGTCGGCATCAGAAAAGTCGTCACTGACTTGCAAGCGCAAGCCGGGAGACAGTCGGTATTCCTGCCATTGGGTGGCTGCTGGGAGTTGAACCGCTTTGGGCTCTGCCTGTAATTGCTTCAGCATTTGCTGGCATTCTAGAGCTGTAAGGCCGTAGAGCTGCTTTTGGATCGCTTGCAAACTGAGGCCTTTGCTTTGCAGAGCCTTGATCAAGAGTACTTGCTCTAAGTGGCGCTCTTGATAATGGGCACGTCTGTTTTTGATCAGTGGCGGATCGACCAATCCCAAACTGGTGTAATAACGAATACTGCGCGCATCCGGCAGGGGGGCAGCCCGCCGATCAGGCAAAGTTAAATTCTGGTTTTGCAGTTGCTGACTGAGTTCGGTCACCAATTGATCCAGAGTGTAGAGCTTTACTTTTTCTTTCATGACAGTATAATAATAAATTACTGTAATACTGTCAAGGATGGTTTGTTAATCTAATTCATAAGATTGGCGCTATTGTCGTTAATGTCGTTAAAAGTATAAATTTTCGTCGTTGTGTTTATTTTGTCGCTGTTTTACACTGAGGTTATCAAGTTAAAGAAAGCGAAATCCAATGAACGATTTACCTACCCTTGTACCCGAAAATTTATATACCAGTGAAGAAGTGAGCGATTATCTGCGCCTGTCGTTGCGCACTGTGCAGCGCCTCTTGCAACAAAAAAGCTTACCTGCTTATCGTATCCATGGTCAGTACCGCATCAAAGGACTGGATCTACTCAATTTTCTGGATGGCGTGCGCCAGGGCGATGGGTTGTCTGAAATCAAACGACCATCAAATTTAATTGATTTACTCGATCTGCCAGCGATCTCAATCGCTTTTGGCAAAGACTGGCTGCCATTGATTCAGCCCGAAGTAGAGACGGGCTTATTAGACCAATTGGAAGACTTCCGTAAACAACGGGTACAAGAGATGGGTTTTATTTTGCCGGGCGTGCAATTGAGAGATGACTTGAGTTTAGCTGCTGAAGCGTATTGTATTTATTTGCATTGTACAGAGT
>JBBKWI010000110.1:0-13781 GCA_037968875.1 Candidatus Sericytochromatia bacterium | reverse complement strand
CGACCTGTCCGATCTGTTGCATGGCGGGGGCGACGGTCTCAGTTTCCCAGAGCGACTGAATTGCTTCTAAAGACCGCGCACCCGATAAGGCGGCTGACCAGTTCGTACTCAGGTAATAGGCCGCTTCTGTGGGGTCGCCGTCCAGCACGCCGTGTGCGTTTTCATAAAAGGTCAATTCTAGATCTGGATGCTTTTTACGGCGTACGATCTCTGTGCGTACTTTAAAATCATGCCAGGCTTCTCCCCGCCGGTACTGTCCTTCCCGGCAGTCTTCGATCCAGGAATCAATTGTGTCCATAAAGGTATAGGTATTGCCCCAGGCCAGGTCTTGATGGCGGCCGATCAGCAGTCCGGGTAGGCCTGGCATCGAAGCCCCCTGCCCTTGTTTTGGCCCTTGTCGCAAGACGATTTCATACCAGACATTGGGCAAGCGATTGCCTTCGAGGTGGGGATCATTGGCCAGCAGAGCCTGACCTGATGCTGAGCGCCGGGGAGCAATTACCCAATTATTGGAGGCCATCATTGGGCTCAGTAGCGGGTGCCATTGCACGGCTTCTGGGATCACGCGTTCGCCCAGGCGTAGCTTTTGGATCGCTTCTATATCAAGCCCGGTCAATTGTCCTGGAAACAGATCTTCCAGAGCTTCTGCTGAGACGCCGCCCTTGATCATTTGCACAATAAAGCGCTCCAACTCGGCCTGAGACTGGGCTAAGGTCAGGTAAGCGGTCATACGAGAAATCAGAAATGAATCGCGCAAATGCCAGGGTTCAGCCTGATGCCCAAGTAGTTTTAGGAGTCGAGGGAAACGCTCTCTAAGCCTCAGGTTGACGCCGTCGACATAGGCTTCACAGCGGGCCCGGCAGCGATCAGAGAGCTGCTCAATCTCTTGATCCAGGTTCGCCGTCCAGTTCATTCGCTTAAAAAAACTGTCGATCGCCAGCATTTCAGTACTGTCTTCGAGTTGCTGACAGCCCTCACCACGTCCGAGGGTACGCATCATCAAGATTTGCAAGCTGCGATCGTAAGCATGGGCGTAGCCGATACCGCGATAGAGATCGTTTTCATGGTTGGCTACAACCTCAACAACGCCAAGCGGGCCGCGCTGTACAATCAGTTTGGGATAGTCTAAAATAATCTCGTTCATGGTTGTTTTCCTTTGAGATGCTTTGCTTACTAGATCTAAAGCTGCTGAAGTCGGGATAGACATTCATTATGGCATCGGATTCACAATAATGTCATAATGGAGCTTAACTATACTTTGAGGAGTTAATCCATGCATAAAAGATTGATTTTTATCTCGGTGCTGGCGCTGGCTGGCGCTCTGATTGCCTGTTCCCCGGTAGGCGTCAATACAGAGGCTTCTGTTTCCGGTTCAAATAACTCAGGTGCTTCCAGTGGGTCTAACAACAGCTCTTCGGGTGCCGCTGTATCGACACAAGTCGATACCGCCAAATTGGCCGCTTTTGAAAGCGAATTCAAGACGGTTGCTACCACTCCCAAAGGATCGGTCAAGTGCCTTTTTAAAGCCCTGGCAACCCTCGAAGACGATCTGGAACTAGGCAAAGCGATGCTGACAATAGTCTTCGATAGTCGCAAGATCACTGAAGACAGCAGCAGCCCGACCGGTTTCAAACTGGGTAACAGTGAGCTATTTCTGGTTGACCAAATCGTGAAAAAGCCCCAGATCGTGCACTCTTATATTGGCGGCAGCGTTGCTGCCAATTATGCCGATCACGATAAAGTTAATTTGCCCCTGAGTTTTCCGGCTGAAGATACTGTGGTTTCTGGCCTGAAGGTTGATAATAGTGCTGAGGTTGAGGGCGCAACAGAAGGCCGCGTTTATGTTCAGAGTAACGGCAAAGACATTCCGACTCCGATCAATATGGCTAAAAATAGCAGCAGTCTCTGGAAAGTCACTCCCACTAGTATCAGTAGCATTGCGACAGGCGTGAAAACAGCGACCAATAACGACTTCTAAAGCGAGTTCGGATTTTATTATCGAAGAGAGCCCAGAGCAGAGATTAAAACTCCCACTCTGGGCTCTCTGCATGAATGTCTTGTTCGTCGTTTACAAAACATTTTAAATCCAGGGCAGAGCTCTGCCCGCATGGGTACAAATCTTTCACCCTTTATCTGATTTTTTCTAAGTTATTGCTTAATTTCAATGGTCAAGTTGTTTTTGCCATATCATCCCCTACTATTTTTTGTTGACTTGATACCGCCACATGAGGCGAAGAGCTGAATTAATCTCAATCCACTGCGATCGACTGCTGTGTTCAATTAATGTATTGCCGTTGTCTAAACGCAGTGCTCGGCTCGGCCGCATCATGCGTAAGCCAGCCCCTGAGAGTAAGCTCCAGACAATCTGACCTGCTGAATCCACTTCTAAAACTCGGCTATTGCCTGTATCCGTAATCAAGACATTCCCATTAACTAAGAGTTGAGCATACTCTGGTGCAAAAAGATGATTTTCGTCCCGCCCAAACTTGCGTGGGGTTCCGAATTGCCAAATCACTTCGCCATCCGAGTCCATACGTGAGACCGTGTGCTCGCGAACGTTGGCAACAACCAAATCGCTGTTCAGAGCCTGCACAGAAGCCGGTGCCCGGTCATAAGAGAGTTGCCTTAAAACTTGGCCCGCTTTGGTAAGCATCAAAACTTGCCCTTTGCCTGTATTGCTAACCCAGAGACGTTCTTGCTTATCCAGGCCCTGGTTAAGGCTCAGATCTGGTATCGCTTCCGGTTTTGTACTACCGTTTATCAGCTCACATTTGAACAGCTGGTTTTGACCCATATCTAATACCCATCTGAATCTGACTGTTTCTAGAGCCTGAAACGGCTGCATTCCATCTTCTGGATTACCAATGACGGTTGAAACCTGGCCACTTGAACTGAGCTTTTGCAGCTGAGCATCGGCATGGTCACGCACCCAAACTTCAAAGGCAGACTCTGAAACCTGAACTGCGACTGCAGCAGATTGTGACACTTGATTGCGTTCTTGAACTTCCTGACGGGTCTGTTGCATTTGTTGACGCTGGGTCTGCAAGGTCTGCAAACGCTCTTTTAAGCGTTCGCTCTCAGCCTCAGAGCGCAATTGTTCCTGCAGACTGCGTTTCTGTGCCAACAGGATCAAACGCTCGCGGACATCAGGGTAATCCGATAATAATTGCTCCAGGTCTTTTTGCACAAAACAAATAATTTCGCAATAACTCTTGGCTCTCACTGTCGCATTGCGTTTTTGACCGGTCATCAGTGCCACTTCGCCAAAAATATCTCCCGGAACCATTCGGGCCACAACATCCGTCATTTTTGCCCCCATCACCTCAACTTCACCCTGTCGGATCAGATACATCTCTTTGCCTACATCACCTTTGGTTACGATGAATTCACCCCGGTTATAGACGCGGGTACTAATCATATCTGCAATCTCGCTAAAAAAGGACTCGGGAGCTTGATTAAACAAAGAAACTTTTTTCAGCACTTCAATCAGCGAATGCTGGCTACCGCCCTGGAATTGAGTGGGATCATGATCACGGCTATAAAATGCACTTGTCGGCGCTTGATTGACTTTTGCTGACAAGAGCTGTAAGTCTTGCATCAAAAACGATGCACTCACCGTTTGGGTCTCCGTATCGACTCTCAAGAGACGATATCCATCGTAGATCAAGCAATCCTGATCTAACCACTTGATCCCACCAGGCTCCTCAATCAGATAGCGGGGGGATGAGACCGGTATGGGAATAACGGTGCTATCCAGGCTCTCTATATTAATGATTTCAATACTTTGCCCTATGGGATCAAAAACCGCAATATTTTTCATCGAAGCGGCTAAAACAGCCGGGTGACCGGTTAGCTGAAATTCATTTAAGAGCGTTCCTTTCTGATCGATTTGCATCAATCGTGCATTTTCACATAAAACCCAAATATCTTCGGCCGTGGCACAATCAAGCACAGAAGCGTCTATTTTCCATTGAAATTTACCCTCTATATTAAAAGCCTCTAGAATACCGGCACTGATATCCAGCCCCAAAACCAGAGGTGATGACGACTTCAAAAAACGGACTTGATTCCAATGGTGATCTTGACTACTCACCTGCCATTCCCGTTTGGCTGATAGATTCCAGCAGGTGGCTTCACCACTTTCTGTGTCCAGAATCAGAAAAGAACTTCCCATCCAAACAAAATCTACCGGCTGGTAGATATTAAGCCAACTAGAGTCCAACTGCCAAATCACTTTTAAATCTGAATTTAATTGTAAGAGACGATTGTTAAGCGGATCTGCCAACGTAAAGTCTCCAGGTGGCAAGCGAGTATAGACTAAGTCGGGTTCAGTATTCTCAAGCTCAAGCTCAGGCACAAGCTCAGGTGCAGAAGCCATCGCAATGCCGGCAGATTCCAGTTGTGCAAATAAATCGAGACGATTGAGCTTTAACCCGACCGTATATCTGCCCATCAGATGATAAATCACCACATCGAGTGTCTCATTGCTGCGCATGAGTTGTGCCAATTGCTCGGCATGAATGACGATTTCCTGCGCTTCACTTTGACGTGGCGGTAAAGCCATTTGCACGCCATGCTCTTCTTGCAATCGGGTCTGAATCATGCCCAGAATCACTTCACGGGTGCGGGTGGGTAGATCTACTGGCGTTGCCGTTTTGGCGCTCAGAATCAGCAGCTGACTTTTAAATTTTTGCAAACTAAGACCAAAACTGGCCAATAGCGCCTTAATCACTACTGGCGGGGTTTCTGGTAAAAATTCCCGTTGTCGCTTCATTAAGGCTTGATACTCAGGATTAATCAGTGCTTTTGTCAATAGTCCTGGCCAGGTCCGTTTGGCTGGCTGCGATGTTGCGATCACTTTAGCCGTTTGTGTGTCTACCCAGGTCAAAACAGGAGTCAATGGATCCGGCAGGGGCTGATGGGTCAATACGGCCAGGCGAGCCTGATCCTGATCGATAAACAATAAATCTGCTGGTGTGTCCGTGAGATGTGCATAACCACTTCCAGTCAAGGCAATCTCTTGCGTTTGCTGACTTTCAAGCTGATAGTGATGTAAGCTGCTTTTTTTGTGGCTATCTAAAACCCACAGACTGCGGTCATCTAATAGCACATGGGTGGGGAATGTCCAGGGTCCTTCAATCGGTTTCACTTCAGCGGTTTTGATATTCCATTGCCAGACTTGTCGGGAATCTGCACCTGCTAAATAAGCGTATTTCCCTTCAGAGTCAAGCGCAACGGTAATCACCTTGTCGCCCTCAAAGGCTACAAAATGGTGTTGCGCAATCAGCTTTACTTGTTCCAGGTCAAAAATCAAGACCTCGGCTTCTCTGCGATTGACCACCGCTAAATACTGCTGATCAGAAGAGACAAACAGGTCATAAGGGCCTTGTGCTGGCCGATTAGAATAAGCACCCGGAAAAATCAAGTTCTGGGTCTCGAAAAAATAAGCCGGTGGCACCCCCCTGGTATCTTCGTAAAGATACGAGGATTTCTCTAAACTCAACCCATAACAATCAGAATCCACAAGCAAGGCCCGCATGCGGGAAGTACTGGACTCTACCTCGAGCGTAGCCAGGCCGTGATCACTCATTTTTAAATTGGGCTGTTGTAGTTTACGACGGGCTGGTAAATCAAAACAAACTTGAGTTTGTGCTTGGTCTAATTGCTTCGTAATAATTAGCTGACAACGGGGTATATTCACCAAGCACTGGGTACTGTTCGCTTGTCTATCGATAACTGCAGTCATGAAATCCGAATCCTTCTAGATTAATTGAGGCACCATTGATTACTGTCTGAATTGGGTGAGCCACTGCCACCACCTGAACCCCCACTATTAGTGCTGACAGGATCACCCTTTCTGGACCAATTTCGTCGGTATTCTCTGTCGTATCCTTAACCAGTGCCTCCAGGTCAAAACGGACCCAGATAGCGATTCAAGATAAGCTCAAAAGCCTCTACCCGATTGATCAGAACACGTACCTGATAATAATTGCGCAATAATAGGCCAGCACTGAGGTGGTTCTGGGATTGATACTAGCAAAGCTGTTGCCCACAATGGTAACAGTGACATGTATTTAAAAAAGCACCAGGTGGAGGCATCAAATGAACAAGACAAAACCCCTTAAATCAATTGAGTTAACAATAACATATTAACTCAGTTCGTAACTATATTAATAACTAAAGTTATTATTTGATCAAAAAATCCCTTACAACTAAAGTATCGTGATAGCAGGGTTTTGGGAATGGAATGGCTCTGAAAGGCTTATCCGTATTGAAGATGAGCCTGTTCCTGTTGGAATTAAAGTACGAATGAAAGATCTTCAGGAGATACGCTGACATGAAGTGTATTGAAATGTCCTGATGGTTTCAAAAAAGGTTTGAAACGACAACTTGAACATTTCTGGTGGCATCCGAAAGACTTTCAAGATGCAATCACTTACTCTTGCGGCCTGGTTCTGAGCCCTTTCAAGCCTCATCTCAATTTGCTTTATATCGGTGGTAATATTGGCTTCTGAAGCGGGGTTGGGGAGCTTGTCTACAGGAGTGTTTTCATTGGGTTTGATGGGTAAGACCTCTGACCTGCTCATAGAAAACCAAATATTTAACCTGGTTGAGAAGCTGAAAAACCTGAGTTGTTAACAAGTTAGTGATGTTATAATTATATTTTGTTAATAAAATATGGGATTTGAGAGTCAATAGTGATGTCCAGTCTGAACATAGAATCAAAATACCTTGGCTTGTTTTTAAGCGCAGTACTTGTTTGTCTGGGTGCTTGCGCTACTCCTGGCGGTGACAATGGCGTTCCCACGACAACGCAGGCTGCTAAGCAAGTCGGTTGGGGCATCTATATGGTGGGCTCCGATCTGGAAGATGATGTCAGCCCACGCAATGGGGAAGGCGACGAAAAAGAGTCTGGTGAAATCAGCAAGCGCGGCGCGGGTTCTACTGATCTGCGTGAAATGGTAGCCGCTTTTAAAAGCTTTTCGGTGCAGCAGCAAAAGGACCTGGACCTGGTTGTCGCTTTTGGCGGCGCGCGCAAATCCGGTTGGCAAGGCATCAAATACGCTGACATGCCCTGTCTGGTGCAAGATGCCGAAGACGATTATTTTGGCAATGCGGAGTGTTACTTATATCAAGATGATGCGCCCAGCCTCTCTGAAAGCCAGCCCCTGGCCGGGTTTATTCAGTTTTTAAAACCCCGTTTTGCCAGCAAAGATCGGCGGCTCTTTAGCCTCTGGAATCATGGCGCCGCTTATTTGGGCGTTGGCAATGACAGCCGTCAGGGGGACGATGCCATGGTGACCTTGCCAGAGCTCAAAACCGCTTTTGAAGAGACCCAGAGCCATTTTGATTTACTGGGTTTTGATGCCTGTCTAATGGCCAGTGTTGAAGTTGCTCAGATAGTGTCACCGTTTGCGGATTATTTAGTGGCTTCTGAAGATCTGGAACCCGGCCATGGCTGGGACTATACACAGATCCTGACCTGGATCAAAGAGCATCCTGAGGTTGATATCGAAGCCCTGGGGCGTTATCTGGTAGATAGTTTTATTGATAGCCCCAAGCACCAAAAAACCCAGAATAAAACCTTGTCTTTGTTACGTTTGACTGAAGTACCCGAAATGGTGGCAGAGATTGATCGCCTGACCCAGCAATTGTCAGCGGATACCTTTGCTGCTCTGATGCAGGCTCGTCGTAAGACCCAGGAATATGGCGTGCATGATCGGGGCAAGATAGTCTATGCAATTGATCTCAAAGACTGGCTGCTCAAACTCAAAGCCGAAGTCCCGGGTGTCAATGCGCAGGCTGGCATTGCTCAGTTTGAAAAAATGCTGATTCATTCCCGTGGAGATAAATACTCCGGGGTCGCTGAGGGCTTAACGGTTTTTTCGCTCAATTCTCTGATGAAAGCATCCTATCAGGCCGGTGAAGCGGTTTCTGCCAATTATTTAAACTTTGCCGATCAATTTGTCAAAAGTGTTGCGACCGATCAAATCGCTCCCGAACTCAGTCAGGTTGACTTTCAAACCCAGCAGGCAGACCAAACTCTTTGTGATGGGATCTGCGTCAAGATTCAAGACAATCAGGGACTCAAAAAAATTGAACAGATGCTCTCGTTGGTCACGCCCGATCGTCAGACTCTTTATGCGATTGGCTCCCGCCCGGTGACGGAATTAAGTGGCAATATCTATCAGGCCCCCAGCTGGGACGGCGAATGGTTTTTGCTCTGCAATGGTTCTTGCGACAACGGATTAAGTATCTTCCCGGCTTTATTCTTTAAAGGATTCACTCAACAAAAGACCCGCATTTATCAGGGGGAGGTCTTATTTAATGGCAGAGAAGCACTGCTTTATATTGAGCAAGATGCCCTGCAAAACGTGATCAAAACCTGGGTGGTGCCGTTTACCAATCGCAGTGATGGCATCCCCTTACTTGCCAAAGAACAATTAGAAGTCGGCGTCGGTGATACGCTGCAGTTTTACTTCCGGGTGATCAATCTCAAGCAACAAAGTGAAAGCTGGGAACTCGGTGACAGCCTGACATTTAGCCAGGCCCCCAGCTGGAACTTTGCGGCCCTGGATGCTGAGCGAGTGCACCATATTCAAGCAGAGGACTTCAACGGGAATATTTCAACCAGTCAGCTCTATTCAGTGCGTCAGGTAAAGTGAGCTGCTGTTTCAGCTGAGGTCTCGTCTCACAGAGGCGCTTGAGCTGGAAACAACGAATTCGACGCCATCATCACCTGATAAGTAGGTGATGATGGCGTCGCGTTTTGTTTGATTTAATCAGCTTCTACGTAGATATTATCCGGGCTCTCGTAAGCTCCGACGGAAGAGAAGGCGGGGGGGCTGTTTCTCTTGGTGATATCTAAGCGATTGCCACAACAGATCGTATATTGTCCTGCGCTTCTCAAGATAGAGCCTGGCGCAGGTACAAAGCCATCATCAGCTGTTTTCCAGATTCCGTCCGGGCCGATGGGGTTAGCGAGATTTATAAAAAGCGGATCAATGCCATACCGGGCGGGTTCTCCACCAGCTGGCGGAGCGTCCGTACGATAGAGATCAATGGGGGCGGAGAACCCGCTGTTGTTTTCATTGACCAGACTCGCTAGATCGGGTAAATTGGTCATATTCATTTCGAGTCTCAGGGGGCTATTGCTGCCGCGAGCCAGATCATTCCCGAACCACAATGTATTGACTAAGGTTAAGGCGCCTCCGTTATTGTCCCACCACAACGCCTGTCCGCTGAATGCTTGAGCAGTGGTGTTTTGAATAAAGCTATTATTGACGAAATTAACGGTTCGGGGACTATTGCCACCCAGAGCAATCCCTCCTCCTGCTGTGGCTGCCTGATTGCCATAAAAAAGATTGTCACGCAGATCTGTAAAGCCATTGGTTGCCACGGCATGGTCCCAGGCTCCCCCACGCCCATCGCTCGTGTTTTGGATAAACGCATTTCTATAAACATCAATAGAGGTGTTTTGCGTGAGCAAAGCGCCTCCAGAAAAGTAGGCGAAATTATTGACAAACACAGAGTCAAAGAGGCTCATTCCCCCTTCACCTGCTGATTCGGAAACGATAGCCCCTCCAGATGTTGCGCGATTGGCCTCAAAATGGCTATCTCTGATCTGCAATCCACCGATATTATAAATTCCTCCGCCGTCATCGTAAGCGTGATTTTGACGAACCTTTGTATTCTTGTATTCCACCCGATCTGCAAAACTTGCATGACCGGCTCCGTAATCGGCTGTGTTCTTCTCTACGATCACGTTATTGAGGGTGACGTTGCCCAGGCTTAAAATGCCGCCGCCGCTATGCTCATAGTTGGCTTGAGCATCAGGAGCAGGGCCACCGCCTTCACCGCCGAGGTCTCCTTCGCCGCCTTCACCGCCGCCACCGCCGCCACCACCGCCGGGTGGGCCATTGCCCATCTCGGTGGGATCATTGGCATTGCCGTCTCTGATAATCAGAGAGTCTAAGGTCACGCCAACATATATTGCAGGCATGACTTTGACAACATGATACGCATTCTCAGCACGGCTTGGGTCATCGATCTCTGTGTCGATTGTATAAGGCGCATCATCACCGTTGGTGTCTCCGCTGAGTATCGTCGGATTGGCTGTTAAATTCCGTTGTTCAAGATTGGTTTCACTACCGCTGAAACCGCCGTATAAGTTCATTTCTCTGGGAATCACAAGTCCTTCGCGAGCGTTGGTTCCGACATTGTAGGTGCCGGCTTTGATCCAGATTTCATCTTCTGAACCAGCATTAAAGACGGCTGATTTCAGGGTGACTGCATCTGCCCATGATGTGCCCAGAGAGCCATTGATTACTTGATTATCGGGTTTGACATAAATGACTTTTTGAACTTCAAAATTTTCTGCTGCGCTCACTTTACCCCCCAGGTTAACGGTCACGTTTTGAACGGCACTATTGACCACATTAGGAACGGAGAGGGTCAGTTTCGTGCTGGTTGCTTCCGTGACCAATGCATTTATTGTGTTGATACCTTCTGTAAAGGTGACCGTATTGGTGGCTGGAGTGGTATGGAAATTGGCGCCTGTAATCACAAATACCGAGTTGCGAGGGCCTTTGCGAATAGACAGGTCGCTGATGGTGGGAGCGCTGTAATCGAGCACAAGATTGGCTCGGTTCAGACTGTCGCCAGCATTGAAGAGGATTGTTTCAGGAGCAAATAAGCCCGTATAGCTAATGCCAGCGTTGGTTTCGACACTCAGCTCCCAGTTGCCCGGCAAAATATTATTGATCACGACAGGACCATTGCCGACTTCTAATAAGGGGCTGGTCGGGTCTTGCAAGCGAACACGTACCTTGTCATTGCCAATTAAGCCTGAGACATTAAATTGGAAACTGGCAGTATTGGCAATATAGACTGAGCCCGGGGTCAATGAGGCCTGCAGATTTGCTGGAATACCCCTCTGAGTGACTAATGTATTCACAACCTGGATCGGGACAAAGCGAGAAGGGTCTACGCTAAAACTGGTTCCATTCCAGTTCATGACATTTGCCAAAATCGTTTTGAGCTGTTCCACATTAATATTATTGAGTAGAGTGGACTGATTCGTATTCATGTTCTCAATAATTTCAGCCAAAGGGATCTGGGCGCGATTGATCACGATTGATGCTGGGGCGCTGGTGCCTGAAGAATAAACACCCTTGGCATAAACAGTGGTGCTGGCTAATTTAGCTGCGTCATAAAACTGGGCTGTGATCACGCGGTTTGTCCCTTTGGGAACCTGGCTAAAAGAGGCTGCGTTACCCGTGGGGCTGGCGATATTAATATAGCCATTCGCGTCGCCGCCGCTGGCATAGATTTTATCGGCAATGCCAGGGCCCGTGATCCAGATTCTCAGGAATTGTAAATTGCTGGTGTTGACCGCCTGGGTTTGAAAACCCTTCCCCAGTTTGATTGTGATTTGATCGTGGGATTGACCGGACTTCAGTTCAGCCGACAAGACATGCGGCTCGGCTGCTTTAACAAAAGTCTGATTGGGTACCGTCTCTGCTGTGATTGCTGCCTGGCTATGGGGCTGAGCAAGTTGAGGTGCTGGCTGGTTTGCTAAGGGAGAAGCCGTTTGACTGGGAACTGTCTGATCAGGGGAGCACCCTATCAGAATGAGCGTTAAGGCCAGGGGCAAGGCTGTGTGTTTAATCATATATTACTCCTCTGTGTTGTCTGTTTGATTGTTACTTACAAGCCAGGCTGAAGGCTTGCTTGTGAGGGTGAGAATAGCTAGGCAAACAGCTTGAAAGTCTGCTTGTCGGTTGACGGGTGAATGCGTGGGTAAAAGGTGCGTTTTCATACTTTAAAGTCCTTCAATATCGATCGTCCCACCGACTCCTTCTTGATTACTTGTGGGACTGGATCCACCTCCACCAGAAGAAGTATTCGAGACTGGGTTTGCCGAAGGGCCTGCCGTTACCGGGGCAGAGGATGCCGGTTCAGGAGTCAAAAGAAGCAGTTCGGGGCGCTCTTTAATCAAGTTTTCAAGCCGGTTTTGCAGGTTTTTCAGGGCGCTATTCCACTCAGGCTGGTACTGCAAACTTCTGAGGGTTTCCTGGCCCAGCAACGGCCGTAATAAGGCTGTGAGATCGCTTAATTCTTGGTTCAATTGGCGATCCTTGTCGAAATTAGCTGTCGGGATCCCTTGTGTTGGGCTCTGGTTTTGCTGCAAAAATCGCTGTAAAAGCGCCAGGGCCGTGGAGCTAGATTGAATCACCAGCGTGGTTTCTGAGTCTTGCAAAGTGACTTGTGCCCGCAATTGTAAAAGCGGGTTTGATAGATCGTAAATATCGACATCTAAAGGCACATTTTCAGGTAAATTGGCAATTTTGAATTCGCCTGCTGTCTGAACTTCAGCCAGTAAATCATCACAGTTCTGAATAAATATCCTGACACCAAATTGTGTGCTGGCCACTTGCTGAATCCGCAAGCCACTCGGGCTTGCCAGATCAGCGAAAATAATTTTCCCGTTCAGGTTTGCATCTCCCGTCAAGGCGAGACTGGGAGAGCTTGCTACTGGGGCTTGTGCTGACGGAGCAGACACTGGCCTGGTTTGTTGTGAGGCTGCAGAGGGAGTTGCGACCGGGCGAGTAGAAGACTGATTGAGGGAGGCTGTGGTGGGCCTCGGGCTCATTTCAGCAGTGCCTGGGGAGTCGGCGCAAGCTGACAGCAGAAAACAGAAGAGGATCAATTGGGGCTTCATAAACACAGGCTTCTCTCTAGGGCTAAATAAATAAGCAAAAAGAACATAATGATCAGATCGCCATTAACAAAAAAAATACTAACATGTTAAACTTACAAAAGTCAAAGTATTTTATTTGACAAGCCCGGTTGAAAACTGTCCTGGAGGAGATGCAGATGCTTATTCGTTTGGCCCTGATGTCTCCCTGTTTTTTAATCGCTTGTCTAAGCTTCAGCGCTTGTGCTCCCCAACAGCCTGCTCAGAATACAGCGCCGGTGTTGCCTTCAGCCAGTGCTTCTGCGGTCGGGGAGGCGACGAGTTCCCCTATTGCTCCCCTTTTGCTTCCCAATCCAGTTGACAATTTTCAGGATTTTGTAAGCCAGTCCATTGGGCTGCAGGCCACCTATCGCCAGAATCAAAGCGCTGCTTCGACCCCCTTGCCGATCAAAGACTACCCCTTGCCCCGAGGGCTTAAATTAGCCGAGATCCAGATCGAAAAAGTATTGCTCGATGGCAAGGTGATTCCAACGGACAATTTACAGTTGAGCCTGGATCCCGCAGGTAACCTGGTCTTTCTGCTCAAAGCAGCTCAGGACTTGATTAGCGAAGTTTCTGATCTACCCGATATTACCCAGAGCCCTGTCTTTCAACAACGCCAAACGGCTTTGCAAGATCGTCTGTTGGAGATGCCTGCGCCCCCGCCGCCAGCGGCAGTCCCCAAACCGTCCTTTTTGCAAGCCCGTGTGCGTGGTGAGCAACTCACCCGTCAGCAAATGGCGACATTGTCTGCCGGAGCGGGTGAGCTAGCCAAGTCAGGCGTTTATCTCGACCGGCAATTCTCTGTGATTTTATCGGTACGCAATCAGTCCTTTGTTGTCGCCCAGCAGACCCCTCGATTTTTGCTGATGGATTTTGAATTACGGGGCGATATGCTCCAGCAATGGAGCGCCTCTAAATCTTCTGCAAAGGCCTCTGGCATTGACGTGCTGCCGCTGATTGTCAGTAGCGATAACAAAGACTTGATTAGCGAAGTCACGGACCTCAATGCCGGGCTGTCGCAAATAGAAAAAAGACTGCA
>JBBKWI010000109.1:0-4895 GCA_037968875.1 Candidatus Sericytochromatia bacterium | reverse complement strand
ACGATGCTTAAAGACCTGAGCGATCTCAAAGATGTCTTAAAAGAAAACAATCCCTTCCCGGCAACGATTGAAGTCGCCGTCACCGAAATTGCACGCATGGAAGCCGTGGGTGAAGAGATCAAACAATTGCCTGGAGTTGAAGAAGTTCAATTTAATCAGGAATTGGCAGAACAATTAAAACAAGTGCAAAACGGCGTCCAACTTGTGGGCTCCATTTTCTCAGGAATCTTGATTCTGGCAACATTGGCGATCGTGATCAACACGATTCAATTGGCTGTTCACCATCGACACACCGAAATTGAAATTATGCGACTGGTTGGAGCACCGGCCTGGTTTATCCGTTTCCCTTTTATTTTAGAAGGATTGGTCTATGGTCTGGTCGCAACGGTTTTGGCTACTGGCCTACTGCTTTTCTGGCGCCTGGTACCCTATCCGCAAATACAGCGTTGGTTTGCCTTTTTGCCCTTGCCCAATACCCTGGCCCCTCTGATCTGGATTTCGGGTCTCTTACTGGTCACTGGCCTGGTGATGGGCTCAATGGGCTCCTTCCTTTCAGTCCACCGTTATTTGCGACTGGAATATAGTGAAGAACCAGAGTAAAGCCTTACTCTGGTATTGATTCCGGCAATGGATCTGTTTCTATTGCATTGCCTTCGGTGTCCAAATGTAGCTGGGGGGCTTGTAAGGTGTAATAGACCTGATAAATCGCCTGGCTTTGTTGGCGCAATAAGCTCAACACCCGATGAACCCAAATCTGATAATCAGAGGCCTCCCGATTGAGATGATCCAAAAATGCATCTTCAAGCTCATCAAGACTGGTTTCCATCGGCTCTGGCGAGAGTGAACCATGCTTGAGCAATAAAGCCAACCAAACCTCGTTAAAACACTTCTGGTACTTGGCCAGGGCCGCACTCAAATGACTCGGGAAGACAAAGAGTTGTATGCGAATACCTTGATCCAAATCCATTTGCAATTGATAGGCGTAAGCATATAATTGTGAGCAATGATCGACCGCTCTCAGTGAAGCTTGTAGCTTGTGGTGGGCAGATTCATCGACACTGGCATAGAGCGGCAAGATCAAGTCATAGATACTGTGCTGAATTGTTTCAAACAAATAGACTTCTTGCTCTAAATTCCGCCCAGAATACTGATTTTCAGTTAACAATCTAAAATTGAGATCCGTCAATCGTTTGGTATGTTCGAGGGCGATTTGCAATTGTTGCTCAATCTCAATCTGAGCAAAATCAGGTGCACGCTGCAGCATGCGACGCACGGTGCGGGTTAATAGCAATGAAGTCGGTTCGGGCTCCTGATTTTGTCGCAGCCAACGGCTCAAACCTCGCCAAACCCCTATGGAAGCAGAACCAACCCCACTCATCAGACAATTGATCAAAATATGGACGGTTGCCAGACGAAAAGCTAAAAATACCGGGGTTTCCGGCCCGGGCACGAGCCAGTAAGCCAAATGATAAAACGAAGGGAATAAGCACAAGAGCAAAAGACCGATCACCAGCCGATACATCAACTGCATCCAGGCCAACTCAGCAATTCGTTCTGGGCTATTTAAACGATGAACCAAAAACAAGCCCATGCCCAGGTTGGCGCCTAAGATCAGCGCCGAACCCGATTCCATATTTAAGAGTGGGAGCCAGGCAGTTTGTAGAATCAGAAACACCACCAGGGTAGCAGATCTTAAAGTCACCACCAGACCCACCGCCAAAAGCATCCACCACAATTGTGTCAACAGACGCGAAGCAGGTAAGAACGACAGATGCGGATTAAAATGTAGCCCCGATAAAAACGGCAATAAGCCCTGCCAGATCAACTCCAAACTGGCCCAGAAACAGCCTGCGGCAATCAACGGAGCGGCCAATAAGCTCAAACGATTTTTTTGAAACAAAGACATCACAAAACCCAGCCCCAAAAACAAGAGCGCCACCTGAATTTGAACCTGGGCGGCAAAAAGCCAGGACTTGAGACTGGAGCCAATCGCAGCCCCCAGCGTGAGCGTAAAAGCTTGTTCAACTGAAAGGATTCGTCGGGTAACCAATTGCCCAGCCAAAGAGGCCGGAATCCGGCTGGCCTGAAGCAAAAGAGCTGAAATAACCCCCATTAGCCAGAGCGTTAAGCGCCCCTGAAAAACCCGTGTAATTCCTGCCCGCAAGCGGTGAAAGACCAGTTCTTCAAGACGTTCATAAATTCGACCTTGCGCCAGAAACAAGAGTGCCAGTCCGGCTAAGATTTGTACCAGTGATTCAGCCATGGACTTCCTCTTCTACATAGCCCAATGCACCTCGGGCCAGCACGGATTCAATTCGCTGAATCCCCTGCTTATCCAGAATCAAACGAATGCGTTCAAAATCCACTTGCTCAGGACTGGCTTCATCACTCTGATCGATACAGTAAGAGACGTGCCGAAAAATGACATTGAGATGATAGACCTTGGGCGCTTTAATCATTTGGATCCCCGCATCAGGTGTGTAATAGCGCAAATTTTTATTGGGATCATCCATTTTCTCTAAAAACGGAGCCACATTAAAGCGAATAATATTGCGTAAGGTCTGAATTTGCTCAGAGTGGCGTGCAATTTGATTGGTATCTAAAGTCAGGGTTTGCGAGAAATGTAAGATCTGCTCATTGCGTTCTGGATCCAGGTCTGTCCGGTGGCCCAATTCACGAATATAACGCACTTCAGGTGCCAGAGCTTCGCGGCTTAAAAAACGCATAAACTGACGTGTTTTGCCGACCTGTAAATCGGTTTCTAGACGAGCGACTTCATCGTAAAAGGGGTAGACCATATCAAATTCAAAGTCAGGCATATGTTGCTTTAAGCGCTCATAGAAAAATTCTCGGCTCAGTTCTTTGATCCGATCTTTAAAAATATAGGCGATCATGCCCACGATCACGATCATAAAAAAGCGCAAGGCAAAATCTGAGCCTGGCATTTGCTGGGATTGCGACAGCATATAGAAGCGTTGCAGATCGATCAAACCAGCCCATAGCGCAGCCAAAGCAGCCCCCGCAGCCGCCACCATATTGCGATAGACTTTGTCTTTACGCATATTTTTGACTTGCAAGTAGAGCACATCAGAAACATATTTTTTGAGTAGCCCCAGGCGATAATAATAATTTTCACGCACAGCAATATTTGAGTTCTCAGTGATTCGTAAGAGATTTTCGGCAGCGCGGTATTCCATTTCACTTTGCAAGCTAGCTTCCAGTAATTCTTGCAAGCGTTCGGCAATGCCTTGATCTTTCAAGCGCTGTAAAAGCTTTATCAAAGTGGCTTCTAAGCGAAAGGATAGATATTCATCGACCAATAAAAAAACTTTATTGACTTCCTGATCCACCAGATACGATTGGTGACGAATTTTGCCCATATATTGTTGGCGAAAATCACTGAGGATGTGTAAAATCTGTACCAACAGGGCTTCTTGCATTTTGAGGCGATGCTGTAAATGGCTGGGCTCTTTTTTAAGCAAGAGTTCTCGCTGATAGCGCAATATACGCTTAAATTGTGTATTGAGATAACAGCCCAGTAACTTAACTTCTTGTATCACTAGTGATTCGAGTGGTTGCCGCAAATGGCTGAGTAGATGCACCCGAAAATAGCGATCAGCTGCAGGCAAAAGCCCAGAAGCTTCGGGGTCCTGGGGCAGTGCGGGGGTGCGAATCCGTAAATAATGTGTCATCGCTGTGTAAAACTGCTCACGGCTAAAGTTCTCACGATCAATCCCCATACTGGTAGGCAAAAAGAAATAGGTATCGACCCGGTAAACTTTTTGCTTTTCAGCACCAATCGTCGGGGTCAGATCGAAATCAAAATCAGCCTGAAACTGCAAGCGATCATGAATCGTTTGGCTAGAGCTGGGACTGTTGCGATCCAGACGTTCCAGAACTTCCCAATCTTCGTCACCTAGCTCTTCGTCTATTTCTTCCAGAAAATCGTATACCAAGTCGGTGTCCTCTGATGCTTTTGCGCCCACTAATTATAAGCGATAGACACTGTAAACACGAGGGGAACGGTCACAAGAGAATATCTTGTGACCTAAAAGCAATCGCTTAATGGGCTGGCTCAGGGATCGGTTGGATCGCCATCGATTTCAGATATTGCTTCACCGTATACCCCGTGCGTTGCCCCTCGACACTAATGTAACCCGTGTTTTCGCGATAGATACCATGCTGATCTTTGTATAAAATAAACGATATATTGCCTGGCATTTGGGCATGAAAGGCTTCTTCTGTCACTTTGAGGGTTTGGTAAGTAAAGCGACTGGGATTCTCACTGCCAATAATCACTTCACGTTGGGTCAACTCAACCGGTGGGGTGTCTTCCAGATTTTTGATAATACGCGCAACATGTGGGTCATCAAAGGCTGAACGCAGTTCCTGGTTGGCACGCTGAGTGGTTTCCAGATCGGTCTCCCAGCGACCATACATCCAGCCGCTGTGCTGGGCTTGACATGCAAAGATTAAGATAAGAAGGGTGATCTGCAAAAGCACGATTCTGAGGGTTTTCATGCCTACAGGATACCCTAAAACAAGGAACTTGGAAAACGAGGGCCAACAAAAAACGAAATTCTCTCAACAATTTTGTTCAACGAAGCTCAAGCCAAAACTATAATTAGTTCGGGCTCGAGCTGGATAGCCTGATGAGTCATAAACACACTGTCTTCAACTAAATTACAGTTTTACCCCCACGCCAATACAAATACCCACGTTTAACAATCCGCCACTTGTGTTGTCACCACAGCTTGAGCTAGTACCACTATCTGTGCCAGTTCCGCTACTTGTGCCTGTTCCGCTATCTGTGCCTGTTCCGCTATCTGTGCCAGTTCCGCTACCTGTGCCAGTTCCGCTACCTGTGCCAGTTCCGCTACTTGTGCCTGTTCCGC
>JBBKWI010000108.1:0-83631 GCA_037968875.1 Candidatus Sericytochromatia bacterium | reverse complement strand
GATCGGTTTCGAGCTTCTCAGCGGCCAGGCGCTCGGTTTCGAGCTTCTCAGCAGCCAGGCGCTCGGTTTCGAGCTTCTCAGCAGCCAGGCGATCGGTTTTGATCTGGGCAGCTTCCAGGCGGCTGGTTTCGGCAAGTTTAGCTTCTGCTTGAGCAGCCTGGGCTTGTGCTTCGGCAAATTTTTCTTGTTCAGCTTTCTCTGCAGCCAGGTGTTCGGCTTCGGCTTGTTCGATCGCTTGTTGTTGGGCTTTTTCTATAGCAGCTTGCTCAGTCTGCATTTTGGCTTTGGCGGCAGCCAATTCGGCCTGTTGCACTTCTTCGGCTGCTCTTTGCTCAGCCTCAAGTTGACTGGCAGCCAGTCGCTCAGCAGCAGCTTTTTCAGTCGCCAGGCGCTTGGCCTCGTCTTCAATGTCAGCCAGCGCTTTTATTTTGACTTGCTCAGCCGCACGCTGGGCCTCAACTCGCTCCAATTCCTGGCGATTGATTTCCGCTTGCTCAGCAGCCACTTGATCAGCTTCAACCTGATCTGCAAGCAGTTGATCTGCCAGCGCCGCCTTGAGAGGCTCATCCTGAATTAAGGGGGTTTGTTTCTCTAGACTGGCTTCTTGAGTGGGCTCAGAAACCAGTTTGGCTTCAAGCTGGGACTTTGCATTTGTCTCAGCCTGCGTTTCTGGCTGAACTTCTTTTTTTGCCGGAGTCTCTTTTTTGATCAGATCCTGGACCGGGGTATTCAGAATATCCCAAAAGCTTTTTTTCTTTTTCTCGCTCATGCACGTCGCCGGGCTTCCGCGTGGGGCAACAGATTACGCAAAACTCCATTCACAAAGCGAAAAGACTCTGGCGCCCCATATTTTTTGGCCAACTCAACGGCTTCGTTGATAGCAACAGGCAAAGGGGTCGGATCTTGATGAGTAAAAGCAGCAATCGGGTCAAAAACCATCTCTGTAGCCGCTATCCGAATCAAATCCCGATCAATACTATTCATGCGATCGAGAGGCCAGTCAGCAGACAGGCACTCTTCAATCAAAGCATCAATCTCAGCTTTGTTGTCACGATAAGACCGGACCAATTCAATCGTAAAGCTACGAATTTGTGGGTTGCCATAAAGCGTGCGCAAAAGAGGAATCTGCAAAGACTCGCCCATCAGATTGACGGCATTAGCCAAGTCAGCAATTTGCTGCATCATCTCGGCTTTGACCTGGGTGATATCCTGATGGATTTGCTTACGAGACTCGATCAAATCACGGGCATTAACCTCTGGGATATCGTCCGGGTCAAGCGCATCCAGGCGCTCGTGGATGCCTTCGAGGGTTTTGCCTGAGCTTTCGATATAGTCTTCAGACTCAGACACCAGGATACGCACTGAGCGCTCCAGGATTTCGGCCAGATCCAGGGTTTCAAAATCACTATCATCGTAATGTTGGCTCAGGGAAGATAAACTCAGTAGGGCCAGCTCGCGACCAATGTGTCGGGCATAAGCCAGGGTACGGGGAATGACGTTTTCAGCAGACATCAGGTGTCAACCTTCTTTCAAAAACTTAAGCGGAAAGTACGGTAGAGTTCACCGGGCTTGCTTGTCGAAATGTCCACATCCTGTTCAAACCAAAGTTCCAGATCAACACCGCCATCGAAGTCGAGGCTTTCGCCAGAATATACCAGACACCCAGCTTGACGATTAACCACATCAGAATCTGAGTCAGTAAAAAACCACCCAGAGAAACGATTAGAAAGCGGAAAAATTGAGCGGAGAGATTGCTATCCTGGCTTTTAAAGGTCCAGATGCGGTTCAAAATATAGTTATTGCCAACAGCAGCGATAAAAGCTGCGGTTACAAAAAGAGCAAAAAGGCCACTGTTGACCTGCGGATCAATACCGCTGAGTTCGGTCAGGGCGAAAAGTACGCCCATATCAACGGCTGTTCCCAGCCCGCCGACAATTGCGTAGCGCCCAAAGGTTTCATACTTTTTCCAAAGGGTCTGGAAAGAGGTTACAGTAATCATTAGATGTCTCATTGTTTAAATCAGGACGGGACAAAGCGCAGGCAGGTTCCAGACTTTTTTAAAATTGCCCGCAACTTAACCCGGTATTAACTTTGTCTACCATATACTTTATAGCATAGAATCAGGTCTAAATGAGAGGCAAGGGAATCCCCTGCCTCAGAAAAATGAAGCCGTCAGAGACGGTCAGTTTAGACCAAGAAAGTATTGGCTGGTAGCTGAGAACGCACCTGAATTTCAGCCCGATGATAGACCGCCGAATGCGGATCTACGGATCGGGTCAACCAAACATTACCGCCAATCACGCTATCGTGGCCAATGCGGGTTTCTCCACCCAAAATCGTAGCGTTGGCATAAATCACGACCCCAGCTTCAATCGTCGGGTGACGCTTGGTATGGGCTAAGTCTTTGCTGACCGAGAGCGCCCCTAAAGTCACTCCCTGATAAATTTTAACATCATCCCCAATCTCGGCAGACTCCCCGATCACCACACCCGTGCCATGATCAATACAAAAGCGCTGACCAATCTGTGCACCAGGGTGAATATCGACACCGGTTAATTGGTGGGCATACTCTGTTATTAGACGCGGAATTAAGGGAACTTGATAGCGGTAGAGCGCATGGGCCAGACGATAAAAAGCAACAGCCAAAAATCCTGGATAAGCCAAAATAACTTCATCAGTACAGCCAGCAGCAGGATCCCCCGCACAAATACTACGTGCATCGGCCTGCAGTGCTTGTTCGATCTGATCCAGATCAGTATTAAAAAAGTGCACAGCAACTTCAGGATCAGCTTCCAGGCGTTGAATTAAGGTTGCCAATTGTGCTTCTAAAAACAATAAGCGCTCAGGTATCTGCTCAGCAGGCGTAATCGGATCTTCGAAGTGAGAAAACAAAAGGCCCAGCACAGCCTGGGCCCAATCCCAGACTTGTTGCCGTGAAAACTGAGCCACGGCAACCCGCTCCTGTCGGCGCTGCTGTAAGCGTTGCAGCAAAGAATCTGAAGAATCGGTCATTTCAAGAGCTCCCTTAGAGTAATTGATCACTAATATATTGTTGTAAGTTTGCGCCCAGTCAGTCGAAATCAGGTCAGCAAACCCTGCAGTTTGGCCAGTAATAATTGCAAAAACCCGCCACGCTCAGCAAGCAAGCGTTCAACTTCTTTGAGGTCAACAGATCGGCTCCGACTTTGCCAATCCTTTTCAAACAGCTTTTGGTCGAGTAAACGGACAAAGTTTGGATCATGAATCAGCAACGACAGCTCTTCATTAAATAAAATCGCCTGACCCTTTGCCACAAAGGGAGATCGTAAAGAGCGGGGAATCAAATTAGCCGAACCCACAATGGCCACCTGGCCATCAACGGTCAGATATTTGGTGTGAGACATAAAATCATGCTCCCCCCCCCGACTCTGAAACAAGCGCACCTGAACCTGACCTGGCTGCTGCGAAGCCAACATCAGCTGTCGGATTGCATCTAAATTCAAGAGTTCATAGATCGATTCATCGTTACGCTCAGAGACAATCAACTCGAGCTTGACCCCGCGTTCCAGCGCCCTGACTAAGGCCTGCTGAATCGGCTCATAATACAAATAAGCCTGCTCCAGACGAATCCGCGTCTGAGCCGATTGAATCGCTTGCAAGATAGCAGGCTCAATCTCAGTCAAGTGATCATCAGTCAACAAAGCAGCAACTTGCGAAGCCGGTGTTTGCACTGGCAAAGTCAATGACTGAGGTGACTTGAGATTCCATACCCAACTCTGTTCAGGCCGTAGCTCAACAAAATTATCAATAAAAGCCTGATGCAAAGAGGGCACCAATGGGCCTTTGACACGCACCATTAGATCATGAAAGGCATCTGCTTGCAGGTAATGATCGCCCAGGTTTAAGCCGCCGGTATAAGCGATTTCGCCATCGATCACCAATAGCTTGCGATGATCCGTCTTAAAAGCCCCGCGTGTCAATGGCGCCACTTGCACATGTTGCGCCAGGCGCTGCTTATAGGTGCTGATTGATTCTGGCAAAGCATTGGCCTGGGCTAAGTCAGCAAATAAGCGCCGGCTTTCACGATCGAACATGGCTTGCACTTTTTTGCTACCCTTACGATTCAGACCATGATTATGTAGCAAAAACACCCGAATACCTGCAGGCGCATAAGGATCTGCTAACCACTGGCCATTGGCATGGCGCGTCAGGCCCAGGGCTTTGGTCAAATACAGCCGCACCAATTGACTGGTGCTTTCGCCATCATAAAAAACAAAAATTTCCTGATCAACTGACTCGCGGGCCTGAGCGATCGCGGCTTGCATTTCTTCAAAATAGTCGGGGCCATCCACAAATAAATCGAGCAGATTAGCAGAAAATGCGGGCGGAGTCATACTTAATGCCGTATAGGCTGGCCAGATCTGGAAGTCTTGATCCTGCCAACGCCAATGAATCGGCAAAGATTCAATTTTTGGAATGCGCTCGCCCTCAATCAACGCATTGCTCATCTGCACTTGTAAGTGGCCGCTTACAGTTGGGAAAGGGGCTTTGAGAGCAGGACTAATCTGGCCTTGCAATTGGAGCTGAACCGTTCCACCCTGCACCCGGTCAGCCAGGGTTCGGGTCCCAGCAGGAATTTGGTCCAATTCCAGTTGATTCAGATCGAGCTGGGCCTGCAGTGCAAAGTCTCCTGTAAGCTGGCTCAGACTCTGACCACTAAGATCAGCATCTAAGACCAACAAGGCCTGCTCAAGCGGGAGTTGTGGGCTGTTCACTTGGATCCCAACTGCACCTTGTGTATCTAACGCCAAGTTGAGACTTGCAGCCAATAGCTCAACTTGTGCCTGTTGCCCCAGAGCCAAATTGGCAGGCTGCTCAAGCCATTGAACTTGTAAGACCTGACCTTCAAAACGAATCGCTAGCGGTGGCGCACCCATAAAGAGCTTACCCAACCGAGACTGCAGCTGACGCGCGAGCAAAACATTCAACCAGGCCGTCGGGATCCAATTATGATGGAAGCGCAGCTCCAGCCGATCCGGTCGCGGCAGAGACAACTCTAACTCGAGCTGATCCCAGGCCCAGCCTTGCTGGAGAGTCAATCCCAGCGAGTAGGAGCGCGATCGTGGATTAAAACGCAAAAAATCTAATTTAAGCTCCTGATCGACAGTCTTTTGTGCAGCCTGAGTCACCCATTTCTGTAAATCTGCAGGAGTCAGTTTTGCTTGCCATTGATTAGACAAATGCCAATGCGCCCAGTCTGTCTTTTGGTCCGCAGAGACGGGTTGCAATTGGCTTTTAAGCTGTACTTGTGAATGCGCTTCTGTTGTCTCTGCCAGTACAGGAGAGGCAAACAATAGGACGCATAAAAGAATCTGTTTTAAAGGCATAAATTTAGCTTAACATAAGCTTTCGTCAGATGAGCTAAAAGCAAAGATCTGCCCTGCCATGGCAGAACAGATCTAGTTGAAATATTTAAATAGGGCCTGGGCTTAAAATTTGCTCCAGAGATACTGATTGGTGATCTCATGGTGAAAGAGAATCTCTTCAGTTTTGATCACCTGCCCCAGTAATTTGGGAGAGCGCTCAGCAACTTCTTGCTTGAGTTCAACAAATTTGGCATGATTGGTTTCACCCAATAATTCGCGCATATACTCAGAGCCTTTGAAATGCCGAATCGCATCAGAAATTTTATCTGGCAAAAAGCGGGTACGCGTACGACGGCTTTCAGAATCCAGGATTTCTGGAATCGGGCCTTCAAGTCCCGTTTTATATAAGGTATAAAACAAGAGATAAGGGTTATTATCAGGTGAAACAGAGCGCACTTCAATCCGGGCTGATTTCTCATTGGCCAGCGGAATACGAATCATTGAGGTGCGATCAATTGCCGAAGACTTGATTTGATTGGGTGCTTCATAGATCGGGTCCAAACGCCGATAAGCATTCACACTTGGGTTGAGCAAGAGACACATTTCATTGGCATTGTTTAAAATGCGATCGATAAAGCCCAGCCCCATTTCGGACAGTTTGTCTTCTCCGTTGGGATCAAAGAACAGATTTTTGCCGCCTTTGGAAATCGACATATTGGTATGCATGCCGTTGCCGTTGACAAAGCCGACAGGCTTGGGTAGGAAACTGGCCGTCATATCCATGCTATTGGCAATCTGGCGAGCGATCAGTTTATAGAGTTGGATCTGATCTGCCGAGATCAAGGCGTCCGTGTAAGAGAAATTCAATTCAAACTGACTGGGAGCAACTTCCGGGTGATCTTTTTCGTTTTCAAAGCCCAATGCACGCTGAGCTTCCGCAAAGCGATCAATAAATAAGCGCAGAGGATCTTGTGGCAGCGAGTGATAATATCCACCGGTAGAGACAAATTCAAAGCCCTTGCTGGCGGAGTAGTTTTGCTCAGCGTTACGCCCAGAAAACAAAAACCCTTCAATTTCAACGGCCACATTGGCCTGGGCCTGTCCATCAGCCCAAAGCTTAGCGGTCAATTGTTTGAGACGGCTACGCCAATCTGATTCATAAGGCGTTTCGTCCAGGTTTTCGATCAGACCAAAAACCATCACCTTGCCAGGTCCAAAGACATCCGCAGGTAGCCAGCGGAAAGAGCCCCAGTCGATCTTGAGACGCAAGTCAGATTCACGTACAGCTGAGAAGCCGCGGACAGATGAGCCATCAAAGGTTAGATTATCGTAACTGCTGAGCAAAAACTTTTTGTCGTAGTCAAGCATATGAAAGCGGCCTTCAAGGTCAGTGAAAGCAACGGTCACAGCTTTGATTTCACGCTTATCGCTCAGATAACGGGTGTATTCTTCTTGTAATTCATGGTCAGCAGTACGCGCCAAAAGACGCTGTTTGGCTTCTAAGTTAAGATCTTCTAATTCGTCGTAAGAAATATCCAGAAAATTTTTGGGGCCGTTAATCATATTTTTAGATCCTTTTGTTTGGTATTCAGTATCTACATCAATCAATAATACCTACACTAAATATCTTACTACTTAAACTAAGTCTTGTATAGATAAGCGTAAATTTTTATTGAATAATACTTAAATCAACATCAGTTAATCTAGCATCGAACAATTCAGCTAACAACTTCGAGGGGGGAGGTGCTCAGATTAAATGTTTTCACGCCAGTGGCAAAGTGAATTTTTGCCAACGGTGGAATCACCCGTTCAACCTGTCCCTCACCCAGTTTTGGATGACGCACCCGATCGCCGACTTTGAGATCTAAGGGTTGAGGCAGACCACTCACGCCAATCTCACTACTGGCAGGCGCCTTTACTTGAGCTGGATTCTGGGCCGCTTGCATGCGTTGTATCAAAGGATGCAAAGGGCCCGTTGAGGCAACAGTCGTGGGACGTGTCACGGGCGCTGGCCGCTGTTGAGGAGGCTGTGCTGCCTGCATACGCTGTACCAAGGGGTGCAAGGGCAGTTTCGATCCGGGTACTTGCACAGCAGGACTGGCATCAAAGCCTTTGACATCCTGCGCGCCTTTAATATTCATCTTTTTCAGCATACGTTCACGCAAATGCTCCTGGGCCTCAGACAAAAGATCACCAGGTAAATGCATATGGCCAGCGATTTCCAACACAAAACGCGAAAGCTTACTGTGAACAGCAGCGCGCTTATTGCGACGGCTAGCAGCAAAGGTTAAAAACAATTGGTTCTTGGCGCGGGTGATCGCCACATACATTAAGCGGCGCTCTTCTTCAATCGCAGCCAACTGATCTTCAGCCAGGATCGAGCGAATATGCGGGAAGATACCCTCTTCAACCGCCGGTAAAAAGACATTCGGGAATTCCAGACCTTTGGCTGCATGCACGGTCATCAACCGAATCGATTGACCATCTTCTTTCATTTTGTCGCTATCTGAGAACAAGGCGATTTTTTCTAAAAATGCAGTCAAATCGGTCTTGTCCTCGGCTTCGACTTCAAATTCAATCGTAGCTTGCAAAAGAGCTTCTACATTATCCAGACGATCCTGACGTTTTTTGGGATCTTTTTCGGCCTCGAGATCCGCTTTATAGCCACTCTCAGCAAAGATCCGCTCCAATAACTCAGAGACCGGAATCTTGATTTGGTTGAGCTCTATCAGCCAGGATGCCAAAAACTGAAAGCCTTCCTGGGCCCGGAGAGGCACCGAGTCAACCACCCGGCTGCTTTGAATCGCTTCAAACAGAGTCAAGCCCCGCCCCTCAAAAGTCGCCGATGTCTCCAAAGTCTCAATCGCTTTGGCACCTATACCGCGCTTAGGCACATTCAAAATCCGCTTCAGACTCAGGCTGTCTTGCAGATTATTAATCACTTGCATATACGAAAGCATATCTTTGATCTCACGGCGATCATAAAAGCGAAAACTGCCGACCACATGATAAGGCATTTGGTATTGAATTAATTTTTGCTCATAGAGGCGCGACTGGGCGTTGGTACGGTACAAAATCGCAAAGTTACCAAAACTCTGGCCACCTTCGTTCATACGCTTGATCTCACTAGCAATATACAGAGCTTCGTCATCTTCAGCAGGAGCCATATGAAAGCGCAGAGGCTCGCCCTCACCCCGGGTCGCCCGCAAGACCTTTTCAAAACGCTCGCCATTGTTTTGGATCAAGTCATTGGCAGCCGCCAAAATGCGTCCTGTGGAGCGGTAATTCTCTTCAAGCTTGATGATTCGGGCATCTGGGTAGTCTTCTTGAAAGCGCAAAATAATCCGAAAATTGGCATGCCGAAAAGAATAAATACTCTGATCCACGTCCCCTACAGCGAAGATATTGCGATGGTGTCCACTTAAGGTACGCACCAATTCAAACTGCACCGTATTGGTGTCCTGATACTCATCTATTAAGACTTGTTCAAAGCGTTCTTGTAAGCGTTGGCGCACTTCTTCATTGTCACGCAACAGGCGCAAAGTCAAAAACAAGAGATCATCAAAGTCCATTGCATTGTTTTGACACAGAGCCGCCTGATAAGCGCGATAAATCCGAATCGAAAAGGGGTCGTCAACCTCACTGGACGGAACCGAGTCGGGATCAAAGCCCATATTTTTGAACTTGCTAACGATGCGCAAAAGGTCATAAGCCTTGTAATCCTTGGGGTCCAGATTCAGGCCACGCAAGGTCAAATCCATAATTTTCTCTTGATCTTTGGGATCATAAATCACGAACTTGCGAGTATAACCCAGATTCAGGCTTTCGATTTCAACCCGTAAAATGCGACAGCAAATCGAGTGAAAGGTGCCGGCCCAGATCGTTTTTACGACTTTCCAGCCCAATAATCGCGCCAGGCGATCACGCATTTCTTTGGCGGCTTTATTGGTGAAAGTCACGACCAACACCCGCTTAGGGTCAAAGCCCTCTTGAGAGATCAATTGCGCCACGCGCTGGGTCAGTACCGAGGTTTTACCCGCGCCAGCACCAGCCAGCACCAGGGCCGGGCCCAACACATGGTTGACCGCTTCTTGTTGAGATGGATTGAGCATGGCCTGTATTATACTGAATCAGTCCATCCCTACAGCAGGGGTTTGCTACGAACGCGCCTGCCAAAAGCCGGTCTTTTTATAAAGGCATTTAGCTTGAGAGTCAGTATCCAGGCCTGCCACCTCAGTTTGTAAATTCTTCTAAATTGTGATACTCGCTTTTGAGATACCCGCTCCATGTGTTAGTATATTCCCAAATCGCTCTATTTAAAATGTAGCTGGTATGAGTAGGTCAAGACACCCATGGAAGCCCCCAAATCCGAATACGACTTAACTCTCTTTTTCGATTTATCGGCGGATTTACTCTGCATTTCAGGTTTTGATGGTTATTTTAAGAAAGCCAATCCTGCTATTTGTCATTTACTCGGCTATACGGAAGCCGAATTGCTGGCCCAGCCTATTAATCACTTCATTCATCCTGAAGACCAACAAAGCACTCAAAATCACAGAGAACAAATCTTAAAAGGGCTCCCTCTCTATCATTTTGAAAACCGCTATATTACCCGAGACGGGGAAATTGTCTGGCTAACCTGGACCTCGATGCCGGTGCAATCTGAGCAAGTGATCTATGCTATTGCAAAAAATATTACGCACAAAAAAAGCATCGAAGCGGATCGAAACTTATTACTGACAAACCTGAGCAAAGTCAATTCAGAATTGAAGCAATTGGCACTAACCAGCGCACATGATCTCAGGGCACCGGTCAATAATTTGCTTGCTATCTTTAGCTTGCTAGAAGAATCCGTCATTGAAAACCCAATAACCCAGCAATGCTTAGATTTTTTCCAGATGGCAACAAAAGGATTAAAAGAAAGTATTGATAACCATCTGCGCTCTATCAACGGGCAAAGTCACAATTCATTGGAGTGGATAGAAATAAACAGCATTCTAGCCAAAGTCTTAGCATCAATTCGGATCTTAATTCAGGACACAAAGACCCAAATACAAATCGACTTGGCTGCTTTTACTCAACTTTATTTTAAACGCAGCAATTTAGAAAGCATTTTGCTCAATTTGATTACCAACGCGATTAAATATACGAAGCCCGGTCAGCCGCCCCAGATTTCAATTCAGACCCAAACCAATGATCAGGGTCAAAAGCAGTTAGTGATTGAAGACCAGGGCATCGGCTTTGACTTATCCATCGTGCAAGACAAAATATTTGGCCTACACGAAACCTTTCATAGCCAGCAAGGCTCCACCAATGAAAGCCATGGGATAGGCTTATATCTGGTTCATAACCATGTCACCCATCTCGGCGCTAAAATACAATTAGACAGCCTGCCTAATCAGGGATCTAAATTCACAATCACCTTTAAAGACCCACCTCAAAACATTGATGAGCAGGCCCAGGCGACAGCCGCACACATCACTCCCCCCATTTAAGAAGACTGAGCAAGTTTAAGATTGGATTAAGCTATAATCAGATCAAAGACCGAGATCTGGATCTAGGCTAAAAATAAGGACGGCTTTATACTTATGCGTTTGAATCGAATGCCCGACCCCAATCCCAATCAGTTTCAAATCGGGACTTATGATGAATCTATCCTTTTTGATTTAGACGACAAAGTCACCGTCAATAAAAAACAAAGCTTCGCCACCCAGGAAGAAGCTCTCAATTTTGCCAAAAATCATGCCGGCGCCGAAATGGTCGTCGAAAGCCGTTCTGACAAAGGCAAGCTGGGCTACGACGTTTATAGCGTCACGATTCATGACAAAGGCCAAAGCCTGAAGACGGGCAAGCAAATGGAAAACCTGAAGCTCTTTGATCAGCCTTTAAAAGTGATCGAAAAAAATTCAGGAAAATCAGCCCAACGCGCCTTTTTTGTCACCGCAGATGGCAAGCCCACAGCCAATATCTATTCCCCCCAGTTTGACCGCAGCACCTACGATAAGCTGCGCGGCGCCCTGGATCTCGACAATAGCAAACAGTGGTTTAAGCTGGTCGACAAATACATGACAGCTCCTTCACCTTCAGATAACCTAGCCCCGATTGACAATGCCGAAATTCAGGATATGAAAGCCAATCTCAAACCCGGTGATATTATTATGACTGGCAATAATGGCTCGTTTATTCATGCGATTGTCTATGTCGGCGATGACCCGGCTCTACAGCAACAGCTTGAAAAGAAATGGGACTTGCCTGCTGGCAGCCTCAATGGCGAAGGCATGATTATTCATTCTTTGGCAGCTGATCACGAAGCCGAAATGACTCTGAATGGCAAAACCTTTACCCAACCCGCTGGTGGCACCGGCGTGATTGTCGATACGATCGAGCGTTATACGGGTCGTAATCCACGTGACACGATGATCAGCATTGCAGTCAAAGGCGCGACTGAGGCTGATCGGGCCGCTGTCATTGCCGAGGGCAAAAAAATGGTCGGCAAAGCCTATGATAATGGCTTTAACACCTTTGATGACAAAGATATTTACTGCACTGAGTTTGTTTACAAAGCCTGGTTGGCCGCACCCGATACAGCCCCTAATTTCACCACTCAGCGCCACCCGTTGGTGCCTCAAACTTCAGCCCCCATTTCTGGTTGGCTCTACGACAAAATGTCAGAAAAAACCCAAACCCTGATGAAAGACGATGGCTATCTCTATCAAGAAATGATCATGACCGACGGCATGATCACCAACCCCAATGTCGAGATCACCTGGGCCAATCAAAACGCCGAAAAATCCGAGTTCTTTACCAAGCACGAGCGCTGGGCTGATGGCATGGATGGCAAAATTTCAAACGGTTATAAAAACCTGCTCAAAGAGAACATCCCCGATCAAGCTGCACGTTCACACACGATCTTGGAACAGGTCCGCACACAGTCTAGTCAGACCCGCGAACGTCTGGCCCCTGCAAACGAGAATTAAATGCAGGCCTTACCTATCTTAGCTGAATGTGATGTGCTAGTCATCGGTGGCGGATCGGCAGGCTCAGCCGCTGCAATCGCCGCTGCCCGTGCTGGCGCTCAAACAATTTTAGTCGAACAAAATGGCTATTTGGGTGGAACATCCACGGCTGCATTGGTGACGCCAATGATGGCCAATCACTTGCAAAAGCAGCCTTTAAATCAGGGCATTTACCTGGAAGTCTTGCAAGACCTACTCAAAACCGGTGATGCGGCGATCTACAAAGATGGCAATGCCGGTTGGTTTAACCCCGAAATGCTCAAAGTTGTGCTCGAGCAAAAAGCAGTGGCAGCAGGGGTTGACTTGTTTTACCATCTAACCCTCTCAGAAGCGCTTTGCCTGGACAAAACCCTTCAGGGAGTGATTGTCGAAAGCAAGTCTGGTCGGGGACAAATTCTGGCAAAATGCAGTATTGATGCCAGTGGTGATGCTGATCTGGCTTTTCAGGCCGGGGTTGAGATTGTCAGTGGCCGTGCCAGCGATGGGCACAATCAACCAATGGCCTTGCGCTTTAATCTGGGGCATGTTGATTTAGCCCGAGCTCAGGCCTACTTCACTTCTCTGGGAGAATTTGACTATACCGACAATCCCCACGATCCTGAGATCCCTCTCTGGACCACAGCAGCCACCTGGGATAAAGACTGGCCCCTGAGCCCGTTGTTTACTAAAGCTGTGGCAGCCGGGGATCTGAGTGAAGACGACGCCGCTTATTTTCAAATTTTCACGATGCCAGGCCGCCCCGGTGAAGTCGCTTTTAATTGCCCACGCCTGGATCACCTTACTGACGCTCTGGATTTTAGACAGCGCAACCAGGCTCAAATTGAAGGCAAGCAAAGAATCATGAAGCTCTGGTATTTTTGCAAAAAATACCTGCCTGGCTTTGAAAAAAGCTATATCGTGCAAATTGCACCCATGTTAGGTGTGAGAGAATCTCGTCGCATTGTCGGCGAATATGTCTTAAACTCAGACGATTTTTTTGCCGCCCGCAAATTCCCGGATGCCGTGGCCCGCAATAATTATCCGATCGATATTCATGCCCGCGACAAAAGCGGCGGTTTGCACACCATGAAAGCCGGAGATTATCACGAGATTCCGTATCGCTGTCTGGTCCCCCTTGAGATTGAGAATCTATTGGTCGCTGGTCGAGCCCTTTCGGCAGACTTTGCTGCCCAGGGCGCGGTACGCATTATTCCCAATTGTTATGCCATGGGGCAGGCCGCTGGAGTAGCCGCCGCCTGGTCTGCGCGAGAGAACCAACCTCCTCGCCAGCTAAACGCTGAAACGCTTACGCAGATTTTGGCTCAAATATAACTCTGAAAAGCAATCAAGCCAAGATTACAAAATATTAATCTCGCTTACTCTCTGCTAATGTTAGAAACATTTCACAACAATCTGTCACAATCAATTTTTTCTTAAAAGAAAGTGATATGATAAAACTAACAAGATCATCAAACATTTCAAAAACTGCAGTATTAAGCAGCCTGGGTGCCGTTGAAAACTAAGGGGAGTATATGACATCGAAAACGATTCTCGTTGTCGAAGACGAGCGTATGATTGCCGAAGACATACTTGAAAGCCTCTCTGAGCTAGGCTATCATGTTCCTGTTACCGCAGCAACAGGTGCAGAAGCATTAGAAAAAGCACGCCAATACAAGCCTGATTTGATTCTGATGGACATCATGCTCAAAGGCGATTGGGACGGGATTCAAACCGCCCAGGAAATTCACAAAGAACACGACTGCGCCCTAATTTATTTGACAGCTTTTACGGATCAAGAAGTTTTGCAGCGGGCTAAAATCACTACTCCCTTTGGCTATATCCTGAAACCCTTTCGTGAGAAAGAGCTGCACGCGATGGTCGAAGTCAGTCTTTACCGACATGAGAGCGAACGCAATAATCGCGAACGCCAACAAATGATCTTAAATACGCTTTCTCAATCGAAAGAGGCGATCCTGGTGACGGATCAAGACGGGCTGCTGATTTTTATGAATCATGAAGCAGAGCATCTGCTCGGTCACTCCAGTCAGGCGCTCATGAAAAAGTCTTTGCAAAGCTTGCTGACGATCAAATCCACCGAAAAATCAGCGCCTCTGGAACTCTTGCTTCCCAGTGCCAATCAAAGTGTCTTTATTGAAATCAATGATCAGGCAGCCATTCCAGCCCGCCTAACCGTCAATCGCCTCAATCAGGGCGCATATAAAGGTTTTATTCTAGCTATTTTGCCCTTGCCAATGCATACCCTGGAAGCCGAAGAAATTAGCAATCTGATTCCGGTCTGCGCCTCTTGCAAAAATATTCGCTCTAGCCAGGGCCATTATGTCGCGATGGAGCAGTATTTCCGTGAGCAATATGATTATCACTTTAGCCATGGGATCTGCCCAACCTGCTTTGAAAATCTCTATCCAGACTATTTCTCTGAGGCCACTGACAGCCCTTAATTAATCTGACAAAGAGTTTCCAGGCTGGTTAAAAACTCCTGAGTCAGGGCTTTGTGGTGCTGTTCAATTGCCTGAACCAGATCCAGTAAAGCTTCAGATACCGGCTGCTTAATTTGCTGTGTTAAAGCAGATAAATGCTGATTGAGCTCCAGGGTCAGCTTATCCAGAATTTGTTTTTTAACACCCGTGCCTGAAAGTTCGGCTGCTTCGCCATAGGCGGGCTCCATCGCTTGCTGTACGGCTTCAGCCAAAACCTGCTCCATACGCGACTGAGTGGCTCTTATTTTTTGTTCCAGATCTTTGCGCGCACGCCAGGATAATTGTTCAATCACTTGCTGGCCGGCATTTAACAAGTCTTCGCTCTGAGCCAACAAGAGAGGTGCCTCTTGCTTGAGACAGCCTTTCACCGCCTGAGCAACTTGATCCAATAAGCCATTCAGCATCGAGCGGGCCTGATCCAATTCTTTGAGCAGGCGATGCTGAAAGAATTCATACCAATCCAAAGCCACTTCGTTCTCGATAAAGCGCAGAATATCCCGACTCAAATTAACCTGGACCCCGGTTGTTGGACTGGTATAACGCCCCCCATTGGCCACGGCCCGTTGCAAATACTGCCAGTTGAGATCTTGCCATTGCTCAAGCACCCGATCGAGATGACGCTGTAAATCGGAGAAAGCATAGAGTAATTGTTTTTCAAACTGGACTTGTTTTAAATGTAATGCCTGAATCAAATCACTCTGGGCCGTTTGAAAGCTGCGTAAGTGCTCCTGGTAAACCTGAGTCAGGGCAATTTGCAAACGGCTGGCCTGATCCGTGGCCAAATTGGCTACAGACTGCTTCTGACGCAAACTTTCTACCAGACGCCGGATCTCCTGATTCATTTGCTGAAACTGACTACGAATCAGTTTTTTGCGAGCTTTGAGACCATGCTCAGCGACAATGGCTTGCGCAAAAGCCTGCAAATCAGGCAGTCCCGTCTGGGCGCTCTCGGTAAAATACTGTGGCTGCAAAGGCAACCAGCCCAACTGGGCCTGATAACTCAGCGCAGAAGCGACAAAGATCGGGGATTGCTGTAGGGTATTGGAGATCAGTCCAATAATATGCTGAGATTGTTCCGAGACTTTATAGCGATTGCCAAACCAGAGCGTCAGCTCTGAAAGCTGTTGCTGGATCAATTGGCGAATCTGCACGTCGCGGGCCTGGCGAATGCTTTCCCGATCGGCATCCGGGCTCAGGCCCAGATTGCCCCATTCCAGCTCATTGACAAAGTCATCGGCACGGGTGCCTATAAAAGACAAAGCCGAGACCTTACCATCGAGCACCATCTGGGTTATAAAATGCTGATCTTTCAAAAGTTCAATCACGTCGCGGGTTAAGCCTCTACCCGTTCCGAAAACCATCCCAATAAACTCTGCCTGCTGCAAAAACCTGCGCGTGATCGCTTCACGGGCCGGGTTGGGATCATTCAGTCCTGGTAAATCGATCAGGCGCAAACCATCTTTGAGCAGTGGCAAGGGGCCTTCAATTCTGACTTGCTGAATAAAGGGCCAGACCGGGCTCTCAGCGGTCAAATAACGGGTCAGTTGCTGCTTGAGCTCACTGGCAGTCTTGCTTTTCAGGGTCAGGGTGCCTGCTTCAATTTGTTTGAGCAAACTCTCAGGCAAGGGCTCTTCTAAAAGTGCAATCAACTCAGACAAGGGGAACGGCATCGGCGGTTGGCCAGCCCGTGGGCGATACAAAGACCAGGCTTTGTACAAAAAATCTTGATGGGCAAAACTGGAGTGGCCACTGGACTGAGATTCGCGGGCCTCAAGTAAAAAATACTGTTTTTCTTCTTCCCAGGCAGACAGAGGTAAGAACTGAATCGTGGCCCGCCAGGATTTGCGCGAGGCGTAGGCCACTTCGATCGCAGCAGAGGTGCAGGTCCGAAAGCTATGGGTTGGCAGTAAATCAGCTTCAAGCAATGCATTCAAGAGCGTGCTTTTACCCGATCCTGTGCCACCTACCAGAGCCAGTGAAACATGGGCATGGCCATCAGCATAGGCTCGCATTTGCTTTAATTGCTCTTGCCAGCGCTGCAAGAGCCCATCCAATTCGGGGCGCTGCTGTTGGGCAAAACTGTTTAAAATTAGCTGCAGTTTTTGCGCTAAATCTTCCGTATAGTCCAATAATTCGTTACTCATTCTAGTCGCTATTATACTGGATTCAGGCCCTCGCTGACAGAAGCTAAGTGCTTGCAAACAGACTGATTGCGTAATAATGGCCAAAATATAAAGCCCAGCAGTCCGCTTAGCCTAAAGCCTTTGCTATCATGAGAGCACACCAAATTTGTCTGGAGCACGCATTTATGCCGCAGCCTACTGAAACTCGTATCATGGCCCTCTACTGTGACTTTGAAAACCTGGCCCTGGGGGTGCGTGACACCAATTATGGCAGTTTTGACATCAAGCTGATTTTAGAGAAATTGCTACTCAAGGGCAATATTGTCGTCAAAAAAGCCTATTGCGATTGGGGGCGCTACCAGGAATTTAAAGCGGTGATGCACGAAGCCTCTTTTGAGCTGATCGATATCCCGCATGTGCGCCAATCTGGCAAAAACTCAGCGGATATCCGACTGGTGGTGGATGCCCTCGATCTCTGCTATACCAAAGAGCATGTCGATACCTTTGTGATCTTAAGTGGTGATTCTGACTTTTCGCCACTGGTCAGTAAATTACGTGAAAACAACAAAGAAGTGATCGGGATTGGCGTTAAAAATGCCACTTCGGATTTGCTCACCGCCAATTGTGATGAGTTTATTTTCTATGATGATCTGGCCCGCCAGCAGAAAAAAGAAAGCCAGCGCCGCCAGGAACAAAAGAAAAAGAAGCCAGCCGCCCCTAAAAGCAAGCCTGTTTCTGCCGAAACAGCTGCCCACAAAGAACGCAAAGAAGAAGCCTGGGATCTGCTGGTAGAAACCTTTGATGATCTGGTTGAGGAACGTGGCGAAGAACATAAAATCTGGGGCTCGATGCTCAAGCAAACTCTCAAACGCCGCAAACCAGGCTTCAACGAAACCTATTACGGCTTTCGCAGTTTTGGCCAATTACTAACCGAAGCAGAGGCTGAAGGAATTGTGGTGCTCGAGAAAGACGAGCGCTCAGGTGGATTTTTGATCAAGGACTGTCCGTAGCTCTTTTAAGCGTTCAGCCAGCGACTTTAAACTTTTGCCAACGTAAACTGGCGCTGGCTGACCCGCTCCAATTGCTGGGCTTGATGTGACACCCAAATCAAGCCACGTTGGCCTTGTGCTAGCCAGTTCAATAATAGTCTCTCCACTTGCAAAACACTGTCTGGATCCATGGCTGCTGTGGGTTCATCCAGTAATAATATCTGAGGCTGCAGTCGCAAGGCTCTCAAAAGCGCTATTTTTTGGCGTTCGCCCCCTGAAAGCATGTCGATTTGCCGCGAACCGAAATCAGCGGCTAAACCCAGTTCGCCAAAATCCACGCTGGGCTGGCTGCGCTGGCGATGCAAACCCCAACCCAATGGCAGATCCAAATTGGCCTGGACTGTACCCGGACGAAAAACCGCTTGTTGGGCCAGATAAATCACCTGACTGCGATAAACAGGGATCTCCCAGTCGCTTAAGGAAAGCCCTTGGAAGCAGATCTCCCCGCGACAACTTTCGAGGGCTGCCAACGAACGTAACAACATCGATTTACCTGCTCCAGATGGGCCGACTATGCCCAGGCATTCACCAGGGTAAAGCTCCAAACTGAGATCTGAAAAAATAGTTTTGCCTGACAAAACCAAATTCAGGTCGATAACGTCGAGTAAGGCTTGATTCATGGCGTGACTTTCTGTAAGCGATCACTTTGCAGGCGATGATCCCGTGAGAACAGCTTAAAATAACTCAGCAAGACCACCCCCACCGTGCCACAGGCCGTACTGGTAGAGATCATGAACATAATCACGATCTGGTAATTGACCGCCTGTTGTGGCGACACCCCACCCAGAATCTGCCCGGTCATCATACCCGGTAAGCTGACTAGTCCCGTCGCCAACATCGAATTAATCAGAGGGATCAAACCCGTGCGCACAGCGTCACGCACCAGATCGCGCGCAGCTTCCCAGCGGGTTGCTCCCAGAGCTAACCAGGTTTCGATTTGCAACCGCTGCTGCTGGGCCTGATCCAAGAAGCGCTCTAGCCCCAGAGCCACCCCCGAAATACCATTGCCCAGCACCATGCCCAGCAAGGGAATCAAATACTCCGGGCGATACCAGGGCTCAGGCTGACCTATCACCAGCATAAAATAGAGGGTCGTTAACCAGCTAGAAGCAAAAATCGAAAGCAGACTGCGCCAATACATGCCCTGGTAACGTGTCGAAACCCGTGAGATCGCAGCCTGACCAGCGGCCAGAGTCATCACGCCGATCACAATTAGAATTAACGGTAAGGATTGCAAAGCAAAAACCCAGGTTAAGACCCAGCCCACCAGACTGAGTTGCAGCACCATACGCAGACTGGCCCAGAGCAAAGAGCGCACCAGGCCCAGGTCGAGCAAGAGTGAGATTAGCAATTGCAAAAATAAGAGCAGGGCTGCCAAAGACACCTGAGAGAGAGAAAGGGATAAATAAGAATTCATGATTTGCCTTTTACAAATAGCTAAGTACATTATACAAGTCAGAAAGCCCCTCGTTAAAAGCCCACTGGGGTCCGAAGCCACAACAGCCCAGGCTCAATTCACACCAAACAAATAAGCGCATTTAGCTCCCCAAGTAAAAGTCGGGAAAATTATTTTACTAGCAATCAAATACAGTGGCTATCAAGACCGGATTCAGGTTTTCAAGGCTGTGTGGGCCGCCCAAAATCTGTCGTACCCGGCCTGTTTTGAAAGCGACTGATTTACGCTAAGTCTTGCGCTAATATGGACAATAATTGGATAAACTTATCAATCGACTCCAGGGAGGTCGATTCTTCCATGGTGTGGTATCCGGTGGTGGGTATTTGGATGGTGGTGCCATCAACCAGTCCGTTTGAGGCCGCTACTATTCGTCCTAATTCTGTGCTGCCTATGGATCGGGGGGAGTCTCCCTGGCTGATTAAGCGTTCGTTCTCGTCCTCAACATACTTGTCTTTGTATAAGTAGCTAAACTTATTTTTTCGGCATAAATCGTCAATCAGCTTGGTGGACTCTTTGTTAAAAGATGCATTGGCATCCTTTTCTCTGAGCACCAGTAGCTGGTTATTGGCAGCCTCAATCGTTGGAAAAGGGCTGGTATCAACAACAAAAAGTCGATTCGTGGAGCTACCAAATCTACGGAACCATTCCAGCAGATAACGCCAGCTTTTGCCCGCTTCCTCTTGTGCAGTAAAAAAAGCAGTCCCTTCAAAGCCAAGACTGAACAAATGCACAAGTGCAGCAGCAGAGAGCACATTATCCAATTGCCCAGAGAGTCGGCCATCACTAATTTTCAGTTTGTCTTCAAAGGCAATCGGTGTTCCTGCGACGATTCCTTCCAGCCCATCAATTTCGAAGATCAGGTTGTTTCGGAATTCACAGACATAGGAATTTTTGATGACTCCTTTTCCTCTGTAGACACCAGACCAGGGCTCATATGCAAAAACCGTTTGAGATTGAAAACGCTCAGTTACTTTTGTCATTAATTCTTCAGAAACAGAATTATTCAAAAGGTCAGTCCTGTTGCTTGCGATAAAAGCGGCATACTGAAATTCATTGGGGCCTGTGCAAATGAGACCATGCCGATCTATATGTGCAGAAAACATGGCGCTAAATGGTTTTTTACCTTGCGCCACCAATAAACCTTCATACCAGGTCACCTGAGCACCACGTTCTTCTAGCTCACGTTGTAACACTCTAAAAAATGAGTGTTCTGCACCAACGACACTTGGATGACGGATCATTATTTTAAGTAGATCAATAAATTCGTGACTTAACATAAATAAAGCTCAATTTAATTCTAGATTTGCTCGTCGATGACCCAGCAATTATTTTGACCATGGGACCCCTAAACCTTAGCGTATTAGGATCTATTAGCCAAGATCAAATTGCATTCTCAGAGATAAGTGCATCCAGTTTTCATGGATTATTGCGCAGGACATAAAAATGATTTGTGAGGGATACAGACTATCGAAAAACCCAGCAAGTAGTTGGGGTCTATCGCCCCCGGCAAGCAGCAATAGAAGCTTCATTTCAAAATTTAATTGCTGCGCAAATGATCTAAGTTAAAATGATCGATCTGGGTCAATGCTATATTTAAGCAAGGAAGTAAATCATGAAAACAAGCAACAGCTTACCACCTCAAATCGGGCCCACAGACAAAGTAATCTTATTTGACGGGGTCTGTAATCTATGTGCTGCCTGGACCCAATTTGTGATCAAATACGATACAGAGCAATTGTTTAAGCTCTGCAGCGTGCAGTCAGAGCCCGGTCAAGAACTGCTGCGCCACTTTGGCTATCGCACAGATGATTTCGACACCATGGTTTATGTCGAAGGCCAGCGAGCTTATGATCAAGGGGACGCCTTTCTACAGATAATTTCGCAATTTCCGCTGCCCTGGAAACTACTTGGCATTGGCAAAATCTTTCCACGCTTTGTCCGAAATTGGCTTTATCGCCGCGTTGCAAGCAATCGCTACGCGCTCTTTGGCAAATCTGACACTTGTATGATGCCAACGCCTGCCACCCAGGCCCGCTTTCTCTAAAACTCAGTTAGCGAATGACTCAGAACCCTATTAACTTCGCTATACTGAACCCATGAACCCTGTCTTAGAAGTACGCGACCTCGTCAAAGACTATGGCCAACACCGGGCTGTGGATGGGGTCAGTTTTGCTGTGCAGGCGGGCGAGTGCTTTGGTCTGCTTGGCCCCAATGGTGCGGGCAAAACCACGACCCTGGAAATGATTGAGAATACCCTCAGTATCAGCAGTGGCCAGGTCTTTTATGAAGGGCAGCCTCGGGATGCCCGCTTTAGAGATCGCGTCGGGATCCAGTTTCAAAATACCGAGCTCTTACAATATTTGACTGTCGAAGAGACCCTGCGTACTTTTCATGGGCTCTATAGCCAGCCTACCCCACTGGCGGAGGTGATCGCGACCTGCCAATTGGAAGATATTCTCAAGCGTGACAATCGCAAAATTTCAGGCGGCCAAAAACAACGTCTCTTGCTCGCACTGGCACTCCTCAATGATCCCACCCTGATTTTTTTGGATGAACCGACCACAGGTATGGACCCTCAGGCCCGGCGCAATCTCTGGGAGATCGTGCTCAAGATCAAAGCCGCTGGCAAGACCGTCGTGCTCACGACCCACTATATGGACGAAGCACAATTGCTCTGTGATCGCATCGCAATTATGGATCAAGGCCAGATCCTGACCGAAGACAGCCCGCGCGGTCTGATTCAGCGCTATTGCCCCGGCCATACTCTCGAATTACCCCAGACTCTGACAGCAGAGTCGCTGACCGATCTGGGCTGGCCGATCGAGGCCCAGGGCAAGCATTGGCGTATTCAAACCGACGACATCCCTGCTTGCCTGAATGCCTTGCTGGCCCGCCAGGTGGATTTATCTGAATTGGCGATTCATTCGCCCAGTCTAGAAGATGTCTTCTTAAAGCTCACCGGCAGGAGTCTACGCGAATGAATTTTTCTTTTCGCCGTTTTTGGCATATTTTTGTGGCCCGCAACTGGGAATTTTTACGTGATAAGGCCAATCTGGGCTGGAGTTTTGCTTTCCCATTTTTGATGCTGATCGGCTTTTATTTTATCTTTGGCAATGCCAATAACCAGGCCGCCGTTAAAGTCGGTATTTTTGGTCCCCAGAGCACTGTTTATCAGCAACGGGTGGCTGCCCTGCCCCAGGTTGAGGCCGTCTTGCAAAGCGATCTGGAGAGCGCCCGCGACAAAATTGCCCACCATAAGCTCGATCTGCTGCTAGATACCAACCAGAATCCACCTGAGTATTGGGTCTCAGAAACTTCGCCCAAGGGCTATCTGGCCGAACGCCTGGCGATTGATGTCTTAAGCCAGGGCGAGCGCCCCCCAGTAGCGGCACACTATACACGCCAGACCCTCACGGGCACTGAGATTCCTTACGTGGAATGGTTTTTCCCGGGTTTACTGGGTATGAATATCATGTTCATGGCGGTCTGGGGCGTGGGCTATGTGGTGGTGCGTTATCGTAAAAACGGCGTGCTCAAGCGTCTGGCAACCACCCCCCTGACAGCCTTTGAGTTTCTATCTGCGCAATTGGCTTCACGCCTGTTCTTGATCCTGATGTCCTGTGTGATCCTCTTTGGCGGCTCGATCTTAATGTTTGGCTTTGAAGTACGGGGCTCCTGGCTCGCTGTAATTTTGCTGACCAGCCTGGGATCTTCGGCTTTGATTGCCATGGGCACCCTCGTCGCCGCTCGTACCGAGAGTGAAGAATTGGCCGGTGGCCTGCTCAATCTAATGACCTGGCCCATGATGCTGCTTTCAGAAGTCTGGTTTTCGCTTGAAGGCGCTCCTGATTGGGTACAGCAAGTCGCACTGGCACTGCCATTAACCCATTTGATTCGGGGCTTACGGGCCGTCATGAATGATGGTGCTGGACTGGGCCAGGTCAGTATGCATCTGAGCGTGATGGCTCTGATGACAGTGATTTTCCTGGGTCTGGGTGCAGGCTTCTTTCGCTGGCAACGCGTATCTTAATCATCAATCTGGATTTTGCTGCCTACCCAAGTCTATTTGCTCGACTTACAAACTTAATTTTTTTTAACATACCGGTTTTGGGATCAACCAATGGACCCACTTCAAGTCCACCCCCACTTTCTATTACAACCCATTTCAGCCCATCGCGCTCGTGTCTTGGATTCAGCGGAGACAAGCCAGGTACATATTTTACAACACCATTTTGCCAACCCTTCCAGAATTCAATCCACGTCTTAAAATTGACAGTATCTCCGAGCTTGACAGGCTTACCAGTATCATACCTTGCCATCGGATAGTCATCAGTAGATCGAGATCTCTCCTTGAGGCCCAGCATTGAATTCAGATCTTCATCAATACCATTTATTTCAGGGCCTTCATGAAGATACTCGTGGACGCGCTTTCCATAAGCGCTTGTTTCCTCGTCCAACGTCAGAAATAACAGGTCACCATATCCATTATTTGCGAATACACAGACAGGACTCCCCACGAGTGCCTCAATTCTGGCGTCACTACCTTCTATCTTCAGTTTCCATTCCCAATCTGAATTCTGAACAACGAAAATCTCAACACCTTCTTCCTGAGCATTCTGTAAAGGTATTGGCAGCTTGTCATTCATGTTCATTACTCACTTAGTCGTTGTTAGTCATTCGTGACCGTTTAAGGTATGATTTTCAGTCATAGAAACACAAAAACAGAAACATATTTCATGACTCAAGCAAATCACTTTTGAACGACTTTAACAAGCCTTCTGCCGCGACCCTTTTTGAAATCTCTCGCCACTGAAACGAAAGCGCTCCAACGGGGTCTTTCTCATTTTCCATGAAACAATACAGCAGATTTCAGTTACCCAGAGCATTAAGCAAAGCCCTCAGCCAGATCAATCATGACTGACCAGATGCTTCCAAATCAGGTATGCTGAACTCTCGATATTCTCAAGCAGTACAAAAGGTAAATACGATGAGCAACTGGCAAATTTTTGGCACCCGCAAATGTTCGGAAACCCGCAAGGCAGAACGGTTTTTAAAGAGCCTGGGACTCAAATTTCAATTGATCGATCTTAAAACGAAGCCCCTCAGCAAAGGTGAATTAACCAGCATTCGTCAATCGGTTTCGCTGCAAGAGTTGATCAATACAGAAGGTGCCGAATACAAAAAACGCAATTTGCAGTATATGGTGCATGATATCGAGACCCAATTACTGGCGCACCCGCTCTTGCTCAAAACCCCGGTGGTCAGGCTGGGGCAACGGGCAACCGTAGGCTATGCTCCTGAAACCTGGAAACAATGGCTAGCCTGAGATCTTAAAGCAAGGTCTACTTAGTCGGCCACCCAATTGCCATGAAAAGTCAGCGGCACCGCCTGGGGCAATTGAATCCGAGCCTGCTCATGTAAGTTCAGGCTATCCAAAACGAGAATATGACTCTTGTTACTTTGACAATCAAAGACCAGTACCAAAACCGAGTTTTCAACCGGGATCGGCTCTGAACATAATTGGCCTGGCTCAGCAAAAAACTCAGTCACCTGATCATTCTGATCCAGTCGACAGGTGCCACTTCTTAACACACCCTCAATATATTTTTCTGTTTGCATCCAGAGAGAGTGGTACTTCAGACCTGACTCCGTCGACAAAATCCTGGGAAACTCACAATAGTCCCGACGCTTATGGGCTTCAAATATTTGCTTCTTACTATCAATCACAGCACGATACAGCGTACCGTGTGGATGGTCCTGTTGATTGTCCCAGGTCAAATGCGAGCCATTGCCCAGTGTATACAAAAAATCGATGTTGTCATAAGCGATATAGTCAACGATGATTTTCTGATCTTCTTCATAGGCTCCACCAAAATGGGTGGTGAAAAAGGCAGACGTTTTAAAGCGCGTGATTTGGCTCGGCTGATCGATCGGAATCACAACAATTTCTGTGCCTGCAGCGGGATTCCATTTGAGGTAGTCCACAAAACTTTTGCCGACTGCCAGCAGCATTTTAAAAATACTGACCTGGGCCGGACAGATGAAAAATATCAAATGGTTGGCTGTGACAATGAAGTCATGCAGCATAACCGGTGCGGCAATTGGGAATGATCCTAAGCTGATAGGAGATCCCTCGTCGGGAAATGCAAAGAGATTAACTTCAGAGACTTTGCCATAAGTCAGGCCAAAGTTATACTGCGTTTGACGGGCCTGATTATAGTGTGGGTGCGCTGAAAACGTCCCTGGAATGAGCCCCTTGAAATCAGACTCTCCAAGAGTGGACAAATCCGCTGCATTGATTTCGGTGGGCTTGCCGCCTTCCATTAAAGCAAAGAGTTGGCCTTTAATACTTACGATATTTGTGTTTGCCGTGTTTTTAAATTCCCCCTTAAGATTCGCCCTGAGGCGCGTCGGCCAGGGGGCTGCTGAACCGCCCAGGTGTTTACCGGCTTTCTTTTCGGTCAGGAGCCCTTTACTTTGAACCAATTGAGAACTCACAAACGCTTTATTCTTGTGGAACCGAAGGGCCGTAATGGCCCCATCACCCTCAAAAGCGTGTTGGTAGGGTTTACCAAACTGCTCAAAGTATCCCACGCCATTGCGATAGAGCGTTCCATTTTGTAAACAGGGCGGTAAGTCTCCCGTAACTTCAACAGCCTCAAAACCATGTTCAGTCTGAAGATTGCTAAAATAGCCTGTGGGTAGGGGCAGATTATTTTCCATAATAATTAACCTTTCAAAAATAGATCATGACCCCCAGGGATCAACGGATGCCGATGACCAACGCATCTCAAAGCTTCGAGTTATTCTAATATAGTGACCCGTACCACAGCCAAAATCAAGGATCGTTTGCCCCCTGCAATCAACCGTCTCAGAAAATGTTAAATTCAGGAATGCGTTTGTATACTTCCAAGCCAGGGGGTAGGGTTTTCACGGTTCCGACCTTTCTTTTCCACACTATGTTAAATTCATTCTTCCAGGGTTTTCGCTGATGTCCCCGTTCGTTTAATCCAAACACCGGTCACTTCGGGAATCCGTGTGCTCCCTTCAGATTTAACCTGTTGGCCCAATGATTCACCAAAGAAGAAGGTCATAATATCGGTCGCTTTTTCAAGTGATTCAAACTGGTAATCTGTTCTGATTTCAAAACGCTGAAACTGATGTTGCTTTTCTAAAAAATCATAAAAGATATTTAGATCTGTATTTTGGAAGGCCTGTTCACGAAAGGTGCCCAGGGTCTCGATCAAGATGATTGTTGCCGTGGGATTCAAAAAAGAGTAAAGTCGATTAAAATAATCATTTAAGACCCCTTCATAATCAGGGTACAAAGACAAAAACCAATGTCCAAAAGCCCAGCCTTCAATAAAAATATCTGCTTGTATGGGTAAATCGAGAATCGCTTCATGAGGTTCTTGACTTAATTCTAAATGGGAAGGAGAACCCAGGAATTGAGACGCAAAATCGAGCATATGCTGTGACTGATCAAAACCCCATATTTTTGCTGCAGAGTGAAGGTACATCTCGGTTAGACGTCCCGTTCCCAGGCCTGCTTCAATCACATTTTTATTCGTAAAATCAATATGTTTGAGCAAAAGCGCATTTAAATTATGTTCTCGATCTTCACTGCTGACCAGCGCGTGGTATTTGTCTGCATGGTACTTATAAATATGAAACTGATCTGACATAGAGCGTCGGGCCTTCCAAGGTGATTTCAGACAAAAAACAACTGACAAGTCATCAGCTGCGTTAAGTTTAACATTGCTACAAGTTCATTCCAATTCACGCCCCAGATAAAGATGATCCAGTCGTTGCCCTTGCACATGCACCACACGGGGCAAACGCCCCCAGATTGCAAAGCCCTGTTTTTGTAACAGGGCTATACTGGCTTGATTGCTGGCGATCACAATCCCAAAGAGCGTTTGTAGGCCCAGACCAGGCGCTTGTTTCAGAGTATGGGCTAGCAAGGCCGAGGCCACCCCTTGCCGAAAAAAGTTCGGGTGCACATAATAGGAGATCTCAGCAGTCTGAGCCACCGCTTGCCGTCCGGGGCGATAGTCGCTCAGAGTCAGATAGCCGGCCACTTGATCCTGAAGCAAAGCCACAAACACCGGTCGCCTGTCTGGGGGGTGTTTCTCCAGCCACAACTGACGCTCCGACAGGCTGACTTCTGTGGTTTCAGCCGTTTGCCCGCCAGCCCGAATCGCCTGGTTGTAGATCTCGGTCATCTCGCTCAGATCGGCCAGGCAGGCCAAACGAATTTCCATTCAATACTCCTTTTAGCAAAATCGCTTTTAAGCTGCCGATTTCCCTTTGATTCTAGTCTATAGGACTTTATAGCGGGCGTAAGCCTGGGCTTCTAAGTCGGCCTGGTGATCGGGGTGGGCAATCGCGATCAGGGCTTTGGCACGCTGACGCAAATTTTTGCCGTATAACTGGGCCACGCCATATTCTGTCACAATATAATGCACATGGGCACGGGTCGTGACAACATCAGCACCGGGCTTCAATTGGGCGGCGATCCGGCTTTCTCCTTTGCGCGTTGTTGATGGCAGTGCAATAATCGGACGCCCGCCTTCAGACAAACTGGCCCCGCGAATAAAATCCATCTGCCCTCCCACGCCCGAAAATTGATAGGTACCAATGCTGTCAGCACAGACCTGCCCCATCAAATCGACTTCCAGCGCACTATTGATCGCCACCACTTTGGGGTTGCGACAAATCACGTCCGTGCGATTGACATAGGCGATATCTAGCATAGCGATCAGCGGATTATCGTGGATAAAGTCGTAGAGACGGCGCGTGCCCATCGCAAAACCAGCCACAATCTTATGGGGATGAATTTTCTTCTGGCTGCCATTGATGACGCCTTTTTGGACCAAATCTATGATGCCATCTGAAAACATTTCTGTATGAATACCGAGATCTTGATGGTTGCCCAGGGCTGCCAGCACACCATCGGGAATACCCCCGATTCCCATTTGCAAAGTAGAGCCATTTTCAATCAGGCCGGCGCAATGGTTACCAATCTGTTGTTGCGCCAGACTAAGTGTCGCAATCGGATGCTCTGGCAAGGCCTCGTCGACTTCTGTCCAGGCCGTGATTTGTGTTAGATGAATAAATCCATCACCGTGGGTGCGGGGCATTTGGGGATTAATTTGGGCCAGCACAATCCGGGCGCTATCTAAGGCCGCCAGCACCACATCCACTGAAGTGCCCAGCGAGCAAAAACCGTGAATGTCCGGTGGCGAAACATGGATCAAGGCAACATCTAAAGGGATGATTTTGCGCCGAAAGAGCAAAGGAACTTCGGATAAAAAAACCGGGATATAGTCGGCAAAGCCTTCGGCGACAGCCTCTCGGAGATTGGCTGCTGTGAAGAGGGTATTAACATGAAAATAATTCTGATGCGGTGGCTGGACATAAGGCGCATTGCCATCCGTATGCAGGTGCACAATTTCGGTATGTTCCAGGCGCTCTTTTTGCCTAACCAATTCAGCAATCAGGGCATTGGGGGTGGCTGCAGCTCCCTGAATAAAGACGGTGCTCTGGGGTGGAATCTTGGCGATGACGTCAGACAATGGCATTAATGACATAAGGTGTTTCCGAACTGTGGTGATATTCAATAGATCAAACTTCTAAAGCCAGTATATCCTGCCCACCTTTTTAGTAGGGATGCACGTCCCTGGATTGCCTTATCTTAATCGAAAAGAAGCGCGTGATCGTCTTGATCTTCGTGGATTAAAACTTCAATCAAGCGTCTATTTTTGAGAGCAGTTTCGGAATCGTGCGTTTCCAGACCAGTCAGTGTAATCAGGGCTTTCCAAAGGACCCAGCCCCTGGCCCTTTGCCAGGTCAAAGCATCCAGCGCAAGGCTTGCTTTGAAGACTGCGCGACTCTCTGCTTCAAAAAAGGTCCAGGCCATCGCTAGATCACAGGCCGGATCGCCAACACACATACTGCCAAAGTCAATCACAGCTGCGAGTTGATTGTCTTGGATCAAAATATTGCCTGGAAACAAATCACCATGTACCCAGACAGCTGAGCGACTCCAACGAGAGCCCAGGGCCTGGTTCCAGACCTCCTGAGCAGCCTGGGTATCGATCAAATCAGTGAGCTGGCTCAGGGCTTCACGCGTCTCCCGATCGTAAACACGCAGGGGAGCCCCTCTGAAAAAAGTCTGTTCAAAAAAAGCAGGCCCATCCTGAGCAGGCAATGACCAGAGGCATTTCAAAAATAGCCCCAAGTCCTGTGCAAAGCGGCGTTTATCTGGCAAGGATAAATCAAGTCTTGTCTCTCCTGGGATCCACTTGTAGACAGTCCAGTGCCAGGGGTAACTTGCATCAGGCTCCCCCAGCGCTACCGGCTCGGGAACTTGATAGCTCAATTGTGAGTTCAGTTTGCCGAGCCACTGGTTTTCGATCAGGTGGCTGCGTTCATAGCGCTGGGCTCTGGGTATTTTAACGAGTAAATCGCTGCCCAGGCGAAAGGCACCATTGCACCAACCCGCCAGGTCCACTGCTTGCAAAGGCAGATCTTTCCATGCTGGAAACTGAGCTGAGATCAGTCCCTGTGCCAGCTTAGTCGAGATCTCGATACGGGGTTTTAAAAGTGTGCCAGCTTGCTTGCCAAATTGATACACAAGAGCCGATAAATACCCCTCAGGGTCAGCCAGGATCTGATAGCCGTTTTGCAGTGCGGCAAAGGTCTCGCTAGCGATGGGATCGGCGCTGGCCCAATTAATTGAGCAAAGCCAGTACTCGACTCCAGCTTGACCCGTGACGCGAACGGCGCAGTCTAATGGATTGCTCTGCAGAAGATTCCGCAGAGCAAGCGGCCGGGTGTTTTCTTGCCAACTGCTGCCAGAAACGATCTGCTCCGGTTGACCGGCTAAGATCACGATGATTTCAGCAACCTGCCCTGTTCTTTGCTCAGGAACGATTTGCAGAAGGCCTAGCACACCGACTAGATCATAGAGCCAGCCTAACTGTTTAGGGAGTGTCTTCAGGTACAAACTCTAACTAGTCCTTTTGTTCTGAGTTTAAGAGCGTTTGAAATTCATTCAAATAATTAGCCAAATGTAATCCATCAGCCAGGCCGTGATGTGCTTCTATAGACACGGGCAAGAAGCGTCTGTTATTGCGTACAAAAGCTTTGCCAAAGGTGATCTTAGGGACTGATTCCTGAGGGTCCAATGCACTTGGGTGTAATAAACCGCTGAAAGTCACCCAGGGCAAGCTGGAGTGACGAATGAGGTCTAATTTGAGTGTTTCATTGTTTAATCTCAGCCCCGTGCTGTTTTTAACCGCCTTGATTTCTTGTTGCAACTCGGCATTAAAGGTGTTAAAGTCTTCTGAAAAGTGCACATAGGAAAAACCAAACGTACCATCATCTCTGCCAATGGTTGTACCTGCGTGAACTGGACTGTATTCAATAATATCTTCGCCTAAAAGACGCAGGCATAATTCCGGAGTTCTGTTGACGGCGATCATCGATTGGTGCAAATAAGCAGCAAAAAATGAGTATCCAGCCTGCTTTGCCTTGAGATAGGTTTCGGTGCAATCGACTTCAGTCACAATGCCAAAATAGGGGCTGGCCATCTGAGAAAAAAATTCGAAATGTTCTCTTCTTTTCCAAGTCTTTTTATCAATGATTTTCATTGAAGCGCTCCTGCTGCGGGCTTTATCTTATTGGATCTGAACAGATTTCCACACTTGCTAAAAGCAATCAAATACTGCCCGACGAAAAATACTTAAGGCATTATACAGAATCAACGATATGATCCTGTGCTCATGCCAGGCCTCAACTTAATGAATATAAAATGGGATCGCCCGTCGGGATTTTGAGTTGGAGAGATATTCTAAAGCTTTTTGAAGCCAGTTTGTCTCAAGAAAAAGTGAGTCCAGTTGTCTAGTTATACGAATACCCTATCCAGACTATGATTTGGCTCCGATGCCTTCCCGCATAGCCCTAAGCACGAGACAGCGCATGCCAGTATTGATAAGCCAATGAATCTTTTTTATTCTGGGACTCGATGCCCGTTTCAGTCTGCTCAATAAAGTGGCTCGAGACAGCGACTAATTCCAACTCTGAATTATAAGTGACTTCAAAAAAGACCCCTTGCTGATAGATCGGCAGTGGCATTTTTGAACTGAAATTTCCACAAGAATACATCACCAGAGTATTATCTTTGACTTCAAAAGGCTGAACAATATGGGCATGGTGTCCATAGAGGATATCGATACCGGCACTACTTAGAAAATCAAAACACTCTTTTTGAAGCGTATGCGGAAAAGCTTCGGCTTCATAGCCCCAGTGATAAGACAGAATTAACAAATCGACTTCAGACTTATATTGCTGAATTTTTTCTTGCCACAGAGCTTGTAACTTCGTGTCAGCCATGAGCCGCTCGGGTTTCAGTCCCACAATACAGGGATCATGATTCCAGACTAAATTGCTACCAAAAGTAAGGCCAAAAACCCCAATGGTAAGCCCCTGACATTTGATCTTATTCAAGTCAGAGCTGATACTTTCACAGCCCAAATCTGCCAGGGATTGTTGGGTGTAGGCAATAGCCTGGGCCCCCTGATCTAAGATATGATTATTGACCAGATTTACCACATTAAAACCAGATTGCAGCAGTGCAGCGGTGGGCTCAGGTTGCATGCCAAAACGAAAGCCCTGAGAGCCGTTATCAGCGAAAGGTCCTTCGAGATTAATAAAACGTAAATCAGCTTGTTTTAGTTTCGCTGCAAGGGTGTCCGAGATCTTTAAGGGCTTGTCTGTTGGCGAGAGATCGCCCGTGAAAATGAGTGAAAGCCCTGAAGTCTGACCAGGATCAGATTGATAGGCATAAGTCAGGCCCTGCAGATGGCTGTCAGCCAATGGGTGCAGGACAGGATTCTTATGCTTTTGGTAGGTTTTGCGCATCAGTAACGGGCCGACAAAGGGGAAGTAGAACTCTGAGCGTGTTGCTGAAGGGGAACGTCTACAGGCCTGAATGAAAGGTACAAAATACAAAGGGATCAGCCCCCAGGCGCCTTTGATGCCAAAGATCGCCAGAGCAGCTCCCAGAGCCATGGCAGGGTCAGATAAACTATTGAACAAAGCAAACTCACGGGCTGAGGTGGCTTTAAAACCGAAACGTACATAACCGACCAATGCCATCATAGATAAGCCAAAAGTGAGCAAGGCCAGCCAAACAGGATGACTGCTCACAAAAAACAAAATCAGGCAACTGACCAGCAGCAACGGGAGATAGGTTTCTAAATGAGCGATCGGAAGCCGCCTTAAAATCAGTTCTCCTGAGATTTGCCCAAGAATAAAAATGACCGAAAAAGCAAACAAAATCTGTGTCAGGGGAATCGCTGTAATATAGTGAGTGATATAGCCCGTGGCAAATGACATCACAAATCCCATCAACAATTTGAATAAAAAAAGTGGATAAAAGGTCTGAAACCAGTCTTGTCCAAAAAGCACTTTCAGCTTGAGTTGCTGCTCTGTAAGCTCGCTGTGAGGAGAAGGAACCGGTAGGAAAAACAGCAAGATCGGCATCGCCATGAAAAACAGACCCGCAACACCCAGTAAATAGCTGGTAGACCACCACTGCATCGGGTAAGCCACCAGCAGCGGCCCCATCACGTACCCCAGCGCCAGACTGGAATTAAACATCGCGACCCGACGCGGGATGGATCCCAGCGCATCAATTTTGAGTAAGCTGGCAAAGATCAGCGGTATCGTCAGTCCCAGGGCAATACCTTCTAGGAGGCGCCCCAGAATCAGACCCGTAGGCGTCGGAAAAAGGGCCATCAGAATCAAGCTGCCCCCAAAAGCCATTTCGAAGACCGGATAATTATATTTGCTGCGGCTAAAAGGGGCAAATCTGTAGATCGCCAATTGTCCGACAGCCAGGCCCAGATAATAAATGGCCATCGCCAGGGTGCCCTGGGACTGCAAGGTGGTATGCAAGATCGGCATAAAGCCACTGGAAAAAACGCCGTGTAAAAATTCCAGAATTAAAAATAAAATTCCGACCAGTAAAAGCATGGCGTTTTTAGTCCTTTATTTGGAGTGGCTTCACTTGTGAGACAAGAGCTTTCGATAGTGTACCCTTTTCGCAAGTTTTTGAAAGTCAGCCAGTCGCTTTCTCCGGCTGGGTGTTTTTTAAATTCGCAGCTGGCCTGGTGCCTATTTTATCCCGTTGAGCTGCGTGCCCCCGGTCCAGGACTCTTTATTTATGTTAATCAACAGACACAAAACCGTAATCCTTGTTAGAATAATGACACGGTGAATTTTTATGCATGATTTACAAATGGCCCACTCAAATTGGATAGATCAAATTACACCTCAGACGATCTCAGGAAATGCTGGCTTTTGTCAAGTCGAACATATTCAAACGGGCGTCATTTCTTTTACTTTCTCAGGCCTGCTTGATATTCAATTGATTCATCCTTTTCTGGCCCTAATCGATAAGGTCATGCTTCAGCTCAGTGAGCATGACCAGAAAGCATACCTACTTTTTGACACCCTTCAACTGGAAGGTATCACGCTCAAAGCACAGCGGGCTGTTTTTTTACGAACTGCCCGCAACGAACTGCCGGTAGGGCTGATCGAAATACACTGCGTGATCAACCAGCCACTCTATCGGCGATTTATCCGTTTTTTGCGGCGTTTCAACCCTCGCCTACGCGACATATTATTTTTTCATGCGAACCAGACAGAAGCTCTGTTCCAGCTAGAGATGGGCTTGCAAGTAGAATCACAAGACCCCCGAGGCACAGAGCTAAAACACGAATCGATCACAACAGAACAGGGTTCTCTGCGTTATTTTCAGTCCAGCCCTCAGGTCTTGTGTTGTGAAAACAACGGGGTCACCAACGCTGAAATGATGCAGCATATGATCGAGGTTAATCTACGCTACCTCTCAATCCAACGCCGAGATTTTGGCCAAGGGATGCTAATCATAGACTCCCGCAAAGGTCGCCATTGCACCCTTGAAGCATATCGCATCTTACGAAGTGATCTGGGAGAAGCGACAATGCAAACTGACGATCACCTGGTGATCATTACCCCTCGCTGGAATAAAGCCGTCGGCAAACTCGTTTTGGCTTTACTGCCCAATCTCAGCTTCAGATTAAGCATTGTAGGTAGCTTAGAAAATGCCCTGGACTGTGTTAGAATCAGCCCCCAAGCGCTCTTGACACCGAAAGAAAAGAAAGAACCCTTCTGGATATTGCCGCTGCGCTGGCTTCAGTCTAAAAAAATCATTGCAGTACAAGCAGCCGAAATTGAAAAATTGAAACAGGAGCGAGAGCGTTTCTTTCAGGAAACGGATCACTTAATTGGAGATATTCTGCTGCATAAACACTTAGATGACGTTCACCAGGTACCTGATAGTGAACTCGATAGCCCGTTTCAGGAAGTCTACGAAAGTTTGTATATGCTTCAAAACGATTATCAGGAGCACTTCAGTTCGCTTCAACAAGAAATCAATGAACGCATTCATGCTGAGCACCATGCCGCCGAATTGTCTCAGATCAAGAGCCGGTTTCTGGGCAGTATTAGCCACGAACTGCGCACACCGTTAAGCGCCATACTGGGCTTTACAAATCTAATCCTCAATGGCAGCACCGGAGAAATCAACCCCAAGCAAACGCATTTTTTACAACGGGTCAAAGACAATGGTTTGAATTTATTGGCTCTGATTAATGATGTGCTCGATATTTCCAAAATTGAATCAGGCACCCTGGACCTTAAATTTGAATCGGTGGAGATCGACAGTTTTCTTAAAAATCTGTTAGAGCCCCTGAGAATGACCGCTTTGACAAAGCAAATCCAACTCAAACTGGAGATCGATCCAGAGGCCCCTCGCAGCCTGGTCATTGATTCAGATCGTTTACGTCAAATCATTAGCAATCTTGTCAATAACGCTCTCAAATTTACAGAGAAAGGTTCTGTCATGCTGTATTATCGCAAGGGCTCATCGACGGCATTCCCTGTGATTTTGGAAGTCAAAGATACCGGTATTGGCATTAGTAAAGCCGATCAAAAGAAGGTTTTTGAAGATTTTGTCCAGGTACATCAAGGCGCTTATGCCGGTGTGGGATTGGGACTCTCGATTTGTGCTTCTCTGGCGCATTTACTCGGTTATCAGATAGAACTCGAAAGCGAACTGGGGCAAGGTACCTGCTTTCGTGTCTTAATTCCCCTGGTCAGTTTGCAGCATTGAGTAAATGTCGCTCTATTAAGTTAAAAGCGGATCCGTTTTGCCAACGCCTAAAGTTGACGCCAACAGATTCTAATCAAAGCCGCAGACACTCAGACCATTCATAATCCTTTGTATGACGTTGCTTCAGGGTGTTCAGCATCATGCGCGTAATGGCCTGGGCTGAATAATCGCTAAGCACCCGGGCCTGGCCCGCCAGCCCGATCTGATCCCTTGCAGCCGGATTCTGCGTGTAATAATTGAGTAGGTCATCCATCTCAGCCAAACTATGAAACACAAGCAGCTCCTGACCAACAGCAAATAGAGTTTCTACACCTGGGAACCAGGCACTCAAAAAGCAGCTACCAAAATTGAGATAATTGACCAGACGGTCGCTGCTATAGCCCGGGATATCGGGCAAAGCATTGATACCAATCCCGATGCCAGTGCGTCGAATCACCTCAATATAAGCCTGATCGGCGACCTCATTGGGCAAAGCCATCGGTTTGAGCCGACGCAGCACACGCAAGCCGATATTGTAGGCCCAGGAACGATCCGCACCGCCAAAAAAATGGACTTCTGGGCGGTTTTTGAGGGCCTGGATCACCGCCTGACGTTCGGGGCTTTCTATTCGCGAAAAGCGGGCGGTAAAACTCACTTCGTACTCTCGTTCAAGCGGAGGGTTGACCAGGGCCAGATCAGGATCGGCGGGGTTAAAGTAATAGGCGGCCAATTGAGGCCGGCCTTGTTTAAAATAATGTGCAAGCACCTCGCCACGTGATGACATAAAAAAAGCATCGACTTCAGCAAGCAGATCAATCAGCCAGGGCTCAGGCTGGGGACGAATATCGCCATACCACAGCAATACCGGTATGCCCTGCTGCCTAACGCTCCGTAAGATCTCAGGGGTCAGGTATAGGCCTTTGCCAATAAAGAGCAGGTCGTGGCCCTTGACGATTTCTGCGAGATGCCGTTGAAATCGAGCGGGTCCCCAACTCAGGATAAGCGGTCGGTAATTAACGCTAGTCACCTGACAGCCATTGGCAAGCAAGCCTTTTCTGAATAAAAGATCACCCCCAAGTGGATTGGCACTAAAGATTCCCAGATATAAAATGCGAATCGCTCAAGCCCCACTTTCGATTGGTTTAGACTGCCCATGGCTAGTGTTGAAGCCTTATTTTAACACGCTTCAAGCACAGCATCTAAAAAGTTTGATCGGCAGCTGCAAGCGCGACTTGCGATCCCAAAAACGAAAAAAGCCGGTAAACTGAAACCATATGTCGACACCCTCTGTTTTGGTGCTGGTTCAGGGCTACCCCAGTCTCAGCGATCGCTATAATATGGCCTATGTACACACCCGTCTGCTGGGTTATCTGCAGGCCGGGCTAGATGTCACTGTGCTCAATTTTGGAGCCCAGGCTTGCTATCATTATGAAGGCGTCCAGGTCTTGACTGAAGCCGCTTATTTAAATCAGCGCAACAAGTACAGCTACTTAATTGCCCATGCCCCCAATTTACGCAATCACTGGCGTTTTTTACTGCGTTACGGTCAATCCTTCCCACGTTGGATCTTCTTTTTTCATGGACATGAAGTGCTGCATAAGCAAAATTATTACCCGGCCCCATATACTTATAGCCGCCACCAACAGCCCTTGCTCAGATTGGCTGACCGTCTCTATGATCACGTCAAACTCAGGCTGCTACACCGGAGTTTTAAAGATTGGCTGCAGCAGGGGCATTTGCAATTGGTTTTTGTCAGCGAATGGATGCAGCAAGCCTTTTTTGATAATCTCAAACTTGAACGAGAGCTCGTTTTAGCGCATGCCCACGTGATCCCAAATGCTGTGCATCCCGCCTTTTTGTCGACGCACTGGCAGCAACACTCCCGGCTCAATGCCGACCTGGTCACAATCCGCCCACTCGATAATCCCAAATACGCCATCGATCAAGTAGCTGAACTGGCTCGTCAGCACCCTGATTTACGCTTTGATGTTTTTGGGCGGGGACAGTATTTCGAGCACAACCCCCCCTCCGCTAACCTGAGAACTTACGATCGCTTTTTGAATCCCGAAGAAATGTTGCATCTCTTGCCCCATTATCGGGCCGCCCTGATGCCGACTCGCTTGGATGCACAGGGGGTGATGATGTGTGAATTGGCCTCTTTTGGTATGCCCCTGATCACTTCAGATTTGCCAATTTGTCGTGAAATGCTGCAAAGCTTTGAACGGGTTCACTTTTTAGAAAGCCCCCAGGATCCCCTTGCGCATTTGATCCAAAAATTAAGTCAAAATCCACTCCCCAGCCACCAACCTTTTGCTTTTAAAGCCTTGATCCAGCAAGAACTGGCTTTGCTCAAGCAAACTTGAATCGCTGCCGAAACGGTCTAAATTGCGAAATGATCGCCCTAATCCCTTGAACCTGAGCCATTTTTAATGAATAATGAAACAAGTAAAATTGTCTGGATTGTTCATTATGCAAGTCGCTCACCTCAAGTTTGATCACCCGCCCGTGCTCTTAGCCCCAATGGAAGACGTTACTGACCTGGCTTTTCGGCTGGTCTGTAAGCGCCGGGGGGCAGATATTGTCTACACTGAATTCGTCTCTTCCGAAGGACTGATTCGGGATGTCAAACAAGCTTTGCAAAAGATACGGATTAACGAAGAAGAGCGTCCGATTGCGATCCAGATCTATGGTAACCGTGTGGATAGCATGGTCGAAGCCGCCAAGATCGCAGAAGCGGCTGGCCCCGACTTTCTGGATATTAACTATGGTTGCCCGAGCAAACATGTGGCCGGTAAAGGCGCTGGCTCCGGCCTGATGAAAACCCCTGAACTAATGGAAGCGATTACGCGAGGCGTGATCGATGCCGTCAAATTGCCTGTAACGGCCAAAACCCGTCTGGGCTGGTGTGAAGATCAACTCAATGTGATTGAAATTGCTCAGATGCTTGAGCGCTGCGGCATTCAAACCCTGACGATTCATGGACGGACCCGCACCCAAAAATTCAAAGGCCAGGCCAACTGGGAAATGATCGGTGATGTCAAACGGGCCGTTAAGATCCCTGTGATTGGCAATGGCGATGTGATCACCCCGCAAGATGCCAAGCGCATGCTGGAAGTCTCGGGCGTTGATGGAGTCATGATTGGCCGGGGTACTTATGGCAATCCCTGGATTTTTGAACAAACCAAGCATTATCTCAAAACGGGTCAGCTTTTAGCAGAACCCAGTCTCGAAGAGCGTGTGGAAGTCTTGCTTGAGCATCTCGATCTGTCCTTGCAGCTCAAAGGTGAACGCCGAGGTGCCCTTGAAATGGGCAAGCATTACGGCAATTACTTGAAAGGCGTACGCAATCTGAAGCATCTCAAAGCCGAACTCCGTCAGCTGAGTGATTATCAAGAGATCCGAGATGCGATCTATCGCTTTGTGGCCCAATTCGGTGTCGAAGAACCCGAACTGAGCCTGAATGCGGCCTGAAGCGGCGGCTGATTCCGGAGATCACTTCCACTCTGACTTGCCGTTAATTTCAGTGATAGTGCCCTGCTGCAATGAAGTCGAGACGATCTCTGCGACCTTGCAAGCGATCGTCGACAATCACTGGCCTGAGCTGGAAATCATTGTCATAGATGGCAATAGCCAGGATGGCACACAAGCTATCGTGCTGGACTTTATCAGTAGACAGGCCCATTCGCAGCTACGGATTCGCTTAATCGACAATCCTGCACGCAGCACCCCAATTGCACTCAATTTAGGCATTCAGGCTGCTCAGGGAGAGTATATCCAACGGGTCGATGCCCGACAGATCCTGGATCCCAATTATTTAACTGTTTGTTATCAAAAGCTACAAGCCAATCCCAAATTGGCCTGTGTCGGAGGGCAAGCTATCCATGAATACCGCTCCCAGACGGGTCAGCAAATCGCCCTGGCGATGATGTCGCCTTTTGGGGTCGGGCTGGGCAATTGGCGCACTTTACAAAAAGAGCAAGAGGTCGACTCGATTACCGCTCCACTTTATCGTCGGGCAATTTTTGAGCAAGTCGGTCACTTCGATCAAGCCCTGGTACGCAATCAGGATGACGAATTCCATTTCCGTTTAAGCCAGGCGGGCTACCGAATTTTATACACACCAGAAACTGCCCTACACTACAGCGTACGGAGCCGCTACCGTGACTTGTACAAACAGTATTTTCAGTATGGCTATTGGAAAGTCTATGTCAATTGCAAGCACCACCAAATCACCAGCTTGCGTCAATTGGTCCCGGCTGCCTTTGTGGCTTTCGTGAGTCTGGGAGCCGTCTTAATCGGCTTTTGGAAGGCCTTTCGCTGGCTTTACGCAGCTATTTTGCTACTCTATACCCTACTCGGCCTGATCTCAGCCCGACAGGCCAAAAACAAAGCCCATCAGCTCAAGCAGCATTTCTCAGGCACAGCACCCGCTGGCGCTGCGCACAGCGCACCCATTTTTGCGGCTTTTGTCTTGATGCACAGCGCTTATGGCTCGGGTTATCTGAAAGGGATTTGGCAATTTGTCTTGAAGCGCCAAGCGCCTGAAGCCCGACATACGCAGCTCAGCCGTTAGCGTGTAAGCAAGCCCCGCTCACTTTGCTAGATCAAGAAATTGTATATGGTCATCTTAGAGGGTTTTACACAGAGAGCAGTGGTCGATTTCGCCCTCGGACGGATATACTAGAGCAGATTTACTTGTCTTCAGGAGAAACCCATGCTCAAGTCAATGGTCCTTGCAATCTGCACACTCATGTTTACACTGCCCGTCTTTGCTCAAGCTGAAGGCCCAGCCCTGAATCGGGCACGGATGCCAATTGATGCGCAAAATGTCGCTGATTTTGTACCCTCTGGTTGGCAGATCGAAGCCCAGGTTAGTGGCGATCTCAATGCCGATCGTTTACCAGATATTGCGGTCAAACTGATTCAGGTCAAACCAGCCGGACCAGACGATCAGATCAAAAATCGGTATCGCGCACTGCTTTTGCTGTTTAAACGCAAAGATGGCGGGCTGCATCGGGCGGCACTGGCTGAACGCTTACTGCAATGCACAGCTTGTGGCGGCGCTTTTTATGGGGTTATGGAAGCGCCAGCAGAAATCAGTATCGTCAAAGGCATCTTAATCGTCAATCAAGATCATGGTTCGCGCCATGTCGCCGATCATTTATATCGTTTTCGCTATGAAGCAAAGCCCGGTAAGTTTATACTGATCGGCTATGACATGGGCGAGCGAGATCGAGCCACTGGCGAATCGACGACTGAAAGCAGCAATTATCTGACAGGTAAAAAAATTATCTCTCGCTATAAATATGACCCCAAACGTGATCAGATCATTGCTCAGGGAGAGCAGACGCTCAAGATCCCCCGGATCCAGCAGGCGATTGAGACGGTTTCTTACGAAGATCGCTAAACATCGCCGCTGACAAATCGAGCACCACATAAAATCAGTGGGCAAACCGACTCCACTTCGTGTCGATTTGCTTTAAACTGAAGGTAATTCATAGAAAAAGAGCCCCCTGTATCCTATGTTAAGACTGACCGAACTGAAACTCCCCCTTGAACACAGCCCAGACGAACTCCAACAAGCGATTCTGAAACGCTTAAATATCCAGCCTGAGATCTTGCTGGAGCACCGGATTTTTCGGCAAGCGGTGGATTCGCGCAAACAGCATCAGATGTTATTTGTCTATACCGTCGATCTGAAAGTCAAAGGTGAGAAAAAGCTGCTCTCGCGCTTTAAAAATGATAAAAACATTGGCCTGCGCCCGGATACCCGCTATCAGTTTGTGGCTCACGCCCCCGAAGATTTGAAGCAGAGACCGGTCGTGATCGGAATGGGGCCAGCCGGTTTTTTTGCCGGTTTAATATTGGCCCAGGCGGGCTTTAAGCCACTGATTTTAGAACGCGGCAAGATCGTGCGCGAACGTACCAAGGACACCTTTAAACTCTGGCGTAAACAGGTCTTGCATCCAGAATCGAACGTGCAATTTGGCGAAGGTGGTGCCGGTACTTTTTCGGATGGTAAGCTCTATAGCCGCATTCAAGATCCGCACAATTATGGCCGCAAAGTCCTCGAGGAATTTGTGCTAGCAGGTGCGCCCGAAGAGATTCTGTATGTCAGCAAACCCCATATCGGGACCTTTCGACTGGTCAGTATGGTTGAAAAAATCCGGGCCAAAATCATCGAGCTGGGCGGCGAGATTCGCTTTGAAACCCGCGTCGATGACTTTGATATCGTCGATGGTGCCATACAGGGCGTGACTCTGGCTAACGGCGAGCATATCAGCACCAACCATCTGGTGCTGGCGATTGGTCACAGCGCCAGAGATACCTTTGAAACAATCTACAAACGCGGGGTCTATATCGAAGCTAAGCCCTTCTCAATTGGTTTTCGGATCGAGCACCCGCAAGGTATGATCGATCGCAGCCGCTATGGTGTCAATGCTGGGCATGAATTGCTGGGCTCCGCGGACTATAAGCTGGTACACCATGCCAGCAATGGCCGCTCGGTCTATAGTTTCTGCATGTGCCCGGGTGGCACAGTAGTCGCAGCCGCTTCAGAGCCAGGTCGTGTGGTCACCAATGGCATGAGCCAGTACTCGCGCAAAGAACGCAATGCCAATAGTGGCATCGTGGTCGGCATCACGCCCGAAGACTACCCCGATGGCCCACTGGCTGGTATGGCCCTGCAACGTTACTGGGAGTCCCGAGCCTTTGATGCTGGGGGTCAGGACTATCGTGCACCGGGCCAATTGGTCGGGGACTTTTTGGCGGGTCGCCCCTCTAGCGAATGGGGTGAGGTTTTGCCTTCGTATACGCCAGGTGTCAAACTGGGTGATCTCAGTGAGGTCATGCCAGACTTTGTGATCGACGCGATTCGCGAGGCGATCCCAGCTTTTGCCCAGCAAATCGAAGGCTATGATCGAGCCGACGCTATTTTGACTGGTGTCGAAACCCGCACCTCGTCGCCGATTCGCATTAAGCGTGATGACGTCAGCCTGGAGAGCCTGAATACCCGTGGACTCTACCCGACGGGCGAAGGCGCTGGCTATGCAGGCGGGATTCTCTCAGCGGCAGTCGACGGGATTCGTATCGCTGAAGCAGTTTCGCGCAGCATCGTCGGTAAATAAATCTACTGACCATCAAGCACTTTGCTTCCTGACTAAACTTCGTCTTTTGCCAGAACAGCGTCAGCATATTTGAATTGGGGTTGCCAATCGTTTTTATAGCTGGGCAAATGTGCCAAGAAATGCCAGACTCCACAATAATGATCACCCGGTCCAAAGAAGTCTTTGTTGACCTGTTTAATTTGGCCAGAATCATCTTTTTGAAAGACAGAATAGCCCGGCCAGAAATCACCAGCTTCTTTTTCGAAACCCAATTTTTGGCGAAAGTCTGGGTTGCTTTGAACCATTTGAAACTGCCAATTGCGATTTTTAGCAAAAGCAGACTGGGTTTCGGGAGCATCAGGGGAACTGACCACAAAACCCGCTCGGCTTTGCAAATGTTGCAGCACGCCGTTATATTCATCAGCCCAAAGTGTACAATAGCGACAAGAAACGCCCATATTAAAGATCAAAATGAGTTCTGAATGCTCTCCAAAGAGTTCTGATAATTGAATCTCCCCCCCGGGGATTTGAAAGCTGGGATTGCCGACGTCAACAGCGGGAATTTGTTTTTTTAGTTCTCGGATTTGGTCTTGAATTTTTGCGGCTTCTGCAGCTAATTTTTCTATTTGGTTTTCCAGGGTTGTGCTCATAAGGTTTCCTTTAAAATAGTCGCTAGTCACAGTAAATATTACGATATGATACGAAAAAAGTAAATCCATCTCGCTCTATATATCTTGACTTAGCGAATGCTTTGAGTTTACTTGCTCATTTTTGCTTTATAAGTGTTTAAATCATAATTAAAGCCTTAAGCAATCACAGTTAATCTGCTTATCAGTACTCGCCGTTATACTCAACGTAAGAAACTGGCTTGAAACAAACCACTTGATGCGGAAGATAAACCTTTGCTGACAAAGGAGATAGGTTCTCAACAAAATCAATTGCTGCTTTAACCATTTGATCTGAAATAAAGAAGCGCTCGTTCAAGAATCCGCTTAAAAGCCCACCGTATTCACCCTTAAACTTTAAACACATGTAACCGAATCCGGGATCTACGACGACAAGATCCACAATTTGCTGATCCGTATGTTCTCTTTCCTGATTGTAAAACCTGACGACGATATCATCTCCATTGCGATAAATATCTGCTTCGCAAGAAAAACCGCTGTAACTAAATTCCATCTGTTTCTCCTATATTATTAGTATTATTTATACCACTAAGCCGTGAATCAGAGTTAAATGAGCTGTTATTTAACTCTTTATAATATTTTCAAAATCCGCAATGATCATTTTGCTCATGTTCATCATGGCCTCGATCATTTGCTTCGATTGTGCTGGACTGCCAGCCTTCATCAACTTGATAAATCGACTGGGAACAATTTGCCAGGACACTCCAAATTTATCTTTACACCAACCGCATTGGCCTTCGCTTCCGCCATCTTGGGTCAATTCATTCCACAACTTATCTATCTCTTGTTGGCTTTCGCACAAGACGTAAAAAGAGATGGATTCATTAAATTTATACTGAGGCCCACCATTTAAGCCAATAAAATTCATTCCTTCAAGCTTGAAATCCACTATGATACCAGAGTCTGAAATTATCTCAGAATTTTCAAAGATTGAACAGTAAAAATTTGCCGCAGCCTGGGCCTGATTGTCAAACCATAGATAAGGTGTTATTTTTTGAAATTTCATTTTATGTTTGTCCTATACTTGTTCTTTTAATATTTGATCAAGGCCCTGATAGCTCATTTCCATGCCATCGGTCATGCCAGTTTGCAAAACCATGTCCCGGATGGCTTCGTTATCAAATTCCATCAGAGTCGTCACCAATGTGCCTCCTTGCTGGGCGTTAAAACGCGTGGTCACGATTGATGAATTGTCAGGCCATTCTGCAAAAGTTTCAGTATGCACAATGCGCTCATGCAACGTGACTTCCTGGTATTTGCCATAAGCAGTCATCAACACATCACCAGGCATTTTCCAGACATATTTCCAGTTACCACCGGAGCGCAAGTCGATTTCACAAACTGGCATCGTGTGACCCGGCGGGCCGGTCAGCCAACGTTTAACCAGCTCAGGCTCTGTAAATGCGCGCCAGACCAGCTCTAACGGGGCATCAAATTGGCGAGTCACAGAGACCACTTTCTCTGAAGGGGTCGTCATGGTTAAAGGATTCATTTGTTTTTCTCCGGTTCTGTTTTTAATTCATCCAGTAGCGTATCCAGACGGGCATAATTCTCTTGCCAAATCTGACGGTAAGGATCCAGCCAGGCATCGATCGCTTTTAGAGCGTTTGGCTCCAGTCGACAGGGTCGGGTTTGAGCCACCCGTGTCCGTGAGATCAGGCCTGAGGATTCCAGCACCTTTAAATGGGCCGAAATCGTGGGCTGGGTCAAGTCAAAGCATTGCACCAGTTCGTTTACCGTGGCCTCACCCTGAGTCAGGCGGCCAATAATACTGCGGCGGGTCGGATCTGCTAAGGCAGCAAATGTTTGATTTAAACGCTCGAATGATTGATTCATCTATATAGAGTATCATCTATATAGATAATTAACAATGTATGAGAGCGTATTTTTTGCTCATATTATAATTGCAGGAGTTTAAAGAAGTATCAGAAGACACGCTTAGCATTAGCCAACTGGCTGAGCTCATTCTAAAAAATACTCTTTTGATGATATAAAACAAAACATTTAAGGATAATTAAGCAATATACTTAATTATCCAAATCTATTTGTATGTTTTTCTGACCCCATCTTCTGAAAACGTTCATCAATCACACGATGGAGTCATCACAAATCAGATACCAGGGAGGCCTGGAGTCCACGAAATATGTGCTACGGGCCGCGTCTGCGTACTCGGGATCCTGCTCAAGGCAACTTCTCAGCCCTTGCTTCTTGAGCTTAGCGCCCGTTGCGCCAGCGGGGCTGACGGCGACTGCTGGCCTCAGGGTTGAGAATCTTTTGCACGTTTTGCCATTCTTCGTTTTGCAGGGCCTGTTGAAAGGCTTGCTTTTCTGAGGGGCTCAGGCCATTATAGAGGGCTTTGACGAGCTCTTTTTCATCGCTACTGACACTTTCTAAAAAGCCTGAATTATCGGCCAGGTAGGCTGACATGATTGCTTTATTGGCGACCGGGTAGCGTGACCATTGCTCGCGGTCAGCCAGCACCGAGCGCGAGATATTATCGTAGTCCTTACCCACGGATTCAAGCATTTTACGCAATTGGCCTGGATTGGCTTGTTGAAAAATACGACGCAAGCGCACCGGATCGAGATCTTCGACCAAATCTTCTAGCTTGCCTTCAGAACGGGCTTGCCCAGTTTTGGGATCCTGGATCAGGCGCTCTTCGATTTTAGTTTGCTGACGCTGTTTGAAGCCGGCATTATAGGTCGGGGTATCTGTATAAGCAAAACGAATCCCAATCGTATTATTGGGGCTGGTTTCAACCGATTGAATCTGCAGATTGTCTTTGTGCAATAATTGCTCAGAGAATTCATTGAGAGACAAACTCATGCTCTCGCCACTGCGATTGATATCGAGCAGATAATTATTGAGCTGACTCTCAGTAAAGCGGGCCGCCAGGCCTTTGGCACTTAAGAAGTGCAGCAATTTGGCTTTGTCGACAGACATCGTGATTTTATCGCCTTCAAAATCCAGCGAGACCAGGCCTTCGACGTACCAGCGGTCAATTTTAACTTCGAATTTACCATTTTTGAAATGGACTTCAGGCCGCAGATCCATGCCCGCTTTCTTGAGACTATCGTCAAACAAAGCCTGCATGCCGACATCAAAAGCGGGCTGCTTGGGTTTAAAGTCAAACTGTCCGCTGACATGGACTTCTGGACGATTGCCTTCAGCCAGCGTCAGATCATGCAAGGTAAGGTCGACGACGCCTGAACCCATCTGGGTTTGCAGATCAGGTACACGCAAATGAGCCGTCAAGCTTGCGCCCCCAGAGAGCGCATTGCCGTCACTGGCGTCGCCAGTGATAGCGGCCTGATCAATATCGAGGATGACTTCCGGGTTAGAGAAAATATTCGTGCCTTTGTTTTCGGCAGTTTGGCGTTCAACCAAGCGCTCAGAGACAGTCGTCAAGATCGCCAGTGCATCCGGACTGGTCGCCAATAAATCACGCAAACGATCTGAATCTAAGTGCAATTTGCCATTGGCCTGATCAAATTTAAAGCCATCTGCACGAGATTGGCTCTCATTGGATTCAAATCCCTGGACCTGTAAATGCCCCTGGGCGGCCCCGCGCACAAAAGGGGTGCGGGCTGTACCCAGGATATCGGCCTCGATATTCTTGACCGAGACTTGACCCGACTGGGCTTTAAGATCTTGGAAAGAGCCTGACTGTACTTCAAGACCCATGCGGGTGACGGCATCTCCCTGCTTGCTTTGCAAGCCCGTATCCAGGCTACCCGCCACTCTGAGCTCAGGCGTCTGGAAACCATCCGTCGGCGAAGAACTCATTTGGTCGGTTTCGACTTGTATACGGGCTGATGCCAATGCTTTGGCCTGATCTTCGCTTAAGCCCTGATTGCCTTGCAATTGACGCGTGCGCAGTTCAGCTTCTAAACGGGTTTTTTGGGCTGCCATTTGGTCAGGACGCAGCTCTAGCTCTTCAATAGTTAAAGCGGCAGAGCCGACTCCATTCTGACGAGACTGGACATCACTGAGTTCAGCTTGACCCGCGAGACTGATGTCTTTGATCTGCATCCGGGAAGAGTCGCCCTGATCGAGATGGCGTGACGAACGAATTTCAGCTACAGAAAGACGCCCCTGGCCTTCAGTCACCGAGCCATCGCTCTGACGCTGGCGTCCCTGGGCTTTGATATCAATACCGTCTAAGCGTGAGCTGATTTCACGACCCTCTCGGCCAATTTGGCCAGCCTGGGAGCGCAATTGCGCACTGGCTTCAATCGAACGTGAGCCATCTCTGGCTGCTAAATCCCCATTGGCATTGATATCAAGAGGCTGCCAATCGAGGGTTTCGGTTGTCTCCGTGCGGGTATAGCGCAATTGATCTTGAGAGAGGTCGGCTTGTAAGCGTCCTTGCCCCTGTTCATTCTCGCTCTGGGCAGACAAATGGCCCTGAATACCATTGATTTCAGCCAACAAATTTTGATCTGCTTTGGACCAACGGCTGCTATCAGCATCGACTTGCAGGCGTAAATTCAAGTCTGACCCACTCAACAGATTACTGTATTCAAAGAAGTCCTGCACCAATTTCTGGAAAGGCGCATCATTTAAGAGTGCCAGGGTCTTGTTGACTTGATCTGGACTCAATCCCAGATCTGAAGACAAAGCACCCAGGTTCTCGGTTTTAAAGGCTTTGATCAAGCTATCTAATTGCTGCTTACCAAACGCCTGCAATATCTGCTCAAACTGCTCTCGATTGAGGCCCAATTTAGCGACATGAGCGAGCATTTCATCGCGAAACTGTCCCAGGGCGTCTTGCAAATGGACCATGGTTTCTGGATCTAGATGCGTATTGGCCTGGGCTTCCACTTGCACAGCACCGGTGTCGAGACTTAAAGCAGGGCCGATTTGTGCTTTGAGATCAGCTAAGCGGGCTTGCACAGCACCAAACTCAGAGCCATCTTTGCGGAAGCCCGTTAGATTGGCTTGTAATTCAGCACTTAAAACCTGGGTTTCGCTGCCAGAGACTTTGATTGTGGTATCTGCTTTGGCATCGCCTTGTATCAGGGCCTGCCCTTCAGCATTTTCGAGCTGCCCCTGGGCTGTATGCTTCACTTCTGCATTTAAGCTAAAACCATCAGCCTGGGTATCACTGGCATTAAGTGTTCCTTGTGAACGCAGATCTACACGGATATTTTTGCCTGCTTCGAGCGCTGCTAAAAACTCAGAACTGGCCAATAATTGATGCATTTCAGGGCGTCTGAGCAAGCGCGCGGCCTGACCTGCGGCTTTGTCATCTAGCCCTGCAGAGGCCAAACCGGCTTTGAGGCCTTCAGGGCTATCAAGCTGAGCCAATTGCACTAATTTTTCACGATCGGTTTGGGCCAGTAATTGCCGCAGCTCACTGATATCTAGATTCAGCTGAGATTGGGCATCCAGATTGGCAACATTCAGGGTCCATTCACTCTGAGCATTTTGCTGCAATTGCAAATCATTCAGAGTCAGATCCGTTGCGATTTGTGAGCCTCCTGCAGCGGTATAGCTAAGCTGCCCCTGACCTGATTGGGCACTCAACTCCAGATGTGTACTGTCAGCCAGGGCATCGATTTGATGAACACCACCGGCAGCTTTAAAGACAGTGCCACTGGAACTGGTTAAATCAACGGCCCCATCAAAGTCCGTTTGTTTGGCCGCGACAGATAATGCCTCAGGCGTATAATCCAGACTGAGTTCCTGAGCCTGTACTCTGGCTTTGCCCTCAGTATGTGCAGCCCCCTGAGTTTGCCCAATTTCAGCCCGCAAATCCGCTTGCTCCGCTTTGACTTTGACGGCTAAACTGGCGGTATCAATCTCACCACTGAGGGTTTCAACTTGGCCCTGGCCCTGGATTCGGGTGCTATCATTGTTGCCCGCTCGGCCAGAGACACTCACGCCTTGTGCGTCCACGTTCAGGCGATCGGATTGTTTGATCACCACTCGCTCAGCATCGAGGCCTACAAAGGCCTGTTCAATTTTATCGGCCAATTTCTTAGTCGAGAGCAAATCAGAGATTTCCTGGTCACTGCCCTGGCTCAAGACTTCCAGATCGTTTTGCTGCACACCCATTTGCTTCAAGACCGATTGTAATTGCAAAGCCCCTGGCTGAGGGCCACGCAAATGGCTTTTGACACGTTCTAATAAAGGACCTTTAAGGTCGATCTGGCCCCGTACCTGATGCAACTCGACTTGCGGGCCAGCCGGTACTGTCACGCGTCCTTGCTCAGCACGAACCCGAAAGCGTTCACCGGCACGCTGATGGCGAATATCGACGGCGCTTAAGCTGGCCGCTTGTAAGCCAGTGGCTTTAAAACGACTAAAGACATCGGTGCTTTGATCCCCTTTGCGTTGAGTCGCGGTGATCTGGCCTTGCATTTGTCCTGCATGTGACTGGCCATTGACCGTGCGATAAGCCCCCTGGGTTTGTAATTGCAGGCGCAAATGATCTCCAGCCAATTGCTTGAGATCCGTGGGTAAATAGGCAATACGCTCAAGCTCTGCTGGAGTCAGATCCATTGTGGCGGTCGAATCCTTGACGACGACCTGCGTATCCAGTCGTTTTTGATCCGGGTTATAGTTCAGTCCCACTTGCAAATGGGTCTCCAGAGCATCCGGTACGAGCTGACCCTGGCTATTTAGATCGGCGACTGCGCGCGCTCCAGAAGGATTAGAGCTCCCTGAAACCGGGACTTGATCCAGACGGGCCTTTAAGCCATCAGGCCCAACCGAGAAATGCACCCGCCCCTTGAGATTAAGCTTAATTTGCCCTTGAGCGTCACCCTGAGCGGACAAAGGCAAATGATTAACTTCCAGGCTTTTGGGAGTGAGGTAAATGCGATCGTCGCGCTTCTCGATTTCCATCTCAAAGCCCATCGCTTTGAGCTGTGGCAAGGCGTATTCTGCCAGACCGTATTCACCCATTTTCAGACGGGCCCATTCGCCAAAGCCAGGTGATTCAATAAACAATTGCCCCTGGGTATCTGTCTTAAGCACAATCGGTCGGGTCGCTACCCAGGAATTACCGGCCTGTATTACATAACCGGGGCCATAACCAGATTTGTCGTCGGCAGCGACATAACGGGCTTGAGAATCAAAGACGCCATGGCTTTTTTCGGTCACACCCCGTTCGATGCTTTGGGTTAAGGGGCCGCTCCAGTCAAAGTGCATTTCGCCACTGGCTTTGCCTGAAATGTCGCCTTTGCTGGTATCACTAATGCCATCGACATCTTTGAGATTGAGTTGTAAATCCACTTTGAGATCACGGTAACGGCCATGTAAGGTCGGAGTTTCACGAGCGGGATAAAAACGCATGCTGCGTTGCTCGGTGTCAAAGGTCAAGACGGCATCTTTGTCTAAGCCCTTTAATAGATCCGAATCCACCTTGCCGCGCAAAGCACCCGCTTCACTGGCTTCAATCCGGCCATTTTGATTGCTGTCAGCAGCATGCATCGCCGCTAACCAGTCTTCGTTTTGATAGCTGGTCGAGATGGCTGCGCTAAAGCCCTGGCCTGAATCGTTTAACTCCAATGAGATTGAAGAGACCGCAGAGCCCGTTTGAGAGAGTTTTTGAACCGCTGATTTCAAGTCTGAATTGACACGCTGATCGAGTTGACCATCGAGAGCATCTGAAAGCCAGTTGTCAAAATCCTGACCAGGATTTTCGCTTTCAAAAGCTGATTTGAGTTGATTGAATTCTGTTTTGCTGAGCTGGTTGTCACGCAAGGCTTTGCTCAGGGGGCTATCAGAACGGCCCTCTGCTTTGGTATTCCAGAAACTCTGGACTTGCTCTCGGTTAAAACGTATCGTCATATGGACTCTCTTTTGCGATCTTTGGGTATCATATCATGCGCTTGTCAAGGGGCCTAGCAGGTTTCAGGCTGAACTACATCGCAATATAGCGGCTACATCGCTATATCATCACAGAGTAAGTGGGCATTCAATTGGTAGTACAAGTCGCTGCTAATAATCGGTGGGTGATGCTGCTCAAAACTGGTGTAATGGGTCTGATAACAGCCTGTATAAAAGGGGTTTTCAAGAATCGACTTAATCGTATTGGCATGCCAGCGCCCGCCACGCTTGGTGGTCACACCCTGATGAGTGAGATCGCGCACAATCTGGCGCAAAGAATGACCGCGGGCCCGTTGCTTAAAGACCTGACGCACGATTTGGGCTTCAGCCGGGATCAATTCGTATTGATTACTGTGCTTATTGATGCGATAGCCAAAGGGGCAAGCGCCTCCATTTTGGCGCGATAATTCTGAGCGTTCATAGTTGACTGCTGGCAGGTGAGGCCCCGGCTGAGCTTGCAATTGGGGAATGCGTGAAAGGGTTAGCAAGAGCTCACTTTGTTGGTGACGACTAACAGCAAGGTCTTCGCTCAAGGCCAAAAAACAGCCCTGGGGGCTCTGACGAAACCATTCCAGCAGGGCATAGACATCATGAAAGCGACGGCCCAGATCCAGCAGAGAAGAAACGATCACCGTATCATCTTGTTTGAGTTGTTTTAAGAGGGCCTGCAAATGGGGACGATGGGCGGGATCTGTCTCTAAAGAACGATCGACCAATAGACCTTGCCAGTCGGCTGACTGAGCTGTCAAATAGTTTGTAAGCTCAGATTCTCGCTGCTGACAGAGCTGCTCTGCCTGCTCCGCAGACAAATCAGGCGCTAACCACAGATACCCATAATATTGCATATATTCCCTCTTTTGACTTGCTTTTACAGGCAGTCTAAACCCCAGCTATCTTTTCGGCTTGGACTTCTGCTTGATACTAAACTTATCCCCGTTATTTAAGCCCGACTTGTGCGATTTAACCTAAACTTGGTGACACCTTGACTTGAGACATCCGCTACACTGTCTAGATGCCTAGTGATTTCAGCCATTATCTCAGCTTGCAGCTGGACACCCCGCGCTTGCGCTTGCGGGTCCCTGACGAAGCGCTCTTGTCAGCCATTTGCGACTATCTCTTGCGCAATCGTTTGTTTCTGGAACCCTGGAACCCGCGGGTTCGGGCTGAGTTTTATCAAGAAATGTTTCAATTAGAGAAAGTCCAACAAGAGCGGGAACAGATCATTCACAAACGGCTCTTTAAATTCTGGATCTTTCAAAAATCGGATACCCACTGCCAAACTGCAATAGGCCAGATTTCCTTATCGAATATCGTCTGGGGTGGTTTTCGCTCTTGTTTTTTGGGTTATAGCATCGACGCCAGCCACACCAGCCAGGGCTATGCAACCGAAGCCCTTGAGGCCACAGTCAATTTTGCTTTCGCTCAGCTCAAATTACATCGCCTTGAAGCCAATATCATGCCGCGCAATTTACCATCAATTAGAGTGGTCGAAAAACTGGGCTTTGTCTGTGAGGGTAGCTCACCCAAATACCTTAAGATTAATGGCATCTGGGAAGACCATCTACACTATGTCTCTCGCAATTTGGCGCTAGAATAAACGATGTATCTCACTTTTGCTGAACTGACAAGCTATTGGCTACTTATTTATCTGGTCTATGCCGCCACCATGACCGGCGTGATTATTCTCGACAATAAGCCACCTCAATCCAGCTTAGCCTGGCTTTTGATGGTCTATTTTTTACCCTTTATTGGCTTGTTTATCTATCTATTTGCCGGTGTCAATTGGAAAAAGCACAAGATCTTGCAATTACGTCCTGAAGAGGTCTTTCGAGAACAATTAGGTGAGGTTATCCAGCAGCAACGAGACTTTATGGACTCGCCCGAGTGCTTTGTCGATCGCGATACCCAGGCGGATATCCGCAAAGCGGTCAAGCTTTTATCGGCCAGCAGTCATACGACGGTGACGCTGCATAACCAGGCGCAGCTCTTTGATCAGGGGCAGGCTTATTTTGATCAGATGAAAATCGACTTGCAAGCTGCTCAGGACTTTATTCATATGGAGTTTTTCATCTGGAAATCAGACCAACTGGGCAATCAAGTGGCCGATATCCTCTGCCAGAAAGCCCGTGAAGGTGTTGAAGTACGTCTAATTTTTGACGGTGTGGGATGCTTCTGGAAAATGTCACGGGCTTATAAGCGCCGCTTGCGTGAAGCCGGCATAGATTATCACATCTTTTTAGACCCTCTTACACCGCGGATTGCGCCCCTGGCCAATTATCTCAATCACCGTAAAATTGTGGTGATTGATGGGCAGATCTCGTATCTGGGGGGCATGAACCTGGCTGATGAATATATTGATGGCGGCCCGCATTTTGAGAGTTGGCGAGACACTGGTGTGCGTTTTGAGGGGGAAATGACACAACAATTGCAAACGGTCTTTGTGACGGATTGGTATAATAGCAGCAAAATTTTGCTCAAGCATGAGCGTTATTTCCCTAAACCCAAATTGAGCAATAGCCAGCAAGCATTTTTGCCCATACAACTGGCCTGCAGTGGACCCGACTCCGACTGGGCCTCGATCAAGCAATTGCTCTTTAACCTGATCATCAATGCAGACCACTGCGTCTATATTCAGAGCCCCTATTTTATCCCAGATTCAGGGATAATGACGGCCTTAACGACGGCTGCTCTTTCTGGGATTGAAATAAATTTGATGATGACTGGCGTTGCCGATAAACGCATGCCTTATTGGGCGGCTGAGACCTATTTTGAGCCACTACTCAAAGCGGGCGTCAATATTTACCGCTATCAGGCCGGGTTTTTACATGCCAAAACGATCTGTGTCGATCAGACGATAACTTCGATCGGCACTTGTAATATGGATATTCGCTCCTTCGAACTGGATTACGAGGTCAATGCTGTTTTTTATGATCGAGACATCGCCAGGCAGTTTATGGAACAGTTTGAACAGGATTTAAGTCATTGTAGCCAGGTCCAATGGGCTGAATTGAAGCAGCGCAATGTCTTTGTCAAGCTACGCAATAGCTTGTTTCGCTTGTTTTCACCTTTGATGTAGGCCAATCCTACCCTTGTGTGCCTTGATGATAGGCAAACGGCTTGATCTTCCCTTACGCTAGTCAAGTGGCATCTGGCCCTGGCAAGCGCCTGAAGAGCTTTCCTCTTCACTTGTAGGATCATGAATACGCTATAATAAACCAGAGCTTATGCCAGCAGAGAGGAACGATTCATGAAAAAATTACTTTGGGGTGCTTTACTTGGAGGCGGAACGGCCTTTGGCCTATTTGAGGCCTGGTATCGCCAGAAAGAAACCAAGCCCTGTTTGATGCTGCCCGCCCAGCGCCACCCCTGGCGCACCCATAACTTCAGCGACACGCATCGTGTTTACCGCACCAATATCCCGATTCGCAATTTCTCAACCCAATTTGAATCGACCGTCGTCGATGTCGTCGCCAGCGTGCGGGTACTCGGTAAAAAAACGCTGCCCAATTCAGAAGATCTGCAGATCTCAGCAATGGTGCGCCCCTGGCATAAAGAAACCCGTGAAGACGGCTACTGGCCAGCTTATATTTTAACACCCCAGAGCACGCTGGAATTTGAATTGGCCGTCGAGTTTAAAGGCGATCTCGAACGGATCGCAGATCTGCATGCTGTCGTGATTCAGCTCAATTATGTAACCTATAGCCGCGACGCCAAAAAGCAGCGCTACGAAGAAGTTATTTTGATCCCCCATCAGCAAGAAAGCCTGCAACAGCCAGAAGCGATCCAAGAAGGCAATTTCATATTGCAACCGATCAAGACCCATATCTTGACCGATGCTGACAATATGGCCGATGTAATCGCCAAATATGTGACCCCTGTGGCTCAGCCTGGAGACATTGTCGTCATGGCTGAGTCTGTAGTAGCAATTACCCAGCGCCGTTACCTGATCCCTGATGAGCATGTAAAACCAGGCTATTGGGCCAGCCGCCTGTGCTATATGATCCCCAATATGGGCTCACTTTCTTCGCGTTATGGCATGCAAACCGCCATCAATGAAGTCGGCCTGCTGCGCATGTTAACTGCCATGAAAGTCGGCGCGATCATGAAGGTCTTGGGCAAACCTGGCTGGCTCTACCGCATCGCTGGTATGCCTTCTGAGTTGGTTGACGACATCACCGGTACGATGCCTCCCTTTGATAAATACATTGTGATGGGCCCGGCTCATTCCCAATCGGTGGTCAACGAAGTCAAAGCCCGTACAGGTCTTGACGCTGCGATTGCCGATGTCAATAATCTCAAACGTGCTGCGATTATGGCTGCTACCAAAGGAGTCGATGTTAAAGCCTTGATCAGCGCCTTGCTCTCCAATCCATCGGGTAATTCAGCTGAGCAAACTCCGATCGTCGTGGTGCGTCTGGCTGAAGCCAGTGTGGAGTCTGAGTCGCCGGCATGAAGACACGCCAGGCCCGCAAGCGGGATTTTGAGGGCATCAAAGAAATCTTTGAGCTCTCCTTTACCGAAGAGTATCAGCAGCGCGAAGTCGATATCGTACGCAAAATTGAAAAAATTGAGTCGGTCTATCCACTCGTCAAGCTGCTGTCACTCTTTCCCAATCCATACCAGCATCTATTTACAGTACATGTCGCTGAGTCGGAAGGGGAGATCGCGGGCATGGCGCAAATGTCGCCACGCAATCATAGCCAAACCCGTTGGCATGTAGACAATATAGCTGTGCACCCTAATTTCAGGGGCAAAGGCATTGCCCAGACTCTGCTCAACGAGACCTTTGCCTGGTATTCTAAGCGGGGCGCCATGCGTTTCACTCTGGAAGTGGACACCAGCAATGCCCCGGCTATCAAACTCTATGAGAAGCTGGCCTTTCGACGCTACTCGAGTCTTTATTATTATAAGATGCCACCCAGAACCCTGGCTCAGTACCGTGAAATGGACAGCCCGGAAGTCCATCCGGGCTTGCGTGAACGCAAGGCCAGCGATACGGAGGCGATCTGGGAACTCTACCAATCGACGATCCCCCCTTATATCCGGGTTGTAGACGATCGCAGCCCGGCTGACTTTGCCCTGACGCCGATGCAGCAAGGCACCGAATGGCTAAAAAAGTCACTCAAACGTTCAGAAACGATCCATTGGGTAGTCGAAGACAGCCAGCGCGGTTGCCTGGCTGCCCACCTGGATATGTATGCCCAATTGCGCAATCTTCCCCATGTGATCCAGTTGACCCTCAGCCCTGGCTATGGTGATCTGGCTGAGCCACTGCTCAAATTTGCGTTACAACAATTGGCCAAGGTCAGTATCAACCCGGTCTTGATCGGCGCTTATGAACCCCAACGCGCCAAATTGGACGCCATCAAAAGCCTGGGCTTTAAAAAATTAACTTCAGATTTTTTGATGGTGCGTGATACCACAAACAAATTGATCCTACCTGCCGCTGAAGGCGAAAACTTTTTACAGAATATGAGCTTTGACAGCTAATGACAGAATCCCCTTTGATTAGATATTCCCGCAGCGCTGACGCGCCTGTCGATGGCGTGATGGTGCTTTTACATGGCTTAGGCGCCAATGGCTACGATTTTGCCGATTTGATCCCAGAATTCACGCGCCAGAGCGCTTTTAACTTGAAAGTGATTTTGCCTCATGCGCCGATGCGCCCCCTGACAATCGCTGGCGGCGAACGGGTACCTTCCTGGTACGATATCCTGGCGATGGCCGAGTCACGGATTGTAAATGAAGAGCAAGTCAAAATCAGTGTAAAGATGGTGGCTGACTTACTGCAAGAGGCCCTGAAAGAAGTCAATGCTCAACAGCTCTTGCTGGCGGGTTTCTCGCAAGGGGGTGCCATCGCACTCGAAAGCTTCTTGACCCTGCCTCAGACGGTAGGCGGCTGTCTGGCAATGTCCACTTACACCCTACATGATCCAGCAGGTGCTGCTGGTCACCCCAATCAGCAGACGCCGATCTTAATGCAGCATGGCACTCAGGATCCAGTGGTGCAATACCCGCTTGGCCAGCGTTCCGCCAAAAGTCTGCAAGCAGCAGGCTTTCAGCTCCAATGGCAAGAGTACCCGATGCAGCATCAGGTCTGTGAGAGTCAGATTGTTGCAATCCGTGAGTGGGTCGTAGCCAGGCTGACGGCAGCTCAGGCTTAACCGGGCTTAACAGTCAGGGCAATAGACAAGCCTCTCAGCAGCATGAACCCTGCTGCTGATCCACTCGTTTAGACTTATTTCAACACAATATTAAAGACTCTGAGTAGTGAGGCTGCTTCAGGCAGCGAAAAAATAGCTTTGTCGGCTTTGTTGACACTGAGATCGATAAAATAATCCCTGGCTTCTGAAAAGTCTGCCGCCTGCAATTGGGTTTTTAAAAAACGCGCGCCACTGAGTTGGCTGCCTGAGAAATTGGCCTGGCGCAGATTGGCTTCTGTAAAATCGACTTCGGTAGCGATACAATCAATCATTTGCAGCCCTTGCAATTTGCGCATAAAAAAAGAGCCATAGCTGAGCACGCAAGTGCTAAAAGAGACGTCCAGCGAGAGCCCTGCCTTTTGCCACTGGATGCCGATCAATTTAGAGTCACTAAAATGCGAGCCCAAAAAAGAACTCCCATCTATATCTGTATTAGATAAATCACAGGCTTCAAACTGACAGGCTTCAAAACTGCAATCTCGAAAAATCGCTGAACTAAAATTACATTTTTTGAAATGACAGCGATAAAACTCTAGCTGATTAAACAGAGCGCTACTGTGATCCTCTTTTTCAAAGATTTGATCATGATTGACGTCTTGCATGTTTACTACCTATAATTTTTGTTCATTGTGCCATAGGTTCCAGCTAAATTGGCTTCAGAACACTCAGGAACCGTACACTTAAAACGATATAGGTATACTTCCTAACATGTTTGATCTATATGACTCAAATTGAGCCTGCAAACTTTAAAAACATCAAACCAGGGAGAATATTTAATATGCTCTTGATAATTCAGGAGATCACAAATGCCATCTGAGATTCAGAAGCCCCGGAGCGTCAATAAACGCCCGCTCTGGAAAATGCGTTTTACAGATAACAAAACCGAAATAAGGCTAGAGTCTCCGATCTTTAATTCCCAGTCTTTGCTCTGGTTATTCGTTGTTTTAATAGGAGTCTTTACCATACACATGATGACCCGAGTCACCCCTGAATTTTGGGCCTTACCACTATTGGCGCTGCTCCCTCTTGGTCTGTTTCAAGTTCTGGGTCGCCACTACAAGATTGTCGCCATCGCATTATCAACTGAGGGCTATCGTTTAGAAAATAAGTCTTTATTCAAACAAAAAGTCTTGCGCGCAGGCCCTCTATCTGAGCTGAAATTTCTGGAGCCTTTGCACATACAAAAGGGAAAACAAATCATTTTCGTCCTGCCGATTCAAACCGGACAGGCCGTGTATCATTTCGGGGAAGGCCATTCAGAAAATGAGTTGAGAAGCCTGAGCCATAAACTTCAGCAGACCTTACAAGACTTGCGCAGTGGCTAACAAAACAAAGCCTGCTTAAGTCGTTTTTTGCGCTGCTTGCAGGCGTTCCTGGATCAATTCTTCGATCAGGTCACGCACGATGACACGAGGAATACCCAGGGTGCGCAGAGCAGAAGCCGCCACTTTGGCGATCGAGCGGGGCAGATTGAGTTTTTTCTGGCCTTCATTATTGAGATCATAGATCGGTTGATGGGCATCAATCAGGGCGATTGTTTCTGAGCCCAATTCAGTTTTCATATAATCGACACTGGGCTGCACATTTTCGATATAAAAGTTAAAGCGAGAAACCAGCGAAGCGCTGTCATCATCAGCGCGTCCCCGAGAGCGGGCGCGCACGATCATTTCTTGCTTACTGATGCTCAAATGAATGACCTTGATCACAGGAATCTCCTGAGAGGCCAAAAATTGCAGCAGATGCTCAGCGGCAGCTACCGTACGCGGATAACCATCGATGACAAAAGGCTGGGAGCGAAAAGTGGTGTTGTGCTCGATATGAGCGGCGATAAAGTTTTGAGTCCAGCGATCAGGGACCAATAAACCATTCATGGTGCAATATTCTAGCCATTCAAGTTGAGAGGTAAAAGCGGACATATCATCTTTTTTGAAATAAGCCTGCATTGCAGGTAGGTGTTTATTGACTTTATGGGTCAATTCTGGAGAAGTATCGAGGCAGTCAAAGATATTGAGTGATTTAGAAATCTGATAATGGTCTGCCAAAAGAGTGGCATATTCGGGATCATTTTTGGAACTGGAAATTGTTGAGCGCAGAATCTCTCCCATTGATAAATGGGCAAAATCTGGCAGACTCATAATTCGCGATAAGGCGGCTGCTACTTCCCCCTTACCGCAAGAAGAGGGGCCGGTGAGTATCACGACGCCCGGTCCACGCAGGGAAATTTTATCGACTTTAAAAAGTTCGTTATCTATCAGTTTCATTGTTTTTTTCTCGGCTGAAAGCATAGCATATTCACTGGCTAGAAGTAAGACGGTTTATGGATTTGAGACGAACTTAACGTTTTGAAGACGATAGATTAAACGCTAAAATTTGACAAAAACAACAAATTAATTCTATATATAACCTATAGGCTATTGACCTTAACCTAATTAGCCTATATAATTTAATCATTACTTAATCTAAAGGTCGTTAAAGGTCAGTTTTATGGTTGCTATCCGAGAAATTACCCAACAGTTGTTCTATCAATATGACACCAACCGCAATGGTAATATATCTCTCAAACAAGGGCCAGGCTATGAAGCCGAAAGACTTGAGCAAACCGTACAGCCCGGTCTACATTACGATCAAGTCACGTTTTCTTGGGTATCCATGCAGCGCTTGTTTTCCCAGGCCGATACGGATCACAATCAAGAAGTGACGACCACAGAAGTCGAGCAACTCTTAAGTCAGCTTGATCAGAACAAGAATGGCTATTTTGAGTACCAGTGGAGCCCTTATGGCATACAGGGCGAGTTGTCTCAGCTGTTTCAACGCTACCCTGAAGAACGGGGCCTGATTAGGAACTACAGCGTACCTCGCCAAAATTTCGTCGCCTTTGGCGCACCTATTTATCCCCATGCCCAGGGCCAGAGCGTCGGCCGAGGCTATTAATTCTTTTCAGCCAGGAGCTCTTGTTCCCAGATTTGGGTATTCCAGCTTTTAGTCACATGACTGGCATAATGCAATTCCTCCATCCAATGGGCCTGTGAATTCAAAGGCAAATGCTGCGTATGTGAAAACACTCCCGGCGCATACACGGGCAAACTTTGCATCAACTTCAAATACTGAGCTTCAGCAGGTATTAAACGTGTCCCTACCAATAAGACCCGCTGCGCTTGCACGGCTAACAAAAAGGGAACCCATTGCAAGCCTTTATCAAAAAATAATTGCTGGAATAAATTGGCTGATTCAGGCTTTTCAAACACTGGCAAATTGAGGGTTTCGCCATGGGTATTCAGATAAAATTTGCGTAAGCTAAACGGCACGGCCCAGCGTAAGAGTTGATACAAAGGCCAGCGTGTCAATAGCAAGCGCCGAACCAGGCGAGCATCTTGCTGATTCTGAGCCTGGCGCCGTTGAGAGTCTTCCATGATTTGCTTCAGTAAATAAGGCTGCTCCAGTGCTGTTTGCCGACCATCCTGGGGATCAATCAGATTCTGGTGATAAATAATGCGGTCCTGAAGTGTCACGCCACTAAGATAAACAGGCCCCCAAACCAGACAACGCGCTAAGCTCGCCGGAGCCTCAATCCGCACATGATCATGTAAGACCACCGAGCTCAGCTTGAGATCTGAACTCAACTGGCAATCTGCCCCTGTTAAGAGCGGACTGCCCAGGGCCGGGCGTTCTTTAATTTCATTATTGATCCCTTCAAAGACACCCGGTGCGACCTCAAAACCTTTTAAGTGAAAGCGCTGATGCTGCTCCAAAATCTGTAAATTGAGTTGGAAATAGTCCCAAAGCGTCTGGGGGCGCAAAATCTGAAAGCTTAAATCTGGATAGAAATCCAGGGGTAAAGTGGTCCAACGCTCAAAGCGCTCCTGTTCATCGCGGGCTTGCAATAAGACACCCAGAGTATGTTGGCTAAACAACATCAGGCTATCCTGCAAATGCATATTGCCTGTTTCCAGGGAGAATATCTGGGCCTGAGCATCTGGTTGAAAAGGCTTTAGCAAGCGCCGATCATAAAATGGGAAGATCAGCCCATCAAAGAGAATCAGATCTTGATCTAAAAAATCGCGATTTTTGGCAAAGAGATCGGGGATCACATCAGAAACATCGCCCTGCAGACTCGAAATACGGAGGCCCCAATCTTGACCTGTACCCAGAAACTGTCGCAGAGCAGGATTGGACTCATACTCAATGCAACGAATCTCTTGAATACCCAGCCAGACACACATATCCAACCAGTATTCAATAAAGGGTTTATTGCAGAGTTTGGTTAAATAGGCACTGTCAGCTAAAGGAATCGGCGAGGTATTCAGTTGAGCCGGGCGACAATTAAAAATGGCTTTCATATCGGCCATTGTAACGAAATTTCAGCCTGAATGAGTGTACGACAGACACAGGGAGACGCAAAAAAGCTGTGGAATGTTTAAAACTTAACCCGGCTGGACCCCAGGAAAAGGTTCGCTCGCTCCAACGCAATCGCTCGATTCTACAGCCGCTTTTACTTGGGGTGGCTGGCGGCGGAGCAGATCTGTTTTCAAAGAAGAGACCCTATCAATAAATAAAATGCCATCCAAATGGTCTATTTCGTGCTGAATAACCATAGCCTCAAATTTTTTCGCCAGAATTTCCACAGTTTCCCCGTCACGAGTTAAGGCCCGCACAGTAACCCGTCGCGGGCGTGAGACCGTGCCCAGATAGTCAGGCAATGACATACAGCCTTCTCGCATACTGTACTCCCCTTCGAGAGCGATCAGTTCTGGATTAATCAGGACAAGTTGCCCCAGGCTATTTTTGACTTTATCAGAGCAATCCATCACCACAATCCGCAAATTAACCCCAATCTGGGGAGCAGCGATGCCCACCGAATGCCCGGCAGCGATCATCGTATCTAAGAGATCGTCGACCACTGGCTGGGCTGCAGCCAGATCCTGCACCGGCAGGCTGAGCTGACGTAAACAGGGATGCGGATATTCTAAAACCGGGCGAATCGCCACTAAAGAGTCGCCGTTTCGATGGGGTGTAAAGTGGCATCCACTGTCAGCTCCTGAGCCAATTGCGTGAGTGCTTGCTTAAAATCCCCTGGGTCACAGTCTGACGGCAGTTCCATTTCCATGATCATGGCGTAGATTGGAGACTCTGATGTTCCCAACAGCCGGGTATTGACGTCTGTCAGATTGATTTGATATTGGCTGAGTAGTTCTGTAAAAGGGTAAACGATGCCCGTTTTGTCGGCCCCAAGCACTGAGAGACTGTAATTGGGCAAAGGGGTGCTGGCCGTGGCCTCCTCAGTGCTCATGGGGCTCAGATGCAAGTTTAGCCCTCTGTTCTCCAGGTTTTGCAAATCGATTTCAAAGCGTTGTTGATCAAGATCTGGGGGTGTCTCAAGCACCATCATCATCGTAAAGGCGGAGCGCAAACTGGTCATGCTAGAGTCTGAAATATTGACCCCGTGCGCTTGCAAGCAACGGCTAACATCAGCCACCATGCCGGTTCGATTTTTGCCGAGAATATTTAGTAAAAAAGCTGCCACGAGCACCTCATTGAAAGTAGATTGGCCTTATCATAACACTTTCAGCTCCGGGTTTGAAAGCTGCGCTTACTTCAATGGCAGGCGAATCCAAAAGCGGGTACCCTGACCTTCTTTGCTTTCAAAACCAATCTCCCCCTGATGGAGCTCGACAATTTGGTGCACCAGGTATAAGCCCAGTCCCGTTGAACGTTCTCCTTGCAAGCCAATCCGACGGGCCGGAGAAAAACGCTTAAAGATATGCTGCTGGAGCTCGAGCGGAATGCCCACGCCTGTATCTTTGACCGAAATCAGGAGTTCCTGGTCTTGCCTTTCAATTTTAAGCAGCACCTGTCCGCCTCGCAATGTAAATTTGAGAGCATTGCTCAATAAATTATCGATCAAACGCCGAAACCAGGACTTATGCAAAGGCAATTGCACCTTGCCCTGGATCAGATCTGTTTCCAGACTGATTTCTTGCTCACGGATCTGAGCGGTATAGGTTTCGACCACTTGCTTGACCAGGCTTGAGAGTTCCAAACGATACAAATGCTCCCCTTTTTCGTCGGCTTCCAGCTCTTGTACGGTGAGCATTTCTTGGAGTAATTTATGCGAATTTTTACCCGCTTGCTGGATACGATCCAATAAGTCCAGACCAGGTTCAGTGACCCAGGAGCGTCTTTTTAATAACTGACTAAGCCCGATCACAGAAGACAATGAATTACGCAAATCATGCGACAGGATATTTAAGATTTGCTCTGTATTTTTGTTTAAAGAGAGGAGATCTTCGAGTTTAGCTTGTTGCTCTAACATCGCTTCTAGCCACGACAAGGTGATTTTGACAAATTGCAGTTGATAGGCATTGATCGTAGACCCTTGAAGCTGATATAGAACCAATAGCCCCTGAACCTCATCCGCTTGATAAGCCAAATTAACAGGAAAAATCGCACAGGGGACAGCTGCTGTATCTAGATCTAGTGGAAAGCAGTCATCAGGCCAGTTTATCTGGTAAGAGAGAACCTGCTCTTGTTCACTCCATTGTCGATAGGTTTCAGCCTGAGTTGCTGACGCTAAAGGCGTCCCATAAGCCAGGATTTCTTGACCTGGCCGATACATTTCGATACGCTCTACTTGCAGTTGCTCTGCCAGCAATTGAATGGCCAGCAGAACTTGTTGCTCTGCATCAAAAAAAGCAGCCCCCCCCGAGACCCGATCCAGATTATGGGGGAGTCGCCCCTGTTTGGGGATGCGTTCAGTCAGCTCGGTCGTTGGCAAGCGTTCTAAACGGGCAGCAATTAAAGGACGGGCTCCTGACATGCGTTCCAATTGGCAATGATACTGATGGTCAGCGCTTAAAAAACGCAAATTCAAGGCATTCTGGAGCCAATCTGAATTTTGAAGCAGGGTCTCTAATTGCTGACGAGAACCTGGCTCCAATTGATCTAGAAAGCCGGCAAAGGACAGTGGTTTTGTGCTTGGAGCCAACCATCGAAACAAACCCTGCGATAACCAAAAGTCTTGGCTCTCCAGCTCTAATTGCCAATGCCCTGTGGCAATAGCAGATATCGATTGAGTCACCCTATGGTTTTCTGTCAAAAACGCGCTCCAGCGGAATCCGATCTAGCACGAGTTCCATGCCCTGGGCTTGTCCCTTGCGCTGTTTTTCAGGAGCCACTATATGAAAATAGCAGCATTCCAGTAAGTAATGTTTGGCCTCTTGTTGATAGCCCAAAACAAAGACTGGTTTCTTGTTAAAACTGCGTTCAGTCAAATAGACCTCAACGGTTTTTTCGGCTAAGTCAGAAGCATTTTCTTGCTCTGAATCTTCAGCTTCTGCTCTGGATTTGTTTGCTTTTGTAGGCTCAGATAAATCCGCCTGAATTTTTTGGCGTCGCATTTCCAATTGAATCTGAACCCAGTTTTCCAGATCCGGAGGCATCTGATAGATCTGATGCTGGCTATCACGTAAGGCAGGGGTTTCCAAATAAGGGTAGTCAAACATATTTGCTTCTGGCTTCCTATCGTTTTAACCATTATACGCAAAAATGGGCCTCCTCTGCGAGAGAGGAGACCCAATCTGCTAATCGATGCCTGACTCTGATTTGAATCAGCGCACTGGCACTGCTTAAAAGTAAACAGTCGCATCGGGCAGCGGAATTATTTGGAGTAGAACTCGATAATCAGATTGATTTCAATTAATTTGCCAGTGTCAATTTGCCCAAGAGCAGGAATATCTGTGACAGATCCTTTTAAATCAACCGTATCAGAAGCTAACCATTCAGGAATAACTTCGCCAACAAAACCTTCGATGCTATCGCTAACGAATTTTTTGCTTTTCTCACGGATTTCAACCTGATCACCAGGCTTCATGCGATAAGAAGGGATGTCTACTTTTTTACCATTGATCAATACATGACCATGTCCAACGAATTGACGCGCCTGGGCACGGGTGGTTGCAAATTTCATGCGGTAAATGACGTTATCCAGACGGGTTTCTAGCAATTGCAGGAAACGCTCATCGGTTGTGCCGACGCTTCTAGACGCAACATCATAATAACTACGGAATTGCTTTTCAGACATTCCATACATAAAACGCAGTTTTTGTTTTTCTCTGAGACGGAGTCCGTACTCAGAAATTTTGTGACGATCTCTACCATGCTGTCCGGGGCGGAAATTCCGTCCGCGGTGAAATGCACTCTTTCCGGCTTCGTAGCGTTTGCCTTTAAGAAAGAGGTTTAGTCCGAGGGCACGAGAAAGTCGTTCTTTGGGTCCACGATAACGACTCATAGTTGATTCCTTTTACGACTTACAAAATAAGGGCTATCTTAGCGAATGATGCTTAAGATAACACCGGATCATTGTACCCCAGAGAGCTGAAGAAGGGAATAGGTTATGAAAAGGTTATGGAAAGACGAGCTTATCCTCACTGGATCGCTAAATGGAACCTTCCCCTCATTTGAGACGTCTGTATCAGGTTGGGGTGCTGTATCTATCCATGGACAGTAAGCCCTGTAACAAGAATTAAGGAAGTTATTTTTTATGATTAAAATTTTAAGCAAACTCACATTATTAGCGCTTTGTAGCGCCAGCCTGGTTGCCTGTGGCGACATGGAAACCCCGAACGCTGCTGACAGCGGACTCTCAAACGGCAGCTCAACAGGAAGCTCAAGCAGCGCTTCAACAGGCACTTCAACTGGAGCTTCTAGCAGCACAGGTGCTGCGGGCACCGGCAATCTGGGCGCTTCAAATAATGTCTTCAGCGAATTCGTCAAATCAGGCGATACCTTTTTTGGTCCTGAAGGCGCAAAAGCTGAACTGGGATCTGACTTAAGCGGCAATGCAGCAGCAGGTTCACGTTTTGGCGGTCCTGATAACGTCGTGGGCGTCATGGTTGTCGTGCGCAACGCCAAAGGCTATATGGAAGTTGTCAACCTGGACAACAAAAAACGCTTCCCTGTCGTTTATGATTCAACCAGCGAAGCATTCAACGTTCCTACGGATACCCTCGGTGGCAAAGCTTTTGCCTCTCTGTTTGTGGGCGAAATCGCTTCTTTGACCGAGTTCAAATTCGATCACCGTACTTCTCCAAGTCCTGAAAAATGCAACCGCTACACAGCGACCTACCAGAATACTTCTGGCGGCGGCGAGTACCGTGCTGCAAAAACAGGCGAAGGCTGTCGTTATACCAACGCAGGCGTCTAGTTAAGACTTAATTTTAAACAGAAGCGCCCCCTGAACAGATTAGATTCAGGGGGCGCTTTTAGATCTTATGCTCAGGCTGACTTGACGGCCAATTGGCCACAGGCGGCGGCGATATCCTGGCCAAAAGTATGGCGAATCAAGACATGCAGGCCAGCTTCGCGCAATTGATCGGCAAAGAGATAGATCTGCTCTTGCTCGGTAGGCTGCAATTCTTTGAGACCAGGGCCGGGATTATAGGGGATCAAATTAAAGCGACAGCGGCGATCTTTTAAGAGTTCACCCAGTTCGCGGGCGTGCTCGGGTTGATCATTGACACCTCGCAGCATCACATACTCATAAAAAATATCTTTTTTGGTGGTCGCACACCAGCGATCCAGCACTTCGAGCAAATCGGCGATCGGATACGAACGATTGATCGGCACAATTTGATTGCGTACGGTGTCATTGGGAGCGTGTAGGGAGACCGCCAAATTGACGGTAACTTGATCAGCCAGTAGTTTTTCGATACCCGGAATAATACCGACAGTGGAGACCGAGATATGGCGTGGCCCCATCTGAAAGTAACGCTGGGTTAACAGGCCTTCGATAGCTTCTTTAACGGCTTCATAATTGAGTAGCGGTTCACCCATGCCCATAAAGACGACATTGTGTACGCGACGGCCTTGCTTCAGCAAATGGCGATTAAACCAGACCACCTGAGCTAAGATCTCATCAGCGCGTAAATTGCGGGAGTAGTTCATGGTGGCGGTGGCACAAAAGCTGCAACGGGCCGGACAACCAATCTGAGACGAGACACAGACACTATAACGGGCTGGCTTATTGCTTGACTGATAATTCATCAGCACCGATTCCAACTTGAGGCCATCGGCGGTTTCAAACAAAACCTTGAGGGTGCCATCGCTAGATTCCACTTGCTGCACACATTTCAGCGGTTCAAAGGGGACTTCTTCGGCCAGAGCCTCACGAATCCCTGGCGGCAAGCTGTCATGCATCGCCGCATACGAATCCCAGAGATCGATAAACAAGCCCCGCTCGAAGGTCTGCCAGGCGGGTTGCCCCCAGCGACGCGCTTTCCAGAGCTGTTTGAGGGCCGGTAAATCAAAAAGAGAATGCATGGTTTTTTCCTGGTTAGAGTCTGGTTAGAAACTCGTTAGAGTCTCTATGTAAATAAGCTCGCTACAGTAGCGTCTCTTCATTCTAACCGATGCGTCGTGCCAGATAAAGGTGATCTAAGCTCAGCCAGTGAGCCGAGCCAGGCTTTAGCGACGAGGTGGCGGGCCTTGTGGACCCTGAGGGAAATTATTGCGCATGGCCGATGACATGCCTTTCATAGCCCCTTTGCCCATCATACTGGCCAGGCCTTTTTTGCCTTTTTTGCCGCCGCCACCAAACAGGCCAGCGCCAGAGAGCTTTTTGATCATTTTTTGCATTTCCTGAAATTGCTTCAGGATCTGAGCGACTTCTTGCACTGTATTGCCTGAGCCTTTAGCGATGCGCTTGCGGCGACTGGCGTTGATCACTTCAGGCTTTTGACGCTCTTCAGGGGTCATCGACTGAATAATCGCTTCAATCGTTTGCAATTGTTTTTCGCCGGAGCTAATCGCTTCGCGATCGAGCTGCCCGCCGAGCCCCGGGATCATGCCAATGATCTGCTCCAGGGAGCCAATTTTTTTGACCTGACGCATCTGATTCAGAAAGTCTTCTAAGGTAAAGTTATTCTGGCGTAATTTTTCTTCGAGGGCTTTCGCTTCGTCTTCATCAACGACCTCATGGGCCCGCTCAACCAGAGAGACCACATCACCCATGCCCAGAATCCGGCTGGCGATTCGCTCCGGGTGGAAAGGCTGTAAAGCATCCATTTTTTCGCCACTGGCAATCAATTTGATCGATTTACCTGTGACTTCTTTGACCGACAAGGCTGCGCCACCGCGGGTGTCGCCGTCCATTTTGGTCATCACGATACCACTGATTTCGAGGGTTTCGTTAAAAGATTTGGCCATATTGACGGCATCTTGACCGACCATCGCATCGACGACCAACAAGATCTCCTGAGGCTGCAGATGGACTTTAATCTGTTTCAGCTCTTCCATCAAGACTTCGTCAATATGCAGGCGGCCGGCAGTATCTAGCACCAGGGTGTCATAACCATGGGTTTTGGCTTCGACCAGGGCCGAGCGGCAAATATCGACCGGGTCGGCGCCATCTTTATGAAAAACGGGGATGCTGAGCTGCTTACCCAGAATAATCAACTGCTGAATCGCTGCCGGACGATAAATATCGGCGGCAACCAATAAAGGCCGGCGGCCTTGCTTGCGCAAATAATTACCCAATTTGCCACAGGTGGTGGTTTTACCAGCACCTTGTAAGCCGCAGAGCATGATCACACCTGGCGAGCCGTTATAGTTCAGAGGCTCGTTGGCGCCACCGAGTAATTCGGTTAGCTCATCGTTAACAATTTTAATAAATTGCTGACCAGGCGTCAGGCTTTTGATAACTTCCTGGCCCAGAGCTTTTTCTTTGATACGGGCCATCAGGCCTTTAATAACCTTGAGGTTAACGTCAGCTTCTAAGAGCGCCCGCCGCACTTCACGCAGGGCTTCAGTGATGTTCTCTTCAGTGATTTTGCCGTGTCCCCATACTTTCTGGAAGACACTTTGAAAACGTTCAGATAGATTCTCAAACATCGCTAAACTTGACCTGGACCTTCTGCCTGGGGGCTAAAATTGTGCTCTCATGATAGCATATACACCTCCTGGCGCGATTCAATTAAGCGCAAATTCGATAGGAAAACTAAGCAGCGAGGATCGATTGCATGAAAAGCCTAAAACTCAAACAGAGTGCCCTCTGGGGCCTGGTAAGCTGGGGGGCTTTGCAGAGCCTATACTTAGTCTGGAAGCGCCAACAAATGCCCGCTCGACGTGAGCAAATCAAAGGGCAGGTCGCCGTGATCACCGGGGCTTCAAGTGGAATCGGTGCTGCCCTGGCCAGGGAACTGGCCGCAGCGGGCTGTCACTTAATGCTGGCTGCCCGACGTGAAGATCAGCTGGCCGAACTAGCAAAAACCCTCTCGGCCCAGTATTCCGTTTCGGTCAGCTATCTGCCCACAGATGTACAAGATCCAGAAGCCTTAAAAGCCTTGATCAGTACCACCGAAGCCCAACTCGGCCCGGTGGATATTTTGATTAATAACGCAGGTATCGCTTCTTATGCTTATTTCCAGCAGGATCAACTCAGCGAAATGCGCCGGGTTTTTGAAGTCAATTACTGGGGCGTCGTGCATGGCATTCAGGCCGTGCTGCCGGGCATGCAAGCCCGCCGCCAGGGGTTGATTGTGAATGTCTCTTCGGTGGCGGGTAAAATTGCCCAACCGGGGCTCGGCAATTATTCAGCTAGCAAACATGCTCTGAATGGCCTGAGTAATGCCTTGCGCATGGAGCTAGCGTCTTATGGCATACGACTCTTGCTGGTCTGCCCAACCTCGACCCAGACCGAAATTGTGCAGGCGGCGGCCCATAAGCCCGCCATCCGTTTTAATCCCGAAAGTTATTTTGGCATGTCAGCAGAGCGTGTGGCCCGTGAAACACTGCAGGCGATCCTGGAGCACAAGACGGAGCATATCCTGGGTGCCATTGAAAAAATAGCCATTGAAGCCCGCCATCTTGCCCCGCGACCTTTTGACGCTATTATGCGACGCCTGGCTCAACGGGTTTTCAAGGAGTATTAATCAATCGGCTGAATACTGGCCTGTGAACTGGCAATAATGCCACCAAACAAAAATTTGTATTCGTAGTTCTGACCGTCGACCTGAAATTGATAAATATCAAAAGGGCGATCATGACTTTCGCCCAGTATCTGAATATCTTTAGCGTCAGGGAAAATTTCTGCTAAAACCGCTTTAAGTGGCGGGGGACTACCCGCTGGAAAGCCACTCAAACCAAAACCGCCGTTGGCAGATTTTTTGATATCAAAGGAGATCGGTTCTGATTTGGGAAAGAGCTTACCGGGATCGCTCAGAGGAATTTTCTTGTCAGAAGGCGACTGTAGAATTTCTTTAAACGGTGGCAATTGACCTTCTAAAGCGGTGACTTCAACAGAATTACCCGGTAAAAACCCACCCCACATAAAGCTGACTTCAACAGACTGACCATCGACATTAAAGACAGATTTATCATAGGGCCGTTGTGAATCAGTGCGAATCAATTCTATCGATTCGGCATCGGGAAATATATCGCGCAGAATCGTTTCAAAAGCAGGCGGGTTTCCAGGCGGAAAGCCCGTGACTTGCGCGCCACTTTTTGTGTGCTTGAGTTGATAATCGGGTTCCAAACTTAGGGTCGCCTGGGCCTGTCCGGTTTTACCCAGTGCTTCTAATTTGGCTTGATCTTTGGTCTGCGTTTTTGGCTGCGCTGTAGATTTTAGGCTCGTATCAGAGACTTTGGCTGCCTGCAGGTCTGGCTTGATTTTCTCTTGTTTGAGAGCTGAATCGACGGGAACATTAGCGGACGTAGACGAAATATTCAAATCACTGACCTGCCTGAGTTATTCTATTATGATATTTGTCGCCAGGGGATCGACAAGGCTGACGTTAAGTTCCCCTTAAAAATTGAAAAGAAGATGTATAAACTCGACTGATGATTACCGAAAAAAAATGGATTCGCCTGGGGTTTACTTATCCGGCCCTGAGCCCTGTAGCCTGGACTGCGGCCTTTATTCTGGGGGGGATATTTTTGTTTTGGGGCAGCCTCCAGCTTGTGTTTGAAAGCGTTCCCCACTGGCTGATTTGGGGGCTGATGCTTGTCGCCTTTGGGCTTAGCCGTCAGATTGAAAAACAGATTTACCCGGTACTGGCTCCCCTTTATGGGGGCGGCTGGATGCCCAGCTTGCAAAAAACATGGATGAGCCTGGCTTTATTTGCACTGCTGGGGCTGGCGGGTTATTTGTTCTGGTGGAATATGATCCTCGGGATTCTCTTTTTTGTGGCTATTGTAGGCTATTCCTGGCGCTATTTACCGCGAGCCAATCGCAAGCACAACCCACTGCAGGCTTTCTCTGAATTGGTAAACTCCGACCAGCGCATTGAATCTCCCGGGATCCGAACGGTCGAGAAAGTCTGTATCTGGGCTTGCTTGACCTGGTTTTTAGTCGGCAGCTGTGCCCTACTCGATCTGAGCCTGACGCTCTCACACCCAAGCTACTCAGTGCGTATATTGGGCACAGAGATCCACCGGGGCAGCAAAGGAGCCATTAGCTACAGGGCTGATCTGGCGGGTTGGCGACGCCCCCGACGCAAAATCAAGCAACAGATTACTTATAGCCAGTATCAGCAATTGGTGCCCGGTAGAACTTACCTGATGCAGACCCGGCGCAGTCTCTTTGGCACCGAGCGTCTGGAATCAATTCAGCTAGCTCCTTCTTCTTCAAATCCGCAGGCTCAATAAGGCCTCAGTGCCAGCAAAATCGAAACCTGATAATGGCATATCATACAGTTAACCTAAAAGAGGACCTATGCCCCCCTTACTGAAATCACTGCTCTATCTAATTGGCTTATTGCTCCTGGCTTGTGCTCTGGCTGCTTACCGCCAGCACCATACTCAGACCATTCACTATGCATTTTTGTACTGGAACCTTTTTTTGGCATTGATTCCGCTGGGCTTGAGTCTGCCTTTGCTTTTGAAACCTGAAAGCAGATACTGGCGTTATCTGGCCTGGCCCCTATTGGCACTCTGGCTCTTGTTTTTCCCGAATGCGCCTTATCTGGTCTCGGATCTGATGCATATCTATTTGCCGTCACCGATGCCACGCTGGTATGACCCACTGATGCTAGTCTCAGCAGCCTTTAGCGGCCTCTATTGTGGCTTCTTATCGCTCTGGATTGTAGAACAGTTTTTAGCTCGGCGCTGGCCAGTCTGGGCTGTAAAACTCACAAGTATCGGGGTCTGGTGCCTGACAGGGCTAGGGATCTATCTGGGGCGTATTCCGCGCTGGAACAGCTGGGATCTGCTTAATCGGCCCCAGGCGCTTTTTTACGATATTGTTCAGATTTTCCGGCACCCGCAACAACACCCGGAAGCCCTGGCTTTAATGGGGCTTTACAGCTGCTTTTTAATACTCAATTACGGTTTCTGGAAAAACCTGAACGGCCCGACCCGCTCCCCTCAGGCGAAGCCGCCTGATTCAGGGCTGGATTGAACCAAATTGCTGCTGGATCCGACTGCGAAAAGGGGCATATTTTTGATCTTGAAACAAAGTCAACGCCTGCCGAATCAAGTCTTGCAGGGCAGCTGGAGGCAAGAGTTCTGCCCCTAGCTGTAACAAAGCCCACCAGGCCCTCGAATAAAAGACACCGCCATTGAGACCCGTCGTTAAAGCCACAAAAGCCGCTTTTTTTTGACCCCTTTGCAAGTATAAGCGGCTTTGTTCAAAAGCGATTTCTGCCACTGGCAGGATCTCATTGGCCGCCTGAAAGCAAGCCAGGGCAGCGACTTCACCGGTCGTCACTTCGGCTGCGTGTCCGGCTAAGTACAGCATACCCATTTGCAAATAGCGGGTCAGGGCCGTCTGCTGAGTAGAAATCAGCGCCGCCTGATAATACTGATAAAAGCCCATAAAACGCAAAGGCAGCACAAAGATCGCCAGATCAGCTGGAGCCGCTGCTTCTTGATTCCAATCAAACTGCTGCCAACGCTCTAGCCACTGGGCCAAGGGCTGCTGGATTAGATAAGCACTCCAGGCCAGATTATAGACCACAATCGGCTGCCAGCCTTCTGATTCAGACAAAAGAACGAGCGCGTGCCTGAGTGCAGACAGAGACCAATCGAAGCCTGGCAAAACACCCTCGGGAGGCGACAATAGCAGATCTGTGTGGCAGACCAGCAGGGCATTCAAGAGCAAGAGGCGTTGCTCAGCAGACTGGACCTGTGACAAGCACTTTTCCAGACGCAGCGCCGCATTAATTCTCAGTAAGGGAATATCCAGGCTCAGAGCCAGAACTGCCCGTTGCAATTGCTCACTCAGGGCCAGCCGAGACAGCTCAACATCAGGTTTCAAGGGCAGGGTTTTGGGCTGGGCCTGAATCTCTTTTAGGATTGTAGGCAGTCGCTGCAAGAGTGTCGCAAATTGCTGCGTATAGGTCTGTGTCTCGATCCGCTGCCTGGCCCGCCGGGTAATCGCCAGGCGCTGGTCTTCATGACTGAGGTAATAGGCGATCACTTGCTCAAAATTCTCGGGAGTATAGAGTACACAGTCCTGGCCAGGGGTCAAATAATGCTGGATTTCAAGGTTCTCGGCCTCAATCAATAATAAGGCCCCACAGGCAGCTGCCTCATAAGCGCGCATATTCATTTCTTGACGCAGGGCAAAATTAAAGGCGATCTTGCTGCGTTGCAAAAGCCAAACATATTCCGCGTGTTTGAGATCCGAGCGGATCAGGGTGCGGTAAGGTAAGCTCGCCATTCGTGACAAATAATGGTTGCGCTGCTGGTATTTGTGGGGGTTGTGATTACCAACAAAGATCAGATCGATTTCGCGTTCAGCACCGGTCTCAGCGGGAACCCTACTGGCATCAAAGGCATACGCTGGCCAGTAGGCGCAATTCTGGCGACCCTGAGCAGCAAAAATCTGAATGAGCTTTTGATCACAGAGCAGATAGTCGAAGACCCCAAATAATTCTGAGAGCAGGGCGTGATGAGGGTTCCAGTCCGAAACAATCAAGATTTTGGGCAAGTTGACCTGCTGAAAATCATCAGGAAAACCATATTGCAAGCCCCACCACAGGATCAGATCTGGCTGAAACTCAGGCTGAATTTTGTCGAGTAAAGGCTGCAATAAGTAGCTCGGTTGCAGTGGCAGCTCCAGACGCTCAGCAGGCACGATCGATTGAATCGTCTGCCCTGCCGGGTACAAGTGGCTCAGTGCTTCGCTGCCAATAAAAAAAGTTTGGATCTGGGGGTGGCCAAAATAATCCCCGAGACAATGCAAGGAGCTCAAGGGATTGCAAATAGACTGCTCTGCGGTCACCAGACTGGGGCTTAAAGGGCCCAATAAAATATTGAGAGGCAAAGCTTCAAAAGCCATAAATACTCACTTCGTTACTGCTTTTCTCTCAGTATAGCGCCTGGCGTCGATCTGCTTGCCTTTGGGCACTCAAAACCGCTTTAATACAAATGAAGCCAACCAAGAAGAGATCGCCGGATCGAAACAATGGAGTGTAATATGCCCAGCCATTTATTGCCAGTCGCCAGCCCCAATACGAGAAAGGGATTAAGCACACTCAGTCTCTGGCTTTGCCTGCTACTCAGCGCCTGTGCTCCAGGTCAACAAGCCATCACCGATGATAATGATGCCCCTGAAACCCCGGCGAAAACGATCAGCAGCTCTCAGGAGCTAAGCATCGCAGCGGCTGAAAACGTAATCCGCTTTGTGGCCTTTGGCGATTTTGGCACCGGCGCCAAGATCCAGTACCAGGTGGCCCAGGCGATCCAAAAAAAATGCGCTGCCAAAGGCTGTGATTTCGCTGTCACCCTGGGGGACAATATCTATAACGACGGTGTGCGCAGTGTTAGTGACCCCCAGTTTCAAACCAAGTTTGAAACCCCCTTTGCTAATTTGCCCTTCCGTTTTCATATGGTGCTGGGCAACCACGATATCCGTGGCAGTATCGACGCTCAGATCAACTATACCCAGCACAGCAAAAAATGGTATCTGCCCGCCCGCTACTACCAGTTCCAGGCCGGTCCGGTGGCCTTTGTCGCCCTCGACACCAACCAGCCCAATACTGTGCAATTAAAAGCCCATCAGCAATATCTAAAAAACCACCCGAGCCCGTGGGCCATTGCCTTTGGTCACCACCCTCGCCAAACCAATTCCGTCTATAAAAACAGTCAGTCCCCAGCCCTTAAGCAAATGATCGATGGCCTCTGTGGCACCGTCCAGTTTTACCTGGCAGGCCATGAGCACGATAAGCAGCATATTAAGCCGCTCTGTGGCATGCATCAGGTGATCGCCGGTAGCGGCGCGGGCCAGCGCAAAGTCGGTCGGGGCCCCAATACACTCTTTGCCGACAATAGCTTTGGTTTTAGCTGGTTTGAAGTCTCACCCAGCCGCCTTTATTTTGAGTTCGTGAATCTCAAAGGTGAAACAGAGTACCATTACGAAGTCCTTAAAAACGAGCGTCAGGTAGGCTAAGCAAAAGCCACCCGACTGGACTCAAAAATGTTAACGTTAGGGCTGGGCCCAAACCAGAGCCCCAATCTAGTGCCAGGAGACTACTGCTATGGGCGGTAACGCCTTTGAAAACTTAAAACGCCTGAGTGCCTCTGAGTACAAGCCCTTTGAAGCGCATGTCTTAGCAGAATTACAGACGATCTACCCTCGCCTGGCAGCCCTGACCTATTATCGCCAGAAGCCTGACTTTGGCGATCTGGACGTTCTGGTTTGCAAACCTCAGCCGGAACGGGCTGACTTTGAGGTTTTCTTGGCCCAATTGGGTGCTGATGATGTGGTCTATAACAAAGATATCACCAGTTTTCGTTATCAGGACTTTCAGGTCGATCTGATCTATGTCGATCCACAATTCTTTGAAAGTGCGCAGTTTTACTTTGGCTATAACGATCTCAATAATTTAATCGGTCGCATCGCCCATAAACTCGGCCTCAAATTTGGCTGGGATGGTCTAAGCTACCAAATCCGCACCGAATCCGGCCACCGGGCCCAAAAAATCCAGCTCTCGACAAATCCGGCCGAAATTTACGCCTTTTTGGATTATGATTATGCCCGCTGGCAGTCAGGCTTTGACAGCCTTGAAGAAATCTTTGACTTTGTGACCCACAGCCGTTATTTTAACCCGCAGATCTATGCTTATGAAAACCTCAATAGCATCAATCGGACCCGCAATCGCAAGCGCCAAACGTATACCTGCTTTTTGGAGTGGTTGCAAGCCCCCGAACAAAGCCAACGTCTGGCCGACAAGGCCTACCAATATTACGCTGACAAATCCCCTTATTTGATCAAAATACACAACGCCTTCCCGGCGGCCGATCTGCTGGGGCAGCTCAAAGACTACGCTGATGCTGATGCGGCACATGAAGCCCGCAAAATAAAATTTAATGGCAAGCTGGTCTCTCAGTGGAACGGCTTGACCAGCAAAGCCCTGGGCCAGTCAATCAAACAATTTAAGCTAGATACCAGCAGCGATTTTGAAGGCTATCTGGATCAACACAGCGCCGCTGAGATCAAAGCCGACTTTTTGGCCTGGAACAAGCAGCAGCCAAAATAGGCATTGAGATCAAGCGACTGTTTTACGCGATTTCACCACAGAAGAAGGCGCTTTACGTTAGAATTAAGATCACAATCATTGATGATGGGAATGCAGATGAGCAATAGTGCAGGTGGATCGGGCTCCAATCCCGAGTTTCAGGAACAACTGATACAGGAATATTTGCTAGAACAAGGGAAAATTTCGCCTGAGCAATTGTCTACAGCTCTTTCCCGTTTGCGCTCCTATAAAATAGGCCAACAGAGCCAGGGCAAAGCCGTGGCCTATGTGATGGATCAAAAAAGCTACCAATTGCGCGAAGTGGATCCCTGGAGCGGCAAGACCCTGCGCAGTCTGGCCTTGCCCACCACCCGCAAATACCAACCCCGTTATCTCTCGACAGATTGGCTGCCCACCGGCAGCGGCTCGGTGTTTTTGTTTCACGCTGCCAATGCCCGTGAGATCGGTGAAATCGTCTGGGACGGTGACAATGAGGGCGGCCTGACGGTTTCTGATGACCACACCCATTATTATTTCGGTGAACTCGATGAGCACCCCTATCTGGCCCTGGGCAACACCTTCACTTATCCCCTGATCCCCATGAATAGTCTCAAATGCCTGCCGGTCGATCTGATTGTCTCCCCTGATCACAAATATTTGTTTTTGGCCGATCGCGGCCGGGGCACGATTTTTATTGTTGATGCTATAGAAATGAAGCTGACCGGCTCAGTGGTGGTGCGCCCGACAGGCTCCCGTAAGACACTCAATCTGGCTGTCAGCCCCGATGGCCAACGTCTGTATATCACCGACAATAGCACCCCAGCGCTCTTGATCGTCAGCTTGCGTAACCTCAAGATCAAACGTCAGCCGTTGCCTTACGGTATTTTGGGCAGCATCAAACTCTCCCATGATGGCCAGTGGCTCTATCTGCAAAGTACCAAGCCCGATGAAACCGTGGATATCGTCGTGCTAGACACCAAGAATTTGCTTTTGCGCAGCAGTGTGGCCCTGCACGGCAATCTCTTTTCAACTCTGGATGACCCGACAGATTTGATGGCCGTCAATCCCCAGGACCAGTTTTTGATCTTTATGACCTATGTCGATGCCCCGGCCATGTTTACGCCCTGGATCAATATCGTCGATTTGCAGTCGTATCAATTGATCGATCGTTATGCTTTGCTCAACGACGATAGTAAACCCAGTCATATCACCTTTGCGATCAGCAAGCCCGAAGGCTATTTTAAGGTGGACATGTCGATTCTGGATGTGCTGCTAGAAATGGACTTTATCAGCTTCCAGGATGTCGAAGAAGCCGAGTGGACTCTGCACGAAACCTTAAATAACTACAGCGGCAACGCATCAACAGCCCCCAGTCTGTCTCTGGCAGATTTTGATGCTCACCCCGGCTCCGATGACCCGGCTTTTGCGATCGGAAATCAAGAATCTCGCCAGATTGATGCTGTCGAACAGCAGCGCGGCAATCCCGAAGAAGATTACCCGGTGCTCAACGCCCATCAAATTGACCCCAGCATTTTGATTCAGTTTCGCGAAAGTCTGCTGCGGCAATTTGAATTTGTGCCAATCAATCATCTCAACGGTATCTTCAGAATCGCGGCTGTCAACCCCAGTCGCCCGGAGATCGAAGCCATTGCTAGCAAGCTCTTCCCGGATATCCCGCTCTTCTTTTTGGAGTTTGGCAAAGAAGAATTTGAGCGTTTCATGCGTGAGTTTTACACCACGATCATGACCCGCATGAAAAATATTGTCTCGCATATGAACCCGGATCAGCGGGCTGAATTCGAGGGCACTGCCCCTGAAGGCGTGGTCGAAAATCTGCAACGCTACCCTGGGCCCGCATACCCTGAAGCTTCGACAGGCTCAGCCTCCGAGACGGTGGTGCAACAACCAGAACCTGAGGTGGTGGCAGCCAAACAACCTGCAACACCGGCAACGCCGCCAGCCATTTCTGCGCCACAGAGTACAGCTTTGCCACCGATACTGGTCAGTGACGACGATGAAGACGAAACTGAACAGGCCGAAAAAAGCTATCCTGAAATCGATTGGGAGCAAGTCTCGATTGAACAAGTCAATCAGCAATTGATGGAATACTGCCTGAACGAATTCAAAAAAATCTGGGGCATCGATGTCTCTGGCGATGTAAACGTGATCGAAAAATTGCAGCCATTGGTCGAGCGGGCCCGCAAAGAACTCATGAATTTTGAATACACGATTGTGCGGGTACCGGATTTATTTAATCAGTTTTCCCTTGAAACAGTGATCACCAAAGAGACATTTATGTCACTGGTCAATACGATCTCCCCCAGCAAACCTGAAGTGATCGAAGCCACTCCTAAAACCCAGGTCCAGCAATTGGCGCAACAGGTCAAAGAGCTTGATCAACCTGTTCAGCCGGCTCAACCCAGCAAAGGCAGCCAAATCTCGTTTGAGTCTGATGACGAGGTCTTGCGCAGCGATGATCTGCCTGCCGATACCTTCTTAGTGAATGATGTCGATAAACGTCGCATCATTGAATTCACCAATAAAGGGGTGATCCACTGGCAAATCGGTGGCGAAGATGGCATCGGCCCACTGGAATTACTCGAGCCCCAGAACCCGATTCGCCTGCCCAATGGCAATACGCTCTTCGCAGACGCTGGCCAGGACGTCGTCTACGAAGTCTCCAAATCGGGTCAGGTCCGTTGGCAGTTTCCGCCGGCAGATAAGTCTTCTGAAATTCGTCTGCACCGACCCGTCAAGGCCATGCGCAAGCTTAATGGCAATACGATCATTGTCGATCAGGGCAATCACCGCATTATCGAGATCAACCCCCAAAACAAAATTGTCTGGCAGTATGGCATCACCGCGTCGGTCGGCAATACCCGTGGCAGACTCTATAGCCCCGGCGATATGCAATGCCTCAAAGGCGGCCACTTTTTGATCACCGATACAGACAATCACCGGGTGATCGAGGTCAATAGCGACGAAGAAATTATCTGGCAATATGGCAATGCCGCCAATAAGCTGGGCTCAGGCTATGGCTCCGAAAGCAATCAAATCAACGCCCCGACTCAGGCCTTCCGTCTACCCAATGGCAATACGCTGATCTCTGATTCCGAAAACCGGCGCGTACTCGAGGTCAACCCGCATGGTGAAGTGGCCTGGCATTTTGATACAGGCATCGAGAAAGCCAGTGACGGCGCCTTTTCGTTTATCCCGGTGCGTATGATCCGCATGGGCAACGGCAATACCGTTGTATTCAGCCCACTCTACGTGATCGAAGTGACGCGCTTACTGCGACCGATGTATCTCTACCAATACGCCAATTTGCCTAAATCAGAAGGCTATAGCCAACAGGTGGCCGAGAGCGAAAAGATTATCGAACTCTCAAGCAAACCCTCGGCTTCACATATCAACCAATTGGCGAAGCAAGCGGCCAAGAAATACACAGCCGCCAAAGCCAAGCTAACAGATATTGAGATCCCTTTAATTGACAAGCAAGACAATAAAGTTTTTCTGGTCAATCGTGAAAAACAAATCGTCTGGCGCTTAGGCGAAGAATCACCCCGTCATGAACTGCATCTGGAACGGCCCCAGCATGTCGAGCTCTCTGAGCGTGAAGACAGCGAAGTCCTGGTCACGGATACAGATCAGCATCGGGTACTCAAGATCTATCGCCCGACCAAAGAGATTATGTGGCAATACGGCGAACGCGGTGTGATGGGCTCTCGGCCGGGCCTGCTCGGACACCCCCGCTCAGCAGTCACCACCTCTAACAATACGGTTTTGATCACCGATCAGTACTCCGGTCGGATCTTAGAAGTCAATCAGCATCAGCAATTGATCTGGGAGTTTGGCGGCTGGGACACGGGCGTCAACCCGTTGAACGCCCCTTATTACGCCGAGCAAACCCCTGACAATACGATCTTGATCACCGATTGGAGCAATCACTATGTGATCGAAGTCAATCGCGAGGGCGAGATTATCTGGCAATACGGCACCCTCAAAAATCCAGGCAATGGCCCTTATCAACTGATGTACCCGGAGCGGGCGCACCGTCTGATCAATAGCAATACCCTGATCGTAGATACCCGCAACCACCGGGTCATTGAGGTAGACCCGGCCGGGGGCGTGACCTGGCAATACGGGGGCAATGTCAATGATGGCAATAAAAAAATCACCAATCCCACGGCGGCCCATCGCCTGGAAAATGGCAATACCCTGATCGTGCATTCGGGCAGTCGCCAAATGGTCGAGGTCACGATGCACCACCATGCCGTCTGGCAATATTTGCTGCCGAGCAATCGGCGCTAAAATCAACAACAGCTAGTAGAAAGTTAAACAAGCGCTATGAAATTTATTCTGGTTGCCGGTGCCGCCGGCTATCTCGGCCGCCATGTGATCGCTGAACTCAAACGCAAGGGCCATCGGGTGCGTGCTCTGGTGCGCCACCGCGAACAACTCTGGAAACGGGGCGAAACCCTGGCCCCGGCAGTCGGCGCTCAGGTCGATGAAATCGTGACCGCAGATCTGGTTTACCCGCAAAGCCTACGGGGGATCTGCCATCAGATTGAGGCGGTGATTTCGTGTGCCACGCTTTCACCCCGTGAGACTCAGTTAAACCACGAGCAAGTTGACTACCATGGCAATCGCAATCTCTTAATCGAAGCGATCAACGCTGGATCCGTCAATAAATTTGTCTATGTCTCGATTTTTAACGATCCCAGTGCTCAGAATATGGATATCGTCAAAGCCAAGGCCCAGTTTGTACAAGATCTGCAAAATTCGGTGATGACTTCGTATGTAATCCGGCCGACCTTGTTTTACCCGGAAATGCTGCCATTGTTGTATATGGCCCAGAGCGGCCGGATCTGGTTACCCGGCGGTGCCAAGCTCAAGCTGAACCCGATCCACGGTCAGGATCTGGCTGAGGTCTGCGTCAAAGGTCTGGTGGCCAAAGAGAAAGAAGTCGATGTCGGCGGCCCCCAAACAATGACACTCGAAAGCATTGCTCAGACCGCTTTCAAGGCCCTCAATAAACCGCCCAAGATCTCTGCTGCCCCTGGCCCCCTCGATAGTGTGGTGCGTCAGTCTCTGAATCTGTTCAAGCGCGATCAGGTCGCTGCTTATGATTTCTTACGCTCAGACATTCTGCGCTCTGGGGTGGCCCCGGCTCATGGCTCTCATGACTTACAAGCTTATTTCGAGAAGTATATCAAGTCCTCTTTTTATCGGGCTGAGAACAAATAACTCAAGCAGGCAACAGATCCAGGGGACTGACGATCGTCTGTCGCTCGGCTTGCCCACGGGTGTGTAAATAGATCATGGTGGTGCGAATATCACTGTGGCCGAGTAGCTCCTGAATACTGCGCAGGTCGATATTGGCTTGCAGCAGATGGGTGGCATAGGTATGCCGAAAAGTATGGGGCGAGATACGCTTAAAGATCCCGGCTTGCTCTACGGCGACTTTAATCGCACGTTGCACATGGGTGGGATGATAGTGATAGCGTTTCAAGTCACCCGTTAGCTCCATTTTTGTGAGTTTAATCGCCGGGAAAAGCCATTGCCAGGCCAAAGAACTGGCTGCATTTTTGGATTTAACTGCCATTGCATCCGGCAAGAATACGTCTGCTCCCTGAAGCTTATCCTGTGTATGAATACGTTTGACTTCTTCAATCTGCGCTTTGAGTTCCCCTTCGATACTGCGTGGCAAGGGCAAGCTGCGATCTTTGCCGCCTTTGCCCCGATGCACCCAAAGCGTATGGGTTTCGAAGCTCAGGTCTTGCAATCTCAGGCAGAGCACTTCATTTAAACGCAAGCCACAGCCATACATCAACTGCGTCACCAAACGCACCGGCTGCTCTAACTCTGCAATGATCAGATCAACTTCCTGACGCGACAAGACAGTTGGAATATATTTTTTGCGCTTGGCGCGTGTAATGCCTTTGAGCTCCCCCAGCGGTTGCTCCAAAATTTGCTGAAAGAAAAATATCAGCGCATTAAAAGCCTGATTCTGAGTACCCGCTGCCAAATGATGCACTCCTGCCAAATCACTCAAAAAAGACTTCACAGCATCAGCCCCGAGTGACTCAGGCCCCACCCCAGGGTTGTCTTTGGCAAAACGCTGGATCCAGTTGAGATAGTTTCTCTCGGTGGCGGGCGAATAATGGCGACGCTTGATTTCGCGTCGGGTCGCCAGAAAAGCGCTGAGCCAACTCGCATTAGCATCATTCAGCGGCTCAGGCTTAGGTGGCTCTGATTGCAATACATGCTCAAGATAGAGCTCTACAGCATGAGAGGCCTGCTCAATCACAAATTCAGAGGCATATTGCGCTTTGACCTCAATCAGAAACGATTCCAGGCACTGTCTAGGATCCGCTGCTGATGATTGATCAGCACTTGCCGTATGGGCACAATGCTTTAAGAAGCCATTCAGCCAACGCAAATAGTGAGTATGCCGATTCATTTGTGGAACCTGTTGTTCCAAAGTTTCTTTATATTTCTGACGCTGCTCTGGCAAAAGGGAAATCTCGTGCATGATAACTCGTTTCTGTATAATGTCCGTATATTAATGTTATACAGAAGAAGACTAATGAATGTCAAGTCCGACTCTTGGCTTTGTGTTTAAGCTGTGGCATGATAGGAGTAAACAAGTAATCCTATCACGCTGATTCAACCT
>JBBKWI010000107.1:0-2730 GCA_037968875.1 Candidatus Sericytochromatia bacterium | reverse complement strand
TTGCTCTTTTGCTTCTTTATTTCTGACTGAGACATGCTTGGCCTTCATGTGTCGAGTTCTGGTAGTGTTTACCTGGGTTTTTTGTTGTGTATTATCAGGCGTTGCGGCTTTGGGGCTGTTTTTCTTTGCATCAGTGCCTTTGACAGCGGTCTTTTGAGAGACACTGCGCTGTTGCATTTGTGCAAAAATCTGTGAATTACCACCCCCTACACTACTGGAACCTCGTATTGCCAAAATGATGCCTCTTTTTGAATGCTATTAAAACCAAAATCCCTTTAATCATAACCTATTTGCTTCAATTGAGAAAATGGAGACTGACGCGACCCTAATACTTAATCTAAAATATCCATCAGTTTATTTTTGTTCTCTTGGACAGCGCCTGAATCTTCAAGCATCGTGCTCAGGCTTTCTACCAGGCCTGTCAGTTTTTCATAAGAGTTTTCCACCAAAGAAATATCTATTTTTTCGGTTTCATATAAATGATCTAATTTATCAGCGATCAGATCACAGCCATCCATCATACGATGCACATCTACGCGGCCATAAGTGAGGGCCGACATCGTTAATTTTTGATTTACCACCTGCACTTGCTTGTCGGTTTTAAAACTCCACAGTTCGATCGTATCCTGAATCTCCATTAATTGATTGGATGTCTTAATGGCTTTCACATATCGTCCTTTGAGCACCTTAAAGGGCATCATTTTTTCTGCTAATGAAGCGACATTGAGCTTTTCCCCAATGATATCCACCTGCTGCTCCATGTACTCGATCACATGTTTTAGATTCTTATAACAACTTACTAAAATCTTGTGCTTCTGTGGGTTGACTGTTGCCTCTACCTCAATAGGTCGAGAAAAGAGATCTTTGAGCTTCTCTAAAATAAACCGTTCCAGTTCGCTATAAAGTTCCTGATGATTAGGAGGCCTTGCATCCTTTTGATAGCGAGGGGCTTTCTCTGGCACGTTAATTTCGAAAGCCTGGTCGGTGGGGGGGGCTGTGAGAGCCAGGTCTTTTTTAAAGGCTTGCATTTTTTCTATAAAAGTGTCAATTTCTGGGTTTTGGGGCTCAATCTGCAGAGCTGCATAAGCATACTCTTCGGCAGTAGTGAAGTCTTCTAAAACACAAAAAAGGTAAGCCAGAGCCAGATATGGGCGAGTATCGCTGTGGTAGAAATTTATGGCGTCAATCAACGAATCACAAGCCTTTGTCAGGCTGTCTGGGATGGTGTATTCTTCGGCTTTTGCTTGAGATAAAAACTGCATGCCCTTCTTTAAAGCCACGTCAAAGTCAGACTTTTTTGAAGCCTTATTTTGAGTCGCATGTTGACCGGCAATGTTTTCAAGATCTTTTAAATTCATAAGGGTCTGCCTTTTCTATTGGCCATAAATTCTACTGCTTTGCAAATAATTTCTGAGCGTCTGCTTCAACCAAATAGTACCATTGGGTTGCGCTGAGGTATTGGTATGAATAAACGGTTGGATTGGGGCCTTTTGAACGTAAGTATCCCGAAGGTACTTTGGATTGAATCGCTTTGACCACATCGCTCTGAGGAAACAGCGTGAGCTTTTCGAGCGTGTTCACGAGGTCTCCAGATTGATAAGACTTGGCTTTTGCGGACCCTTGAACCAAAATTTCACCTTTGGGGTTTAACAAATAGACGTCTTTAATATAGGGTTTGGCGATTTTTATTGTTTCAGAGACAAAGGGCAATTTGATATCGATACCAACGACCCCTTTAAACGTGTCATTGACATCATAAAGCGCTTTTGTACTGGGAATCACCCAGCCCAAACCGGCAGAATCTAAATAGGGCTGGCCCCATTGAACCCCTTTGGTGCCTTTGGCCACCTGATACCAGGGGCGTTTGCGAGGGTCATAGTTCGGGTTGGTAATGGACATGGGATAAGTAAAGCCAAAGCCAGCTTCAAAACCGGCATAGGTATCAGCAGCAAGAATCCCCTGATTTAGGATCAAGTCTTGAGCTTGCTCTGAATCGGCTTTTAAATAGGGGTCACCATGAGAGAGTAAAAACAAGCGCTTCAAAAAAGGGGCATAGGGGGCGATTTTTTGCATCAACGGTGCCACTTTATCCTGAGGAGTGCCCTTTGCTGTTTTGAATACAAAATGATTTAGGCTGACTGAAGAGTGATAGAGTTTTGAAGTGCTGGCATCTGGTGGGTGTTGAGAATTTTGCGCCATTGCAAAGGTGTAAACAGGAACCGTTTGACTGGGTTGAGATCCCATCACTTGCTCGATGCCTGCAGCATACTCTTTGGTTAAACTCGCCATATCTAATAATTGCGTGTTGATTTCTTGGCTCTTGTTACGCATCAGGTTTGAAAACTGAGTTTGCTTTGCCTCTCTTTGTTGAGAGAGCAGATTGTCTGTATGGCGTTTGTAGATACTCCAGGCAATGAGCGAGCCACTTAACAAGGTGATACTCAAGATCAAAACCAGGGTTTTTTCTTTGTTTTGACTAATCCAACGCTGTAATTTCTGAATCGGGGTATCGGGTTCAGCCAGAACAGCTTCTCCTTTTAGATAGCGGCGGATTTCATCAGACATTTCTTTAACGTTCTTATACCGATTCTTACGGGAGAGCAGGGTTGATTTTCGTATAATCGCTGCCAGTTCACGCGGGAGAACCCTTTTGGGGTGATAGGGCGTTAAAGCATTGATTTTGCCATCGACAGTACTATCTATCGTATGATGAAAGTCATCATCTGGGGT
>JBBKWI010000106.1:0-18799 GCA_037968875.1 Candidatus Sericytochromatia bacterium | reverse complement strand
GCGAATGCAAACCGCTGGTAGTGAGTTGGGCCAAAGCCTGACTGGCAGCTGCTGAAACTCTGGCAATGCTGCTGTCTGAGAGTTGCTTGAGAGCAGCCTTGCTGGCGCTTAATTCTGTTTGACTGATACTTTGTCGGGCCTGTTTAGACAGGGTCTGAACGGATTGAGTGCTTTGCAATTGACCCAATCCGTTCAGACCCCGCATGCGGCTTTCTGGATCCGCTTTTAGCATGGCCTGTTGGGAGCGCAAACTGCGTTTTTGTACCTGTTGCAAGTGAAAGCTGGCGGCTTCCTTCATTTTGTCATTGGGTTGGCCTTTGCCGTTCATGACCTCAATAAACAAACCCTGGGCTTCAAGTGGTTCTAAGTTTGTCAATAAATAATTCAGGGCTTGCGAACGCAGGTCTGATTTGCCATCCAGTTCATAGCCAGGGGTTTGGTCTAATTCGGGTTCGAAAACCATTTTTTCGATCTGCTGATGGCCCCGGCGGGGATCTAAAATTGAGCGGGTCTGTGCCATTTCAAGCGCTTGCGTTGGGTTGATCATCTGCTGTTGGGTCTGGCTAAGCAAGCTCTGCTCAAGCGACTTGGCAATCTGCTTTTGGATAGCATCTCCGCTGCGGGCGCCCCCATTGCGCTGAAACAACTTCACTTCATGGGCCAGTAGATTATAGGCTTCGCGCTGCTGGGTCGGATTGCTAATCTGTTCGATTTGCTGAATTTTTGCTGGCACACTTTGTTTCCACTGGGCATATTCCTGGCGAGCCTGACGGGCTATTTTTTGCTTAAAATAGCGATAGGTTTGGGGCTGTGACTTATAGAGCTTTTGCTCTTGCATGCGCCCCAGAATAGAAGCATCATCGGAACCGAGTCCGCTGCCATCGCTGTCGATCTGTGCGCTGAGCTCTGTCTTGGCACTCTGCTGTAGTTTGGGGTTGGCATGGTCCAGGCTCGCAATCTGGACTTCCCAGGACGCTGATTTGATTTCAGCCTGGGTGGCTTCGAGATCCAATTGCCAGTCGCCGTTGACCTGACGCCAGTGCTCATCGAGTCCACCAGGATTCTTTAGTTCTATTTGTGTGCCGCTGAAGCCTTCCAAAAATTCCTGGTCAGCAAGTGAATCGCTTCGTTTTTGCAGCGCTGTAAAATCTTCACTTGTGAGCTGACCGTCTTGAGAAAGGCGCTCCCACTGTCGTAAGAAACCTGGTGAGAGTTTGAACTGCGCCTGAATACCCGCGCGAGCCGAAGACAAATTAAGATCATTGGGATTAAAGCTTAGTTTGGCCGGATCTTCACGCGAAGAAAGCTCTAACTGAGTATCATAACCGTCTTTGAGACTTTCTAAGAGGGCCTGTTCGTCGGCGTCAATCTGGCCATCCTTTAAGATCTCAGTTTGGATCCCTTTAAGCTCAGATCGGCTGATCGCCTGATTCTCGATTGCCTGTTCAAATTTTCGGTAAACACCTTGATTGAGTTTGATTTCAGTCATTTGCCAGCCTCTCGTCAGCATCGTCGGACATAGAACAGTATAGCATCTCAAAAATCAACATATTTATCATATAATCACTAAATTTAAGATCAATTTATGAATTCAATGCGAGTCATAGAAATAAAAAACCCATAAAAATTTGAATAACTATCAAGAGCATCCATGTGCAATGAGAAAACCGAAAACAACTATTAACTTTTATTAAGCAAACTCTGAAAACACCTTTCAAACCAACTTTTCGTGACCCTGCGAGGTCAGCCGGGTCTCAAAGTTTCAGCTAATGCAACAGACCCAGCGAATGCCAGCTTTTCTGCATTTATCGGTGGCAGCACTGTGCCTGATAGTTCGCAAATTATGATGAAAGCCTTGCGTTATTATAATGATGGCGCCAGTAATTATCTATTGGCGGGCAGCCAGGGCAGAGGGGTTTACAAAAGCAGTCTCTAAGGGCTTGCCTTATAACTGAACTCACAGATAGCCGGCCCACAAACAGGAGCCTGGAAAATACGCTATCAATTTAATATCTTCGTGCTTCTCAGCACACCGTCTGAGTCCTTTGCTAAAATTAAGACTGAACGAAAGGTATTGAGGAACTGTATGAAGCAAGCCGGTGGTATCGTACTGATTGCGCTGGGATTAATGATGGGACTGGGCTTTACTCAGGCCCAGATGACCCAATCTGCAATGGTTATTTTTATGACTTTTTGCATTGCAGTGCTCGTACCCCTGGGCAGCGGGAGCTATTTGTTATGGAGCGCCCGACAGCAAAGCAAATCCCTGGGCGCCAGCAAAAGCGGACTGGCCGCCAAAACCTTGCAAGCCGAAATTTTGCGCCTGGCAGCTGAAAACCAGGGACACCTAACTGTCTTAGACGTCACCCAGGCGTTTGCCCTGGAGTCTGAGCAAGCGGAAGCAGCCCTGGATGCCCTGGCCCTAAAAAAACTGGCTGAAATCCAATTGACGGACGATGGCTTGCTGGTTTATACCTTCCCCGAAGTTCAGCAAATGGCCCACAAACACCAGGCCAAACGACTGGAGGATTTTTGATGTCAGAGGCAAAATCGCCCAAAGTGCTCGAGGATTTTTATCCTTGCCCGGTCTGTCTCGGCATCCCGCTAAGTAAAATCCGCTTTAAAAACCGTGATGGCAACGAACTGATTCTGGATTCATGCAAGCGCTGTGGGGGGATCTGGTTTGATCGCAATGAAGTCCAGACCCTGAGACAAATGCCTGCCGCCTTACTGAACGAACAGATTACTTTACGTGATAGCGACTATTATATGCCCTGTCATCAATGTCACCAATTGATGCCGCGCAACGCAGACAAATGCAGCCATTGCAAACATAAAAACCTGCTGGATTGTCCTGTCTGTCAAAAAACCATGAAAACCCGTGAATATGCGGATTTAAAACTAGACATTTGCAAAGATTGTGACGGTGTCTGGTTTGATAATATCGAGCTGGCCCAGATCTGGAATTTGCAGCAACCCAATTTACCCGGTGGCAAAGCGAAAGGCCTGAGTGAGGTCTTTCGAAATACGGCTGATTATCGTGATCACAACCCGATGGATGACCTGATGACTTACTGGATCGCCCTGGAAGTGATCGAGGCCAGTCCTGAAATCGCCTGGGGCATGGCCAATGCAGCCGGTGCCATTGTCGAGGCTGGGGGTTCATTTTTAGCCCATGCTCCTGAGCTTTTAGCGTCAGCCCCGGAATTACTCGGATCGGCAGTCGAAGCATCTGGAGCCCTGATAGAAGGGCTGGCTGAAGCCAGTGGCTCGATTTTTGAAATGATTGCCGATATTATCGCTGGCATTTTTGATGGCTAGTAAGTGCATTTAAAAGCTGAAGACTTACTTGACTCCGAAAGCCGCATTCAAGCCTGTGAGCAATGGAAACACAGCGATTCAGAGCCAGAGTCTTGCTTGAGCTTGAGCTATCAAGACTTTCAGATACAGAGTCAAGATTTGCCACCCTTAAACATAGAGTTGAAAGCGATCTCTTGCCAGGCCGATTGGGACTGCTTATTTGTATTAAGACAAGCAATCGAAGTCCCGTATGGTCTGAGTGATCGCGAGCAGATTCAGATTTTGATAAGTGATACCCAGGCCAAAGTTAAACAATTGCAGGGCCTGTGGTACCTCGCTAATTATCAAGGGCAATGGGTGGGCGCTGTGGGACGAGTGCCCTTTCAGAACCCGTCTGGGCAATGGGGCCGTTTGCAGGACGTCGATATCATTCCGGCTTACCAGGGCCGTGGCCTGGGTCGTCAATTGTTACAAGCGATCTGTCAGCAGGGTTTTGCCGCAGGTGATCAGGCGATTGGACTCAAGGCTTTACAATCTGGCTGGCCCCTGAAATGGTATCAGCGCTTTGGCTTTAAACTGCTGCTCTAATCAGGGCTCGATCCGCCCAGATCGGTATAATGAACTGAAGCAGTAAGTTGACCTCAGAAAGAGTTAAGTCCAATGTTCAAACCCGGATCCCCACACCACGTCAAACAAGCCTTTCAACATACAGACTTTGACTCCTTTGCGGATATGTTGCAATGGCGAGCCCTACAACACCCACAGTCGATCGCCTTTCGCTATTTTGCAGATGGTGAAACCCTGACACAAAGCATCACCTATCTAGAACTAGACCAATCTGCCCGACGCCTGGCACAACACTTACTGCAGCAGCGCTATGAAAAGCAGCACTTGCTTTTGCTTTACCCCCCCGGACTCGACTTTATCGTCGCTTTTATGGCTTGCCTTTACGCTGGTGTGGTGCCCGTGCCCGCTTACCCACCTGAGCCGCATCGTTTAGCCCATACCTTGCAGCGCCTGCAGCGCATTATCATCGATGCCCGCGCACCAGCCGTTTTGACCACCCAGGAGATCTTAAGTCAGGCAAAACAACTTCTCAAGGCCCACCCCCTGAGCGAACAAGTGCAGTGGATCGAATCGGATAGCTACTTAAAACAAAGCGATCATCCCGACGCTCTGGTTAAACTGGCCTTACCTCGCATGCAGCGTAACGATTTGGCTTTTTTGCAATACACTTCTGGCTCGACGGCGGATCCCAAAGGTGTCTTAATCAGCCATGGCAATTTACTAGCCAATCAAGAAATGATCCAAATCGCTTTTGAACATCACGAACAACAAGCACGCGTGGCCTGTTGGGTGCCTTTTTATCATGATATGGGCCTGGTGGGACACTTATTGCAGTCGCTCTATGTCGGCGGTATTTGCCTAATTATGCCACCGATTGCCTTCTTAAAAAAACCCTTGCGCTGGCTACAATTAATCTCTGATCATCAGGCAACATCGACCGGCGCGCCTAATTTCGCTTATGAGCTTTGCGTGCGCAAAATTGCGGCAGCAGATCGGGATGCGCTTGACCTGAGTAGCTGGAAGCTGGCTTTAAATGGTGCCGAACCCATCCATGCCGCCACAGTCGAGCGATTTATTAAATACTTTGAACCCGCCGGATTTGACAGACATACCTTTTTCCCTTCCTTTGGTATGGCTGAAGCAACCGTTTTTATCGCAGGGAGTCCCCGTGCGATACGTCCCGTCAAACTGTGGGTCGATCGCAGTCAATTAGAAAAACATCAAGTACAAATTGGCCTGGCCGACAGCCCCCAGGCAATCGAATTGGTCAGTTCAGGGCATCCAGCCCCCTTTGAAACCCTCTTGATTGTCGATCCAGAGAGTCACCAGGTTTTGCCTCCAGACAAGATTGGCGAAATCTGGCTGCAGGGGCCACATATTGCTCAGGGGTATTGGCAGCAGCCAGAAGCCACAGAGGCAGCCTTTCAGGCGACAATAGCAGGTTACCCCGGCCACTTTTTACGCACAGGTGATTTTGGATTTTTGCAGGGCCAGGATTTGTATGTTACCGGTCGACTCAAGGAAATGATGATCGTGCGTGGGCGCAATCTTTACCCACAGGATATCGAGATTTGCGTCGAAGCTTTAGGTAGCAAATACCCAGCGATTCGGCCGGGTTGTGGGATCGCTTTTTCTTGCCCGGCAACGCTTGGAGATCTCACTGAAGAACAAATCGTGTTGGTCCAGGAAATCAATCCGGAACGACTGGCTACGGGGACTTCCACCAGTGAATTAGCCCAACAAATCGCCCAACATATCAGCGCTGAGTTTTTGGTGCCGCTCCATGCAGTGATCTTAATCGAAGCGGGTAGTTTACCCAAAACGTCCAGCGGCAAGCGCATGCGCCGAGCCAGCAAGGACGCTTATCACAAAGGAATCGAACACTCAAAACTAATTGAAATCTCACGCTGGCCTGCTCAAATCGAAGCCAAGCAACAGCCTGAAGTCATTACAGAATTGCAGCCGCCGCCAATAGCAGCCATCCCAACGGCAGCCTTAACACAAGCAGAGCCCCTCAAGCCAGGCCAATGGCAAAACTGGTTAGTGGATTGGTTAGCCGAAACGACACAACAGTCCACCCAGCAGCTTGATCCACAGCAAAGCTTTCAGAGCATGGGACTGGACTCGGTTAATAGCGTCGGCCTGGTCGCTGAATTAGAGATCATCACAGGCTTCCAACTCGCAGAGACTTTGCTCTGGGATCAGCCGACTCCCCAGGAGCTCTTGTCTTATCTCAGCCAATTAGAACAGGCCCGCTCACCTTTACAATCCGCTCCTCAAAAAGCAAGTGAAGCGTCCGCTCAGCGGCTCTCAGAGATCAGCCCAGAACCAGCAATCTCACAATATGAAACCATAGCGATCATTGGAGCAGCCTGTCGATTTCCTGGCGGCGCAGATAACCCAGAACAGTTTTGGGAGCTATTGATAAACGCAACTGACGCCATTACTGACATTCCAGCCGATCGCTGGGACAAAGAGCGCTATTATGATCCTAAAAAGGGTCAGAGTGGTAAAATTTGTCAGCGTGAAGGTGGTTTTTTGGCGGATATTAGCGGTTTTGATGCTGCTTTTTTCAGAGTTTCTCCAACAGAAGCTCAGGAAATGGATCCCCAGCAGCGCTTGCTACTTGAACTGGCCTGGGAAGCTCTTGAAAATGCAGGCATTGCAGCAGAAAGTCTGGCTGGATCGTCCAGTGGCGTTTTTGTCGGATTAACCAATTCTGAATATCATATTCGTGCTTTCGATGCAGACCATCCAGAACGGATTAGCCATTACGCAGGCACAGGGAACTCACCCAGTGTCGCTGCTGGACGTATCGCTTATTTCTTGGATCTGCAAGGCCCAGTAATGACACTCGACACGGCATGTTCTTCATCGTTAGTGGCGATTCATCAAGCCTGTCAAAGCTTGCGTCTGGGTGAGTCTAAGCTGGCTCTGGCCGGGGGCGTCAATTTAATCCTGAACCCCCAAACCAGTATCTACTTTTCACAATTACAGGCACTGGCAACTGATGGGCGCTGCAAGCCATTTTCAGCTGCTGCAGACGGGTTTGTGCGCAGTGAAGGGGGCGGATTGGTGGTACTCAAACGCCTCTCAGACGCCCAGCAAGCTGGGGATACGATCCTCGGACTTATCAAAGGCTCAGCGATCAATCACGACGGTGCCAGTAATGGCATCACAGCCCCCAACCGTCAGGCTCAGGTCAGCCTGGTTCAGCAAGCATTGCGTCAAGCGCAGATCGCGCCAGAGCTGATTTCTTATGTCGAAACCCATGGCACGGGCACGCCTCTGGGGGATCCGATTGAAGCCCAGGCCCTGGTTCAAAGCTTGATCCCAGAGCAAAGACAACAGACGCTGTTTTTGGGCGCCGTTAAAAGCAATCTGGGCCATCTCGAAAGTGCTTCTGGCATCGCCAGCTTAATCAAAATTTTATTGGCTTTAAAACATCGACAGATCCCGGCTAATTTGCACAGTCAGCCTTTGAACCCAGCACTCCCAGATCCCCGAATCAATGGCGAGCCTTTGTTAAAAGTCCCTCACCAAAACACCGATTGGCAGCCTATTCAAGGCCGGTGGCTAGCGGGTGTTTCTGCTTTTGGTATGAGTGGCACCAATGCCCATCTGATTGTAGAGGCTGCGCCGCAATTAGCAGCACCTGAGACCAGACAAACAGAAGCAAATGCAGATGCCTTGATTTGTTTTTCGGCCCATTCTGCCAGCGCTCTGTCTCAACACCTGGCACAAGTCTATAATTGGCTTCACGCCCAAGAAAAACCAATCAGTCTGGTTGATTTGGCTTATACCAGCCATATGAGACGAAGTCATTTGCCCTATCGCTGGGCCACAGCTGTTTCTGATACTAGCCAATTATTAACAGAGCTCAAGCAAGCAAGCAGCAGTCCTGAGATTGAACCCGTCCATTTTCTCAAAATCGGCTTTGTTTTTTCTGGCCAGGGTTCACAGTGGCTGGGCATGGGCCAGCAATTGTATCAAGAGCAGACCGTCTTTAAAGCCTGGATTGATACCTGCGAGCAAGCGATGCAAGCAGAAATGCCTCGTCCTCTGACTGAATATTTACTGCAGCCAACAGCCCTGGAATTTGAGAAAATCGAGATTATACAACCGTTAATATTTGCAATTCAAATCGCTTTGGCTCAATTGTGGCGTGCCTGGGGTATTGAGCCTGAGCTGGTGATCGGACATAGCATGGGTGAGGTGGCTGCCGCTTATATCAGCGGGGCGATCGATCTTGACGCCGGCGCGCAGATCATCTGTCGCCGCAGTCGGATCCTGGCAGAGCATGTCCAGGAACAAGACCAGGGGCAAGCAGGTGGCATGTTAGTCACCGGCTTAAGCCGCGAACAATGTCAGCCCTATTTGACGAAGCAAACCGTGAGTATTGCTGCCTTGAACGGCCCCAAAACCACTGTGCTCAGTGGTGATCTTCTGGCCTTGCAGTCTATCGAAGCAAAATTGACAGCGCAATCCATTTTTTGCAGCTTTGTTAAAGTAAAAGTGGCCTCTCATTCCTATCAGGTTGAATCTGCTGAAGCCCGCTTAAGTTCAGCTCTGGTTGATTTGCCTGCCAGTCAGGGGCAAATCACAATGATCTCAACAGTGACTGCTGAAGCCGTCACGCAGCCCAGTTTTGACGCCAGCTACTGGTATGCAAATTTACGCCAAACTGTCGCTTTTGCCCCTGCAATCAAACAAGCTCTGCAACAGGGAGTCAATCTCTGGATTGAAATGGCACCGCACCCACTGCTATTGCCCATGATTCAGGAAATTGCAACAGAACTCAAACTCCCAGAACCTATGCGAATTGCCTCTTTAAAAAGAGAGCAAACAGAGTCGGAACATTTGCGGCAGGCCTTATTAAAGGTCTACCGAGCCGGCGGAAAAGTCAATTGGCAAGCTCCAGGACTCAGGACTGAATTCACAGGGCCAAAGTTAAATTTTCCGCCTTTGCCCTGGCAGCGGAAAGCCTATTGGCTTGAAAACCAGCTTCCGCTTTCAAAACCCCACACTGAGTCTGGCTCGGTATCTGTCAAAGTAGCGGAAACAGTCGTAGAGCCCTCACAGATCAAAACCGACTGGCCCCAAAGCCCAATCCAATTGACTTGGGTATTGCAAAGTATTCCGATCATCAAGCAGAGCATTCCTGGCGTCTGGATCGTTATGACCGACTCCGTTTCAGCTCCTAAAAAGGGTGCTTTTGCACGGGCGCTAAAAGTCAGCTTAGAACTACAATTACAAGCCTCTGGACAAAGCTGCATCTGGGTCGAAACAGGGCAAAACTTGAATCTGAAACAATCGCCTTTTCAAATCAATCCGCTGCAAGCCAGTGATTTCCAGGCTGTCTTTCAGCAAATCCAAAGTGAATGGCAGCAATCCAGTCCATTACTCGGGGTGATCGCAGCCTTTGCCCCCAGCACGCACTCAGCTGATTTGACAGTGCAAGCCCAGGCCAATTATCAGTCACTGCTCTATCTTTTTCAGGCTCTGGAACAACTTGAGCCAGCACTCGATTTAGCGCCCCGCTTTTATTTGCTGAGTCGAGACACGGCTTTACCAACAGGGCTTGCTGCCAAGCAACAACAAACCCTGAATTTAGCCCAGTCTGTCTGGTGGGGGCTGGTTCGCAGTGCCTTTTATGAGTTTCCAAACTGGCATTGCACCCAAATTGATCTCGCAACTGAGACCGATTCACAAGCCCTACAATTGCTGGCCAGTGAATTATTGGCTCAGAGCCCTGAAACCAATCTCTGTCTTCGAGGCAGCCAGCGCTGGGTTGCACGACTATTGACTCCGACAAAAGAGTCCCTTGAAGCAGATGCTAATCATCGGCCACTGCCAAAATCATGGAATCCCTTTAAGCGGCAGACCCGGCAAGCTGCTTCGCAGATCAATACCCAGTCAAAACCGCAGCAAAATGCAGCCTATTTAATCACAGGAGGCCTGGGAGAATTGGGCCTGGCGACAGCCCAATGGTTAGCTGAGCAAGGCGCACAGAATCTTTATTTGATCGGGCGGCATGCAGCAAAAACAGATCGCCAAAAGCAGGCCATCAGCCAATTACAAGCCAAAGGAATAGAGGTCAAGATCTGCCTGGCAGATGTCAGCCAAAAATCAGAGCTAGAGGCGGTTGTTAAGCAAATCAGCACCGCAGGCCAGACCCTTAAAGGTATTATTCATGCCGCGATGGTGCTGGATGACGGCATTATTCTGAATCAAACCCCCGCACAGACAGCGCGTGTGTTTGCCGCGAAAATCGCCGGGGCCTGGAATTTAGACCAAATCACCCAAAACCTGAGGACTCCTGCCAAGGCCCTGGATTTTTTGATCTGTTTTTCTTCACTCACCGGGCCGATGGGTATGCCCGGGCAGTCTAACTACGCTGCTGCCAACGCCTTTTTGTCAGCGCTTTGCCAGGCCAGACGACTCAAAGGCTTACCGGCCCTGTGTATTGATTGGGGCCCCTGGGAATCTCTGCTCAAGGCCACTGGCGACCAGCAGCAATCTGAGCCTATTTTGCAGAACCATCAGCGCGGCTTTGCTTTACTCAGCCAGCAAGAGGGGCTGGCCTTACTCAAAGACAGCCTGCAACAAGAATTAGCGGCGACAGGCTTTATTGCCCTTGATCTGCAACATTTTTATAGTGTGATGCCCCATGCCCGTCACTTGCCTTTGCTCTGGCCACTGGCTCAAGCACAGGGTATTCAGCACAGTTCAGATTTTAAGCGTTGGCAAAAACCTCAGCTCTCAGCTGCCAATTTGACAGTCGAAAACAAACAATATGAAGCCGCTTCATTGCAAGATCACCAGCGGCCTGAACTCGAAGACTTGAAAGACTTTTTACAGCAGACGATTTCACAAATCCTTAACCTCAAACAAGAAAAACTCGATTTGCAAACCTCGTTGCGCGCTTATGGGTTCGACTCCTTGATGGCTCTGGAACTGAAAACCAAATTGCAAAGTAAATTCGGCCTGGATTTGAAAGCATCAGAGCGTTTTCAAAGCATGAGCATCGAGCAAATGGCTGAACGTTTGTGCTTTCCTGAAAAATTCAACCGGGCAGAGCCGTCCCCCCCCGGAGACTAGGTCTTAAGCCCAGACAGCCTCGTCCTGAGAGGGATAGGTTTGCCCGGCTGCGATGCGGGTGCCGGGTGGGATCACGCTCATCGGCTCGATCGTACAGCCAGGCCCAATCGTCACCATCGGTGAAATCTGACAATCGGCTCCAATCCAGCTATCATCACCGATTTCGACATTGGGGCCAATCCGACAATAGCCCCCAATATTGACGCGATCACCAATTCGGATCGGACCAATAAATAAATTGCCTTTATTGAGATAATGGCCGCTTAAAAGAGAATTGGCCCCGATCACGCCTCCACTGCCAATCTGAATCATCGGTAAATCAGTGAAAGCCACTTCAGCCGAAATCGACGTGCCATAGGCTAACCTGGCTCCCAGGGCATGAAATGCCAGATAGCGTAAACCGGCAGAATACAAGACAATGTTTTTAATCGGTTGGAGAAAAATCAGACGGTTGAGGCTTAGATAAAAGGTCCAGATATAAAAGGCTTTACTGGCTGGTGCAGCGTAATAGCCTGCTTTCATTGTAGGAGTCAGCATATTTAATATCGCCACACCCAGAATCACACCCAGTATAAAAACAATCACAATCGCTGGCATCAACAGCGCTACAAATGGCCAGGCCAGATAGATTGAGACCAATTGATAGGCAGCTGCTGCCAACAAAAAGCCAATGCCATAAATGATACTCGCAAGTAAGAATAAAGCGATATCATAGGCAAATAAGCTGAGTTTCATTTAGAATCCCTTTCTGGAACTGACCTTCATGATACACCAGCACCTATAATTTGAGAGAACCGATAGCCTGAGTAAACATGCGGTAAACTGATCAAAAGCTTAAGGAGCATCTATGCTTTCAGATATACGAGATCAACTACGGGTGGTGCGTTGGGGGCTGATACTTTCGATTGCAGCTATCTTTGCTGGCTTTGCCCTCGGTGGAATCTTTGGCGCAGCCGAAGACAGCATACTGACCTGGCTACAAGCACAGGGCCAAAGCGTTTTGGAAAGTGTCTATGCCAGTGACAGCAGCAAGCTAGAAGCCACTGTTCACAAATCCTGGACCTATTTTAAGCGCGCCCATATGCATGCTGGCGGGATTGGTACCGCAAGTCTCAGCTTATGCCTCTTGCTATCGCTGATCAATTCGCCCAAAATCTTGCGTCGTCTGTGTTCCCTGAGTTTGGGTCTGGGCGCAGTGGGCTATCCACTTTTTTGGTTAGTAGCCGGAATGCGCGCCCCCGGATTGGGATCAACCGGTGTAGCCAAAGAAAGCCTAAAATGGTTGGCCGTGCCTTCAGCTGGTTTTCTCTTACTCGGCGTGCTGGGCTGCCTGATATTAACCGCAGTCAGCTTATGGCGACCCGAGCGACTTTAGAGTCGCGGACCCAGAATCATGCTCGAGACCTATCTGTTTGCTAAGCTCAGCTAAATAGTTTAGCAATTTGTAGTAAAAATCGCTTATATTTTGCTAAAATCAGAGCAGGCAAAATGAGCCCGAGAAAGAAACCGATGTACGAAAAAAATATTGTTGGCACGTATAAAATTGCGGATCGCTTTCCGGTCTTTAAACATACGACCCATGAGCATCCTGAGATAGAGTCATTGCGACGCAGCCAGGCCAGCTCTGAAACCAAGTCTACGACGGCAAATGGTCTTGATCTGGATCCCGCTTTAAGACAATGGCGAGATTTTTCCGAGCATTTAAAAGACCAGCGTGAGCAACAACAACGCCGCGAACAAGCCAAAGCAATCAATCCTGAAGCATTGCTCGCCCAGGAAGAAGTCGACCTCAATATTCGTGAACATGTGCAGCAATTACAGCAGGCCGCACAAACCCACCTGGAGTCCCAGCCATCTAGCCCAGCCCCCCTGCAAATTGAAGTGCCCAAACTAAAGGCAGCTCACGGACTGAGGCAACATCTCTTGATTCGGCGTAAACAGCGCAAAACCTTGCAAGCCCAATCGAAAGCAAACTACCAACAACGCCAGGCTGTCTTACAAGAAGCCCATTTGCAAAGCCCTGAACATGTCGGCCAGGTCATACTGTCACAAGTGATGACCCGAAATGTGATTGCCATTAGAGACAATGCCAGCCTGATTCAGGCTGCGACTCTGTGTCAGGAGCGGGGAATTTCAGGACTTCCCGTGGTCAATTCACGTGAGCAATTGGTGGGCGTGATCTCATTGCACGATGTGATACGCGAATTAATCGATCCTGAAATCATTGATTCGGATTCGGATTTCAGTCATGAGCCAGTCTTACAACAATTGGTTGCACAGCATATGAGCACCCATGTGATTAGCGCTGAAGCCAGCACGACGATTAATCAGGCCTGTCAACTGATGCGCTCGGAGCGTATTCGCCGCTTAATCATCCTCGATCAACACCAAATCATCGGTATTTTTTCTGCCCGTGACGCTTTACGAGTGCTCGCAGGAATCGATTTAAAAATCGACCGCCAGGACTAAGCTTAGCTTAGATAGAAATAGATTATTTTTGCTTAGTCAATACTTTAAATTTAGCGAACCTTAAGCTTTTTTAAGCTAAGTCTCAGCTTGCTTTAAGCAAGTAATACCGCTAAAAGTGCTAAGTTAATAGAGTAAGCAATTTTAATATAGTTATAAATTATATTTTGTTTTCCAAATGTAATAAATTTGAATCCAAATTGTAATTTCCGCTTATTTTATTGCCGGGTTATTAAGCCCCCCAATCATCATCCAATCCAAGAAATTTTTGCATTGGCAAATTTATAGGAGCATCCCTTTGAAATCTATTCACGTTCTCAGTATCACATCTCTCGCCGCTTTAAGCTTAAGTGCCTGTGTCAATCAGACACAGACCTCACTCGCTGGCGCTAGCAACCCAAACCGTTCAGTCCAAACAATTGAAAGCGCAGCAACCATACATCATCTGGACGTGGGTCAGGGGATCAAAACCTCTGCTAAGATTGCCGTTTCGATCAACACTGATACGGCTAACTTTAAAACCCAGGCTTCTACCAATGGCGCTATTGCCAAGGTACTGGCCGATGTCGATCAATATGAACTCTTTCTGTTTGAATGTACTGCGATCCCGACTGCAGGTGGAGCCGGTTCACCGACCGATTTAAATAGCTCCCCTTGCAGCCAAAAATTTAACGCCAGCGTGAATTCAACAGGAACAGCCACCCAGAGCTTTGTGTTTGAAAACTTAGCCGCCAATACCACTGGTAATCGTTATTTTGTCGGGATTAGCGCCAAAGAAACAACACCAGCCTTAAAAAACATTACTGAGTTCACGGGTTACAACACAACGGGTACTCATCCTGCGCCCGGCGCAATTGCCTACTCTAACGGGGGCGGAGATAGTGATGGTGGAGTCGCTGTTAACGCCAGCTTTGCCCTCTCTAATTCGGCTCAGTTGACAGTCGCATTGCCGCTCTTAAACGCGATCGGCGCCAAGCTAGACTCTCAGGTCACAGTCACTAATGGTGGCACCACATTACCCGTAATCACCGTCAATTAATCAAGCGAATTAGCAAATGAAAGGAACTGCAATATGAAATTTATATCTAGCTGCTTAGCTCTCCTGGCGTTAAGTGCCTGTCATTCTCAAGCACTTAATCTGACATCCCAATCGCCCGTGGGTTTCAATCAAGAACTGATGCAGACGCAGTTCCCTTCTGCTAAAGCCATTGATGTCTCGCAAGGACAATTCAAAACCCCTGCCGCCTTTGGCTTCAGCTTAAAATTTTCTGAGCCAGAATTTCAAACTCTGGCTTCCAGCTCTGGTGGGGTGGCTAAAACAGGTAGCGATCTGAGTGACTTTAATCTATACCTGCTGGAATGTGTCACCAGCGGCGTCCCTGCTGCCGGAACAGCCACTGTTCCCGTTGATCTGGAAGCAGCCCCCAATTGTGGCGTCGTTTATCAGGTCAAAAAGCTCAAAGCGGGCGGTTTTGCTGGTAGTCAAAGCTTTGTGTTTGAAAATATCCCACCCAACTCTGCAGCCAACAAAAACTACTTTGTCGCTGTTGCTGCTGAGCAAACCGGTGCCAATATTTCCCAGCCCACAGGCTATATTATTGGGGGCGCGACCCCTTCAAACGGCCCAATAGCTCTCTCTAACTCAGGTGGAAACGGCAGTGGTAGCGTGCATGTTGATGCAAACTATAGCCTCGCTGGACAGACCAGCAGTTTAGGAATCGCATTGGTCCTGCGCGCTGAAAAAGGCGCGAAAGTCGATTCGACAGTCAATGTTACTGATGGCACCGCCAGTTATAGCGGCAGCATTTCGGTCAGTACACCCTAAGGGATAAAATTATGAAATCATTAAAAATTATTTGCCTGGCCGGATTGCTATTCACGCCATTTATTAGCTCTTGCCAAACAGCGCCAGCAACTCAGACTGGCTCTCTCAGTTTTCGGGTTGAGTTTCCCAAACGCCAATTTACGACACAGCAGATTCCCAGCCAAACCACACAAGTTGTTTTTGCTTTATTTGAACCCCAATCAGAGCAGCCTTTACGCTATGAAGTCCTGGATCGTGAAAACCCCCGAGTCGTAATAGCAGCTCTGGAAGCCGGCAACAAAGAAGTCATGGCCTTTGCATTAGATGCACAAGCTGAAGTTTTAAGTGGCGATTATGAAAATACTGTCGTCAAAGCCTCTCAACGTCAACAGGTGATTTTAGAACTTAAAGCTGACTGGATCAGCCAGCTCCCAGCAGCACGCCAGCAGGCACTCAAGCTATTAGTGCAACAAATCAAACAAAGGCAAGCTGAGCGCTGTCAAATCCTGAGCTTAAACGATCCTGATTTCCAATTTTGCCCCGTCCTTCAAACCCCGGATCGCAATCCTGGCACTGGCAATCGGCCAAGCCCGACGCCGACGCCCCCCCCGCTACCAATACCAATACCCACACCGACGGCAACACCAATTATTGGCAGCGGTGATACAGCAGCAAGCCCTCAGCCGACCCCAACCCCGGCTCAATCTAATACCGGCTCTAGCTCAGGCTCAAGTGGCGGAGGTGGCGGAAGTTCGAGCACACCACTCCCCAGCCCAACACCGACTCCCCAAAGCATTCCTGCGGGCTCAGGATCAGCTAATTTGGGTACAGAAATTACTGTCACCAATGGCAATCCAGCTCCGCCACCAGTTACTATAGAAACAGGAGGCCAATAAATGAAAAAATGGATCACACTAGCAGTCATTAGCTGTAGTTTGCTGGCCTGCCAGATACCAATCAGTCAGCCAGCAAATATTCAAGTCGTGGAGTTAAGCGCTCAGAAAATTAAGCCAGCCCCTGAGATTCCTGTCAGCCAAACCCCAGGCGCCAAAATTCATTTGAATTTTCAGTATGGCTCACCTGAGGCTGATTTCGAAACAAAATTGTCTTGTACCGTTGCAAGCCATCTGCAGAGTTTTCGAATTTACTTAATTGATGGCAGTACCTCTTTCGGTAGCGGGATTCCCCTGGGACTCTTGCCTGCTGACCTTAGTACAAAAGCGCTGCCCAATGCCAGCACCTTTTATCCAGTTAACAAAACCATTACCGGTACAGGCCAGACCCAAAGTGTGACACTGAGCAATGTCAATACAGGATCGTATTACCTGGCTGTGGCCGCTTTTGATGGCCCCAATGGAACAGGCGCCAATATTACTTCACTATTAAGTGCTTTGTTTAACTTATCGTTGATAAGCGGCCAAAAAGTGATCGTCAGCGGTGGAGGTGGCAACGCAAGCAATCCTGGACGGGTTGAAATTGGCCCGGCTGCCTCTGGCTTTCCGATTCTCAATAGCAGTGAGCCCAGCTTAACCGTGAATCTGAAGTTAGGACTTCTATGTCTATGATAAATCTCAAACTAAAACTCACCTTACTCGTCCTTTCTAGCATTAGTATTCTGGCTTGCCAGTCAACACCGGTCAGCGGCGTTTCGTCTTCAGCGCAAAGTCTAATTCAAGCTCTGGCAAATCAAGCCCAGGCAAAAGTTTTTCGGGCTAGTTACCAATCACCCAGCCAGGCCGCTTTTCAGGTCAGTCTAGTCGCTAAGCAAAACAGCTTTCAGACCCAGAACTCGCAGGCTGGCCAGGCCGCAAAGGACTTTACTGATGTGAGCGCTTTTCGTGTCTTCCTGGTCAGTTCAGCCACTGCACCGTCAGGAACGATCACACCATTTAATAGCAATGTCTACACGATCAATACGCCCACTGCGGCCCAAACCCTGATTTTTGACAATGTACCTGCTGGCTCTTATTATGCCTGTGCAACAGCCTTTGATAGTACGACTACTTTTAATACCAGCACCAACCTGGCGGATAAGCAAACCCAAACACTCGACTATTCAGAAGGTAAAGTCGCCTGTTCCAGTGCCGGTGGCGAGGGCGGAAGCCCAGGTCGAGTGACGATTGATGCCAACTATCAGGTCACCGGGACTGCCAGTTTACAGATCAATTTGACTTTGCAAAAAGCAATTGGCGCTAACATCGGCAGTAATATCACGGTCAACAACGGTTAAGCGATGCTCAAGTATCTCGTTTTTCTTGCAGCGACACAACCAGAGCGCAGAGACCTTGATTAATCTTTTAAAAGCTTTTGATTGCCATTTAATACGTTGCTGTAGGCACAAGCACAGGATCCAGCCTTGCGCGAATGCTTAAGTATGACCCCATTGCCTAAAGTCCTCAACATCACGGATTCGCTTTAACTTAAGTATTTAGTTTAAAGCAAGGGTTTGATTTTTTGATCAAGACCGAGCATGGCCTCCTGAGCAGTTTGACGGCCTTCCCAGACGGGATCCAGTGCCTGGGTCACTTGATCCATGACCGAGTTCCAATAGGGCACTGCTGGCATTGGTTTGCCGTTTTCTAAAGCGTCTAAGAAATACTGAGCATGTGCCGGAGCCTGACCGGGACTTAAAAAGACCTCAGACTGAGCGACATCTTTGCGCGCAGGAATAATCAAGCCAGGCTTTGTAAAAGCTTCTGAAGCCTGGCGACTGGCTAAAAACTCAATCAACTGCCAGGCTTTATCGGGTGAGCGGGCTTTTTTAGAGATGACCCAACCCGAAGCGTCGGCGTCAACGATTGAGCCAGCACTACCCGCAGGGAAGCGAGCGATATCCCAGCGGAAATTAATATTTTGGCGATAAAGGGGCACTGCCCAGCGACCATTGACAATCATGGCCACTTTTTCTTGTAAAAACATTTCAGACATAGTTAAGGTTCCGGCTTCAGCGGAGCGGGGAGCAACGTGGTCCTTAAAGCGTAAGTCCGCGTGCTGCTGCAAACCCGCCAGAGCTTCAGGCTCGTCTAAAGTAAACTCGCTGCGATCGGCATTAAAAACATCGCCACCCATCGACCAAACATAGGGCAACCAAAACAATAAATAGTTCTGAAAAGAAATACCAAAGCGCTCGGGTTTACCATCTTGGTCTTGATCAACAGTCAAAGCTTTGGCCTTAATCAACATCTGATCGATCGTCCAATTGGCTTCAGGGTAAGCCTGACCAGCTTTGTCAAAGAGGTCCTGGTTATAATAAACAACCATATTGGACGCGTCCCGTGGAATGCCCTGCAATTGCTGCTGCCAGCGGAAACCGTCGAGGGTTTTAGGGTAAAATTGCTCAGCATTGAGGTTGGGGCTCTTTGCTAAATAAGGCTCCAAGTCTAAAAAGGCCTGATTTGAGGCGTACATTGGAAACTGAATATTATTCAAAAACATCACATCAGGGCTCAGATTAGCAGCCAATAAGGCATGCAATTTCTGATAATACTTATCGGGAATATGCAGGATCTCCACGCGAATCTCTGGATGCGTCGATTCGAATTCCTGGATCAAAGGGCGCAG
>JBBKWI010000105.1:0-23020 GCA_037968875.1 Candidatus Sericytochromatia bacterium | reverse complement strand
TGGGCCAAAGCCCTTTCCAGCTGGCTTATCAGGATGGCAATTTGCGGCCAGCACAAGAACTGCTGACAGACATCCTGCGGAGGCTATTGCCCGAAACCCAAGCAGCAACACAGTCTCGCCCCGCTCAGGCCCGGCCACGGGTGGCTGTGATTTCGGCTTTTTTGTATGCCCATAGCAGCATGTATTACTACGGGCGCCATATCGAAAAACTGGCCCAGCAAGATATTGAGCTGTATTTGCTTTCGGCTCCGGGCTCACCTCAGGACTCGGTCACGCATAAATTACAGGCTCTGGCCGATCAGAGTCGGGTATTGCCAACTGATCTCGATCAGGCCCGCCAAATGATCGCCAATCTCAATTTGGATCTGATTGTTTACCCCGATATTGGCCAGGAGGCTTTTTGCTATTTTTTGGCCTTTACGCGCCTGGCTGCAGTGCAGTGTGTCTTGCCGGGTTTCCCGCTGACCAGCGGCATCCCAACACTGGACTATTTCATTAGCAATACCTATACAGAAACCCCAGGGACCCAGACAGCGGATCCTCAGTCCAGCTATTCTGAGCAATTGGTGCAATTAGACACACTGCCCGTCTGGTATCAACGCCCCACACTGCCAGAAACCTTACTCAGTAAAACCGAGTTGGGCTGGGCTAAGGATCAGCATATTTATCTTTGCCCGATGACACTTTATAAAATCCACCCGGAAATGGATCCCGCGCTGCAAGCTATTTTGCAACAAGATCCCCAGGCTGAAATTTACTTTTTTCAGCTAGCACAAACCCAATTACATCAGCAATTAGAGTCTCGATTTAGACGCAGTATTCCTGAGCATCATCAACGCATCCATTTTTTAGCCTGGGCAGATAAAGCCCGCTATTTTAGCTTGTTAAGCGCTGCTGATGTCTTGCTCGATAGCTTTCACTTTGGCGGGGGGAGCACCTATTTTCTGGCACTGGCCACCGGCACCCCGATGGTGACCTGGCCCTCCGGATTTTTGCGCGGCAATAGCGGGGCCGGTATTTATCAACGTCTGGGGCTGACTGAGCTAATCGCAGCAGATCAACAAGACTATGCAAAACAAGCGATCAAGATTGCCACCCACCCCGATCTCAACCATAGCTTACGCCAAAAAATCCTTGCCACACATGATCAACTCTTTGAAAACGACGAAGGCCCGAACGCTTTTTGTGAGTGGATTTTACAAAAGCTCCAGCAATTAGACGAGAAGCGCTCGAAGCGCTAGTCGTTTTGATGCAAGCTCGTATTCAGCTCAATTTGCTTAGCATTGGGCTGACAGGTCACCTGACCCGTGCGAGAGTCTTGCAAAAACAAAAGCTGCCCCCGACCCGATAGTTCCAGGGCTTTGACGATATTTTCACCGGCAGCGACCGGCTGCCCTGCGAGATTGACCGGCTGCTGGTGGGCATCGAGCAATGCAATTTTCATGCCCGCATATACATAGAGCCCGGCAGCGATCGTGCAGCCATCACCCAGCGAAATCCCAGCACCCGCATTGGCACCCAGCAGACAATCTTCACCAATTGAGATCACATGCTGATTACCACCCGACAAGGTGCCCATAATCGAAGCCCCACCGCCAATATCAGTATTGTCACCCACCACGACTCCCGCTGAGACCCGTCCTTCGATCATCGCCGAGCCCAGCGTGCCAGCATTAAAATTGACATAGCCAGCTGGCATCACCGTTGTACCCGCTGCCAAATGCGCACCCAGTCGCACCTGCGATCCAGAAGCTACGCGCACACCGCTTGGGGCATGATAATTGACCAGATAAGGGAATTTATCAATATGTGAAACCACCAATTCGCGGCCTTGTTGCAAAGCTTTAATGCGTTCAAAGGTCAGATCTTCTGGCAAGATCGGCCCCTGATTGGTCCAGGCAATATTATTCAAGACACCAAAAGCCTGATCTAGACAGAGATCGTGGGGGCGTGCCAGCCGCTGAGATAGCAACTGCAATTTGAAATAAGCTTCTTCAGGGCTGGCAACTGCCTGATCAGGCGTTGTCAAAACAAAGAAAACCACTTCACTGATTGCGTAGTCACCCTGATGCAAGTTTTGCTTGCTTAAAGCAGCAATCAAATCTTGCTGAGAAGATCCCTCGCAAAGCGTTGCCAGATCAGCATATGTTTCAGGGTGAACCACATGGCAAAGATTGCCAGCAGTTGTTGCCTGACTGAGATCAAAACAGCCCTGAATAGCAGCCAAGAGATCTGGCTCAGACTGAGTCAGGCTGGGAAACCAGACATCCAATATTGTGTCTTCATGTCGACGGCGAATCCCTAAGCCAAAAGCAGGTTTAAAAGTCATATTAAAAGTCCCTTTTTTTGCTTCACTATACCGCGCCACCCACTGCAGTAACAATTGCGACCCAATTTGTCCAGCGCAGTACATTATTTTAATCCGGGCTCAGGCCAAAATAAAACACAAGATCAGCCAAACAGCATAGATTTTTGAATGCTTCTTTAGGCGATTTTAACAAAATTTATATGCCCAAAGTCTTCTATTCTAAAGCTCATTTTTGACATAATAAAGTTATATTCTTGAAACAACAATCTAAAAAAGCGAGGGCAAAAGAGATGTCAAAGCGTCAACCGGGGCCAGCCAACAATTACGCATTGACTTTCAAGCAAGCTTATCAACCCCTCGCTCGCTCCACGACCTTTGTCGTGCAATTGGCTTTATTATTTGGCCTGAGCTCTGGCTCGATGTTTATTGCCAAAGGCTGGCTATACCAACAGGGTCTGGTGAACACAAACTCATCTCAACAGGCCAGTGAAAGCGAAGCTCACAAATCGGCCCGCGTGATCTGGCCCAGTGTGCCAACCTTGTTTCCTTTGCCCGCAAGCAAACAGGAACAAGCGACGGCCCTGGCATCTTTCCCCCAACTTGACCCCGAAGTCAAAGTCGCTCAGCAATATGTTTATCAGGCACCTAGCCAGGCCCCCCGCCTGAGCTACAAGCCTCAGCTCAATACCCGCCGTGTATTAAAGCCTCAAGCCCGTCAACAAGCCCGCCAGCAACGCGTCTCCTGGCGTGGGGCGCAATTGCCCAAAGCTCCTCAGCGGACACAAAAAACACAGGCCCGTCAACAGACACAAATCCCTCAGGTTCGCCGTATCTTAAAGCATGACTACGGCGTCAAAAAAACAGCTTCTTACTCAGAATCAATGAAATGGGTCCGTGAAACCTTAAAGTCTTACAACTAAGCGCCTGCTTAAGAGAAGTCAATTGAGGTTTTGTTAGGCAGCAGAGCTTGCTTGAGTAGCTGATAATGTCTGACCAGATCTGAGACCAGAATATGTTCATCGGCCGTATGGGCTTGTGAAGTTAACCCCGGCCCAAAATTAAAAGCAGCAATCCCATGCAAACTCAATTGTGCCACATCAGTCCAGGCTTGTTTCGCTTCAACAGCAACCCCCAGAGCGGCTACCAATTGTTTAAATAACGGCGTCTCAATGACCTGACCTGCTGGGACCGAATCAATCAAGCAGCATTGCTCTGGAGTCACTCCCAGACTGGCCAGATAAGCCATCAATTCTGCCTGGGCTTCCGCTTCTGAGCGCACCGGTGCAAAACGAAAATTAAGATTTCCCCGCCACCAGCCAGGCAAGCTGGTGCGCCCGGCTTCAGTACTGCTCTCAGTGATTTGCAGCACATCAAAAAAGGGCACGCCAAAGACCGTGTGCTGAACCGGCTCAAGTACTGCCAGCTGGTTTAAGAAGGGCAAGGCCAGATAGAGCGCATTGCTGCCATTCCAGGGACGCGCCGAATGGCAAGCCTGGCCAGTAAACTCAACTTGTAAATGGAGACTGCCAACACAGCCCAATTGCACCGTGTTGTCTGTCGGTTCGCCAATAATGGCCAGATCCAGAGAGGCAAAATAATCCGGGAAAGCCTGAATCAAATGATAGAGACCATTGTCTTTAAGCGGAGTTTGTTCTTCGCGAGCATAGATCACCAAAGACAGGTTAAAGTGCTGCAGCAGTTGCTCTGACTCTGCCTCTAGCAAACAGAGATAAGCAGCGACAGCCCCCTTCATATCAGAGGCCCCTGAGCCATGTAAGCGATCGCCTTGCTGATAAGGCCTAAAATGCGCCGGCACGACATCCGAATGCCCCACCAGGGCCAGATGCGGTAAGCCCTCTTGCCAGGGAGCCTGTGCGATTAAAGAGTCCCGGTGAACTGACTGCTTCCAGGCGGGCAAAGCTGCTTGCAGACGGTGTTGACACCAGGCCAGCAAGGCTTGCTCAGAGTGAGTCGGCGACGGGATCGTCAGCATCTCAGTCAGGGTTTGAATCAATTTTTCTTTCATGGGAGACTCCTGCTAGTTAATCTCAAGGTATTGTAGCCAGTTCAGAGCCTGAGGGCCAAATCAAAGAAACAAGCCAAGATTTAGAAAAGATTAAGCTTTGGGAAATTAACGTTTAAACCGGGCAAGATCAGGCTGCAGGATCGACATATAGATAGAGTAAGCAATCACTAAAAGATAGTCATGCGTGAGAGGGAAACAATTTAGATGTCCATTTTTCAAGGTCCTTTTAAAACAAAAGCCAGCTACAAATTGGCCGTGACCTTTGGCTGTCTTGTACTTCTGAGTGGGTGTGGCCGGAGTACCGGTATGAACCAAACCAATGCACTACCAACCCTTCAGCAAAATGCAGGCAGTACAACCTATGCCGCCAATCCAAATCAGGCAACGAGCCCTCAATATGCTTACCCCACCCCACAATTACAAAACAATGCTTCGGCTCAAGCCAGCGCCGGTGGACGCGCTGTAGCGACACCCAATGGTTATGTTTATGAGCAAAGCCCTCTGGCCAACTCAACAGCCTATAATTTTTACAATAGCCAAAACCCTTGCCTGTACCCCAAACCAGGGCAAAGCACCAGCGGCTGTGGCAGCAATGGCGCTTATTATGCCCCTCAGGCTGGCAGCACGGGCTACCCTCAAACACCGAACCCTGCGTATCCCCAAAGCTACTCACAGGTTCAACCCACATATAACCCAAGCACCCCCAACGCTTATGCAACGGGTGGCACGCAGGCTTATCCACAAAGCTACCCAACAGCTCAAACTGTCGCTAATCCTTATGGCAGCAATACGGTGACGCAACAAAGTATTCCCCAGCAAGTACCCACTCAGAGTACAGCTGACAAAGCACGCTCTCGCATTGATACGCGCCCTGCCAGCAGCAGCACGTCCTCTAAAAAATCTCTCAATTTTTAGATCCCCTGATTTTGCTTGAAGCCTCAAGTAAATGATAGGATCTCTCTACGCTATCGGGTAGTCAAATGACTGCCCGTTTTTTTTTGCGCACTTTAGAATAGGAGCGAACACACTATTAAGGATGGTTTATCTTTTAAATAACATTTATTAAAAGCAGGGAAGTTTAAGCCCCCGATTGCCTATACTTAAATTAAGAGAGATATGCGTAGGAGAAATTAAGATGAAAACCATTCAGCTCAAAGCACTCACAGTTCTGACCTTAGGCGGACTTATGCTGAGTCTTAGTGCCTGCTCAAGCGGCGCCCCTTTGCTTCCCGGTCAAGGCCATCAGCAAAGTGACTTTGGCAATATTCAAGGCCAGGAAGCCGTGCCCGATGAATTTATTATCAAACGCAGTGGCTCCGCTTATCTAACCGGCCCTGAAGAATTTGCAACCGCCAATGACTTACTCTTTATTCGTGAAATCTCAGGTCTTGGCGTGGAGCTCTTTAAAGCCAATAATCCAGCTGCAATTGAAGCGATTCGCAGCCAGGTTTCCTCTATCGAACCCAATTATCTACGTCGGGTCAGCCAAATCCAGCAAGCCAGCGTGCAAACTCTCTCTCGTCTCAAAAGCCAAAATGCCGTACGCGCAGCGAGCACTGGCAGTATTATCAACAATTTCATCGGCGTGATTGGCACTGGAGTCGACCTGGCCGACGCCAGCTTACAAGGTAAATTACTGGCCGGGCACAATACCCTGGGTCAGCAAGGCATACAAGACGATAATGGCTACGGAACGCAGCTGGCCAAATTGGCCATCAGCGAAAATGCTCAACTGGCCGGCGTGCAAGCCGGTGGCAAAGTGATTCCGATCAAAGCCATGGATCGCAACGGAATTGGTACCGATTTCAGCGTGGCTGAAGGCATTATGCTAGCCGTAGAGTACGGTGCGAAAATTATAATTCTGGGCACCAGTGCCAGTCAACAAAGTCAGGCTTTAAGCGACGCCATTGCCCATGCCTCTCAACAGGGAGTTAGCATTGTGGATCCGGCAGGTCAACAAGCTCAGGCTTTGCGTTCACAGAGCACTGCCCCGCGCTATAACGCTCAACAACAACAACAACAACAACAACAACAACAACAACAACAACGTCCAGGCTATCCAACGTACTATCCTCAGCAGCAAGCAGGAGCACAACAACAAGCTGTACGCACGCCTCAAAACCAGGCATATCCGCAACAGTCCAATGGCTATAATGCTTACCCACCACAGCAAACAGGCTATGTTTACCCTCCGCAGCAACAACGCCGCGGCTACTAAATAAAACGATCCAAAAGAAGAGCGCTACCTGAGTTTAAGGTAGCGCTCTTTTCGTTAAGCTAGAAAAATCTTAATGTTTAGGCAAAGGCGCCTGTTCAGACTCTAAGTTCAGCTTCACGTCATCGTCATCGCCAAAGAGTGAGGTCACGCCACCGCCGCCACCCAGATTCAACGGCACATCGTCGTCATCGCCAAAGAGTGAGGTCACGCCACCGCCACCCGGACTCAGCGGTGCATCGTCATCATCCCCAAAGAGCGAAGTCACGCCACCTTCAGAGGGCTGACTCGCAGGCTCACTTTCCGTCTCGATCACGGGCTCTTCGATTTGAACTTCCTCAATCGGTTTGGCTCGTCGGCCGATGGCGATCATCAGTTTATGCGGCATAATTTCGGCCAGACTTTGCTCAGGCGGATCAAAGGAAGGATCTTCAAAGAAATCACCTTTTTCGATCTCAGCAATCCGAAAGAGCGCATCTGTGCCCGACAGGTCACCGAATTGCGCATGAACAAAACGCCCCCGATCGAGATAGATTTGTCCATCAATCCGGCTATCGAGATCACGAATATGCAACTTTTTCCGCTCGTCAATTGCCCCTAAATTAAGCTGCAAAAAATCAGGAACAGCAATTCGGCTCAAAAAGCCACGGAATCCAACCTGCGTCACTTCAAACAAAATTTCTTTGAGGCGTTTGGGGCTCAAGGGGCGAGCAAGTATAGAGGCCCGAACTGCCATTTTATTTTTCCAATTGGGCTGCCCCAATAACAAGACCTGACAAGATGAATCGTTCTCCTGTAGCCAGACAAAGATATCTCGCAGCTCGTCTTCAGGCAAAGAACTATCCACAATCAAAAGGTCGATATCTTGCTCCGTCAAGGCTTTTTTGGCCTGTTCCAAAGAACGCAGAGATGAACAATCAATACCTTCGGTCAAAAGCGAGCCCTGTAAGACCATACGACTCATCGCATCTTCGTCGATCAGCAAGGCCTTACGCACCCGAACCGTTTTGGTTTGATCACTCCAGGAAGCTTCGTCCTGACGCTGGGCTGCGTTCATCATCAAGCCATCGAAAGGCAGTTGGATCGAACGACTTGCCGGTTCTTGCCAGACTTGCTCCGTAAAAGTGCCATTTCTAAATTTTAATAAATAGTCAAAACCATCTAAACCCATCGCAAGCAATTCCTGACTTTGGGTGATTACATTGCGCTGGTAGACTTCAACGTGTACAATTTCGCCGTCCTTCAGGTAAACCACGCTTTCCTGATGCAAAAGCGCATCCGAAAAATTGAGGATGGCCGCTTTAGAGCTCCAGCGTAAGGCCTGCAATAAATCTGGTACCTGCATGCGATGCACCTGACCGTGTAAACCACGATCCGATCGATTGAGTACACCAATCATAATTTCAGGATCTAAAGGCTGCGGAAAAAAGCCAATCACTGACTTAGAAGTCAGGAGCTCCTCTTGCTCAGGAAAAAGCTCTGAGCCCGTCAAAACGATCTGACTACGGGGATATTTATCTAGCAGCCACCAGGCCAACTCTTCGCCTTCATCGTCTTCCATTTCCATACTAATAATGCTGATATCACAAGGAGCGGCTTTAAAGCACTGGTTGGCCTGGTAAATGCTGTCAGCAAAAACAAGTTCACACCCCGGAAAATTCAACATTTTTTTCAGATATTCCTGTTGTTCTGGAGCATCTTCAAAAATTAGGATCCGTAAACTACCCTTACTCATATCTCATTCCAATCTATTTACAAGACCTTAGATATGTCTAAGCTCTTATCTGTCTGCCCATTTGCAAATCAACACAAAACAATGAAGCAAGTGTTTCGTGTTGATTGCTCTATCTATAGAGTAATACCAAGACACCCCCAAAAGCAAAGAAAAACAGATTAAAAAACCTTAAGATTTAAACGCCAAGAATCGCGCGCTCAAAAAGCCAATAACCCGCCATGCATAAGATCAAATAGGCGCTGGCCATTTGAATTTTGGGATACCAGTCTTCTTTTTTGCGAAGCAAATGCAATAGCCCAAAAAAAATCAGGACGATTGCCATTTGCCCGAGCTCGATCCCCAAATTAAAACTCAGCAAAGCGGTAATCAATTGGCTGGTCGGCAAGGCCATTTCTTTGAGAATATTGGCAAAACCCAGACCATGAATCAACCCAAAGATAAAGACCACATACCCCGGAGTTTCTTGTTTTTTCCATAAAACCTCCACAATCACAACATACATAATCGAAGCCGCAATCAAGCTTTCAACGATTCGCGACGGTGCATGTACCCAGCCAATGACAGCCAATGAGAGCGTGATCGAATGTGCCAGCGTAAAGGCAGTCACGATCTTGATCAAATACTTTAAGCTGCCACCCGCCAGGAGCAAGGCCAATAAAAACAATAAGTGATCATAACCAGTCGCAATATGCTCCAGGCCCAAACTCACGAAATCAAGCACCTGCGTCACAAATTGCGGCTCTTGAATATCTACCTGGGTTTGCTTGCGATCGAGTATCAACGAAGAAAACTGACCGTCATGATTCAGACTCACCAGACAATGCGCCTGCGGGGCATCTTCAGGGAAAAGGGCATACTTTAAACGCATCTGTTTGGCGGGGCTTTTCCACTGCCATTTGAGTACCAATGTCGACATATTCGAGCGTCCTGCCAGATCACCAATGGGCTCCAAAGCAGAGGCTTCAATCTGCAGCTCTGCAGGTTCATTATTGACAATTAACTGGACCTGTTCAGCCAGGATCGTTTGGATCAACGGCTGCCCTGCCGTGACTTCTTCAGCGCTCAGGCGACCGTCTTGATTGGTATCTGCCTGCTCAAAAAAAGGCGTGGCGACGGTCAAGTTGGCCTGGGCCTGTTGCCCCTGCACATCTAGCTCCATCGCAGCCATATCTGCCCAATGGGCCTGGGCCGCCAGGGGAAACAAACAATAAAAAACAAGCAACAAGGGGCTCAGCCGCAACAAAGCCCGAGAAAAACAGAATTTAATCATAATGAAACCTTTAAAAAGTGCTGGGCCTGGGCCGCCCAGAGAGGGTGAAAGTAGAGATTGATCGCCAGTGCCTGACGGTAGTATTCGGCAGCCTGCTCTGGTTTTTGCTGAGCCTCAGCCAGACGAGCTTGCCAGTATAAAATCGACGCATGCTTGCCAAAAGGTGCTAGACTCTGCAGGGCTTTGGCCATTTCAGGCCATTGCTTAAGACGAAAAGAGAGCTCTGTAGCCAATAAGCCCGTCACCAGATCCTGGCGCAAGGCCTGCTCTTGCTGAACCAGCTCTTTGGCCAGGGTCAAATCGACGGCTTCCCCTCGCAAAAGTAAGAGCTGGATCTGGTCACGCACGTGACCGGTAGCACTGGCATTGGTAAGCTGAGCCAGGCCGCTGGAAATCGTTGCTGTATTGGCTTCCCCCAGAGCTTGCTCAGCCTGAGCCTGACGCAAAAAAATCACAGGGTGCTGTTCTTGCTGATTTAGTCTGCGGGCCTGCTCTAATAAGTCTTGCCAACGACTTTGCTGCCACAATAAGTCTAATTGGCTTAAGTGCGCTGGGAGATAAGTCGGCAATAAATCTAAAACCAGGTGCAAATAAGTCTCGGCTGCCACAAATTCACCTTGCTCTAACTTGAGTAGAGCAAGTAAATGATAGAACCAGGCCTGCAGATCTTTAGAGCTGGCTTGCAAGAGCGGGCGAGCCTGAGCATAAGCGACTTCTGCCTGCTTGAATTGCCCCTGCGTTTGAGCGAGTAAGCCCGCACGAACCTGAGCATCCGCCTGATAAGCTTGCTTCTCACTATCGCTTAAGGCATAAGGGCGGCCTTTGTTTATACGAAAGATCGGTTGCTTCAGCGCAGATTGCATGGCTCTTAAAATTTGTTGGGCATCTTTGAGATGCCCCTGAGCCAGCGCCAAATCAAAACTGGCAGCCCTGACATTGGGCAAAACAGTGGCATCCCGGGCTGCTTTTTCAAGCCAGGTCTCGGCATTTTCAAACTGGTGTTGCGCCATCGCAACTGCAGCCAGCACCAAAAAAGCGGGCCCGTTATTTTGAGAGGCCTGTTGTAAGGATTTTTGCGCTTGTTGCTCGGCTAATAAATACCAGGCATTCTGGCCACTCAGGCGCGCTTTGTGTAAATAAGCTTCAGCCAGCTGCGCTTGCAGCAAATAATTATCGGGATTGAGGGCCAATTGTTCACGGGTTGCTTGTATTACCTGGTCTCTGGGGTCAGGGGATTGAGAAGGTGTCCGCGTCAAACCAATTTGCCAAACAGGGCGAGCCAAAACGGCCAAACATATCAGAATGCCGATCAAAAGAAGCCCGATCAAAATCCATTGAGAGCGGCTCCAATCAGCAGTCCATACTCGAAATTTAGTTTTCATAATACAAAAAAGAGCGAGCCAAAATTGGCTCGCCACTTTTTAATCATTAAATCTTAGTGAGCGTCAGCTAAGAAAGGAAACTGTGATTTGAACGACAGATCATTGGCATTGACTTTATCACCCGCAGCATCATTGGCGCTGAGTAATTTCAACTCGCCGTCAATCACGTCATCAGCAAGATTACGTCCATTCGGGAAGCCAGTCACTTTGCTAACGTCAATCGGTAGCAAATCAGGTGTTAAAACACCCTGAGCTAGACCGTCGGCATCCGCTTTGGTACGAGCAAATAGTGCCTGCAAAGCGCTTGAGAAACCAGCCGAATAATTGGCTGCGTCGGTGTCAGGCTGCTCACTATTATACTTGACTTGCCCTGCATCACCTTGAGCCTGAGTGACGCCAAGCTGTGAGGTAAAGGCATTAAAGCCGACCAGTACTGTATTAATACCAGGCAAGCCTACACGGTCAATCTGCACACCAGCGACTGCAGCAGGTAAAGCGGGGTTACCTGCTGGAGTTGGGGCCACGGTTGGAGCAACCGTTGGAGCAACCGTTGGAGCTACAGTCGGAGCCGCTGTTGGGGCCACGGTTGGTGTGACTGTAGGAGGTGCTGTCGGTGCCGGTGGAGCAATTGGCGGAACGCCTACGCCCACTTGACAAGCAGCAATGCTCAAAGTCATGAGTACACCAGCTAAGCTAGCTGCTGCGATTTGAAATGTATTTTTTTGATTCTTCATTTGTAAGTGACTCCCCACGCAAAGAATTGGGTTTCGCCAGCAGTTTGTAGATAGCTGACAGGGACACTCACAGCAATGGCGCTTACATTAGCACCTGCGAAAGTATCTTTGGGATCGTCTTTACCTGTTGCAGGGCCTTCGGTGGCAACACGCAGGTCAAAGAAAAAAGGATCATCCGTACGGCCAGCAAAGACTTGTATCGGTTGGGCTTCAAGACTGGCGTCATTATTGACCTGGGTAATCCCCACAAATTCGTCATTTAAGAAGATATTGCCATCAACAACGCGGAAACTCAGCAGGCGATCTGGATTGGGGTTGGTGCGATCACGACTGATATTGATATCATAACGAATATCTGTAGAGAATTCGTCGACCATGGTCATAATGAAGACCACTTTATCATTATCGGCAGGATTACCATTGGCATCCCCACGACGGAAGGCATACAAATCGGCGATATCACCGGCTTTGTTTTCGGCAGTTTTAACTTGAGGGCCATCTAAGTGATCGGCCGCCTGTGAAGCGGGCATTGAGCTTGTATAAAGAACGCTTGCTGTTATTCCAGCGCTGAGTGCGAAAGCAGACAGAGCGGGAAGCCACTTGTGCTTTTTCATACGGGTGCTCCTTTCGAGTACTAAAATTATGTTGTATTGCTACTTCATGAGATACTAAGACTCACAGAGCACCTTAGTAATATACAGGATCAATTAAGTAAGCTGAATATCGGAATACACGATTATGATAACTTTTTAATATCTAATCAGCCCTTAAATCAAGTCAGGGAAAGCTCCACGAACGACTTCGTGAACCAACTTGCCACGTTCGATATTGACGCCCAGGCGCAACATCGGATTGTTTTCAAGCGCTCCCGGATAACCGTTCTCAGCCAAGGCTAAAATATAAGGTAAAGTGGCGTTGGTCAAAGCATAAGTGGAGGTGCGCGGTACCGCACCAGGCATATTGGTGACCCCATAATGCAAGACACCGTGTTTTTCATAGACCGGATTGCTATGGCTGGTGGGGTGAATCGTTTCGACACAGCCGCCCTGGTCAATCGAAATATCCACGATCACGCTGCCTTCTTTCATGGTTTTCACCATCTCTTCGGTCACCAGCGTCGGCGCCTTCGCTCCAGGGATCAAAACAGCACCGACCAGCAGATCAGCAAAGCTGACGCTACGTGCAATCGAGCTCACATCTGAAGCCACGGTCTCAAAACGGCCATGCAGTACATCATCAAGATAGCGTAAGCGATCAATATTGCGATCTAAGATAGTCACAAAAGCACCCAAACCCAGCGCAACTTTAGCAGCCTGCGTGCCCGTGACACCCGCCCCAATAATCACCACATCTGAGGAAGGAACGCCCGAAATCCCGCCGAACATAACCCCTCTACCGCCATTGCGTTTTTCAAGGTATTGGGCACCGACTTGCACAGACATACGCCCCGCAATTTCGCTCATGGGCGTCAAGAGAGGCAAAGAGCCATTGGGGGCCTGAATCGTTTCATAAGCAATCGCAATACACCCTGAATCCATAATGCCCTGGGTTAAGACCCGGTCAGCAGCTAAGTGCAAGTAAGTAAACAATAGCTGATCTTTTCTCAGCATTTTGTATTCAACAGCCTGGGGCTCTTTGACTTTCAAAATCATATCAGCCTGAGCAAAGACTTCAGCTGCGGTATCGATAATTTGCGCACCTGCATCGAGATATTCTTCATTGATAAAGGCACTGCCCGTGCCCGCATCTGTCTCGATCAGAACTTGGTGACCGCGTATAACCAGAGCTTGCGCTCCGGCGGGCGTGAGCGCCACACGATACTCATTGTCTTTAATTTCCTTGGGCACACCGACTTTCATGGCAGGATCCTCTCAGGGGTAAAATAGATGGTTATAGATAGAACGTATAGCTTCAAGGTAGCTGCTTTAAAGCGGATTGGCAAGCGCAAAACCGACTTTAACCCGCTAGAAACACCTTTAGGCTGGCTCTAAGGCCAGCGCCCAGTCTTTGACTGTATTTAAGTATTCATAACGTGTCATATCGTAATAGATCGGCGTGATCGCGACAAAGCCTTGATCCACGGCGACGACATCGGTGTCATCTTCTTCACCATGATCTACGACCACACCGGTCTGCCAAAAATAAGGGCGTCCGCGCAGATCTTCACGCTTTTCGAAAACATCTTTAAAACGATGTAAGCCCAGACGGCTGACACGCACGCCTTTTAATTCATCAAAAGCAACCGCAGGCACATTTACATTTAAGACCGTATGCTTGGCAAACTCGTCCCATTTCACTTGCGTTAACAAGTTCACAATAAATTGAGCCGCCGTCTCATAATGCTGATCATCGAAGCTATCAATCGACACGGCCACAGCCGGAATACCCCGAATAGCGCCTTCAACGGCAGCAGAAACCGTACCCGAATAGATCACGTCAGTACCCAAATTGGGGCCGCGATTAATGCCTGAAACCACCAGATCGATAGTCTTAATATCGAGTAGCATATTCATGGATAATTTGGCAGTATCACAAGGAGTCCCATTGATTTTCCAAGCTTTTTTTACACTTGAATTATAAAGTTCAGGGACCTCGTCAGCCCGTAGCGGTTTGTGCAAGGTCAAACAGTGACCCGTGGCACTTCGTTCTCGGTCTGGGGCTCCGACAAAAACTTCATGACCCGCTTCAGCCAAAGCATTAGCCAAACAGCGAATCCCTGGAGCATGTACCCCATCATCATTAGACACCAAAATGCGCATAGTTATTTCCTTATTGTTCTTCAGGGGGAATAAAATCGTCAGGGTAGTTTTTCAAGACCCGCGGGTTATTCATTTCAACCGGCATAATGCCATCATCAAAGACTGTCGGGCCGTGGGTTTGAATCCGGGTATCAATCGGTACCATGCGGGTGCGCACCTGACCGTTTTCGACTTCAACCAAAACCACATGATAGACTTGCTGACCAAAGCCCGCGCTGTGGCTTAGGGGCGAGCCCGCCCCACCACTGACAATATAATCAACGCCCTCAAAATTCTGTTTATCGTATAAGTGAATATGGCCCAGGAAAACGTGTTCCACTTTATATTTTGTATTGAGCTCCATCCAGCGACGTGAGACTTCAGGGCTGGGAGCCAGTTTGTGCTTCCAGACGCCATAACTCGGCGGAGTGTGCGAGAAAACAAACTTTTTAAGCGGCGTTTGCATCTGTTTTTCCATCCAGTTAAACTGGCGGTCTGTAAAACTATAATTAGCACTGTCCATAATAATAAAACGCGAATCGCCATAATCAAAACTATAGTCGTCCAGCCCGGTTTCAGGGTTGGGGGCCGTATAGCGCGATTCGTAATAAGAACGACCAAACAAAATATCGTGATTACCGACGACCGTCAGATAAGGCACACGAGAAGCGCTGGTAATGCTCTCAAAGGTTTTCCAGTGGGGGCGCAACGCATCAAAAGTGAAGTCGCCCAGATTGATCGCAAAATCAGGATTGATATCGTTGATTTTGTCGATCACTTTTTTGTAGATTTTATTACCACCAGAAGAAAAAGGAGTCGAGTTGCGGTTATCGCCTAGCAGCACAAAGCTGATTTTGCCAGCATAAGGCTTGGCTTTGATTTTACGAATATTGCTGTCGGTATTGCCAAAGACAGGCTGAGTTTCAAGGGCATTGAGTAGAGAAGCGCCCGAGCCGTTGTTGGGGGGGGGATTGAGAGTCGGTTGCGAACGAAAGCAGCTACTGAGCAACAAAGCGGATGAGAGGCAGAGGCTTGCAATTTTCAGGACAGTCTGAGACATAATCTGAACTCCTTATAAGGCCAGGGTATCAAAAATATTTGCATTTAACCAATGACAAACAATTGCCAGACTAAATACCAAATAATGCCAGCCCACAGCCAGGTAAACTTTACGGTCTTTTAACCAATAATCTATATAGATATTACCTGAATATAATATCACAAACAGCATCAGAATCCAATCGTACAGATTGATAAAGGGGTAAAACTCGCCCGCCTGAGGGATTCCTTTTAAAAAAGGGAAAATCCAGACATAATAAACCACCAGTCCCCAGGGCAGACTCAGCCCCCACAAAAGATGCAAAGCAGACTGCCACTTCGTATAACGCTCTGAAAACAGCAGCGGCAAATAGGCAATTGCAATCGCGACGGGCAAAGCCATGAGAACACTCATCAGGGTTTTATCTGAGCGCGAAAAAGCAGGCCACAAGCAAACCCCAGCCAAGGCCAGGGCACTCAGGCCAGCCAGACCGATTCGCCACACTCTGCGCTCTAAGCTAAACCTCAGCAAAACAGACACAAGCAGGCCCCCCAGCAATAAGGCCACAGCAGTATAAACTCCCTGATTCACAAAGGGATTCTGATAAGGCAATATGTTTTTGAGCAGAGCAGCTGAAAGCAAACCAACCGCTGCATAAAAGCTCCCCCAGGCACCAAAATAAAGTCCCAGACGAGACCAGTGCGGGGCGAAGAAAGACCCGAGTAAAACGACAATAAGCAAGAGATCAGCAGCCAACGAGAGACGTAAGGCTCCTGTCATCAGTGAATTAACTTGTGCTAAGAAAAAATAGATTGGTGTTTCGGACATCCCGTATCAGCCCCATAAAAATCGCCTGTCTGCTGCAAAACAATCGCCCGACAGCCCCGACAAACCGCTTTCAGCTTACAGCTTTTGCATTGGCCTTGTAAATGTTCTTCGACCTCTCTGAAGGCCTGCAAATGTTGAGATTGCGTCCAGTTCTGGATTAAGCCCCCCGCCGGATCGCTCCAGGGCATATGCGAGCAGGGTGCAAAACGGCCATCGACCTGCACACTCAGCATTCGTCGCCCGGCAGAGCAGCCCCCCAGGCCAGAGCGTTCAAAATCGCTGACAGAACCCGATCGCAAAAAACTCAACGAGGTGTCGGTCTGCAACAAAAACCGGCCCCGACCTTGCCAGTGCTGCAAGACTTTCTGCAAGCGCAGATTTTCGTTGGCATCAAGCAAGTTTTGCTGGAGCCAGGACGGATCTTGGTCACTCATTTTAGGTCTCAAAATATTGACCGATCTCGCACCTTTAGCCTGAGCCAATTCAAAAACAGCCTCTAGCTCGGCAAGATTTGCCCGCGTCACTAGCACATTTAAGCCCCAGCGCAGCCCGACCTCCTGACAGAGTGAAATCGCACGCATCACCCCAGCAAAGTCCGGGCGGCTTTGCTGATGGGTCTCGGCAGCGGCCCCATTGAGAGAGAGCTGAAACTGCCCCAACCCGGCTTGCTTGAGTGCCCGGGCTTTCTCAAGATTTAAGAGCGCACCATTACTGGTCAAGTTGACCACCAGGCCCTGCTGAGTCCCTTGTTGCACAAAATCAACTAGCCGTGGGTGCATCAAAGGTTCCCCACCTCCCAAAGCCAATTGAAAAATGCGGTGATCGGCAGCTTCTTGAATTAAGTCAGCAAATTTCTGGGGCGACAGGTAACGATTAGAGCTTGCACTCTGATTAGAAAAAAAACATCCGCTGCAGCTTTGCTGACAGGCATCGGTCAAAGCCAGATGCAAAACTTCGGGCGCACGGCGCGATCGCAAAGGAGCGATACTTTCCCGCGCACTTTCAAAAACCTGTTCCAATTGTTTGGCATCATCCTGAGCAAAGCGATCAGCTGACCGCAAAAAACCTCTGGCCTTTAGATAGTTCAATGATGACCATCCTCGCCAGACCCAACGCCCTTTCAGAGCCTTTAGCAAAAACGGCAAGGCCGCTAGCTCTAATTCCAGCGTCTCCGCACTCAAACGCTGAAACCACAAAACAGAATGATCCTCAGCACGCAAATAACTATCCGGGTGAATCTTCCAATAGCTTGTTTTCATGACACCCCCTCATTTCCAGGCAGAATCTGCTTGCTGATCTTGAGCCAGAATATTAAGCCCAGAATACCTTTAGCTTAACGGAAAAGATCAGAGCTTCAAAAATGTTTCTTTAAATCTGCGTAAAATTTAATCAGTTTATAGCTCACACTCTCTATGATTTACATCAAGACACGAATTGAGGGATAATAGCTCCATGGGCGATTTTATTAACAAAGCCGTCGGTCAGTTTCGGCCTGCGCCACCGAACGCACCCGCACCCAAGCGGTCAATGACGATTCTGGCTGCTGCAAACGCGAGCACAGAAATCCCGGCACCAAACGCTCCACAAGCGACCCCCAATAAAAACCAGATCGCGATTTCCTCACATCTTTCAACAGATGTGGCGACGGCGATCTACTCTCAACCTGAGTTTTTTCAGGTCAATTCATCCCCCTTACTAGATAAGGCTGCCCAATACCTCAATGCCAAAGAGCTGCAAAGCTTAAAAGCGATTCACCCTGAGTTTCAACCTGAAATCTTAAAGCAACTTGAAAACACAGATGGCTTATCTGTGGGCCAGGTGCGTAAAAAGATTCAGACCGGAACCGAGCAAGCCGTCAACAAAATCATGTTGCGTGCTTATAGTGCTTCTGAGAAAAAACCGACCGAAGTCTTTAAATTTGAAGGTCGCAATGGCCGAGACTGGTCCTTAGAAACCATGCTGAGCTTAACTTCAACACTACAAAAACTGCCTCAGTCACAACGCAAAAAACTTAGCGGCCTGACCCTTATCAGAGATAGTCGCCCTGCTGCCATCCCCGGTATGGAAAGTAATTTATTGGCACAAATGGCCTCCAGTGCTCTGGCGGGTCAGTACGATATCCAAAACAAATCGGTCGTGATCTATGATCGGGGGCTAGAAGATGGCTTCCCGGCTTTAAATCAGGACCTCAAACAAAGCGTACGAACCCTGCAGCAAAAAAAGGCTGGAGCAACGATCAAAGAAGCCCAGCAATTGCTCAACCCTTTTTTGGTGGGCATGGGCAAAGCCAAGATCCCCGAAACCGGGAGCTGGGGGCCAGAAACCGAACGCGGCTTGCGCATGGTTCAAATAGAACTCCTCGACAGGCATTTAGAAAACAATCACAATTTGAAACCCGCCCAGCGTCAGGAACTTAACAGCTTAAAAGCCCTGGCTGCCTCTCCTTTATTTGATATGATGAACTCTATGAAAGACTTTTCAGCCCGTATTCAAGATCTTAATCTGCTACCTGATCAAGAAATGCGCAGCTTGTTGCAAGAGTTTAGCAAAAGTGAGTTTGGCGAAAGCTCACTGCGCTTTTTGCTGCAAGATATTTCGGATGATTTCCGTTCAAATGGCGACAGCGTGAGCCGAGCCGAAGAATTGGTTTTACACGAAATCGGACACCATTTTCAATTGGGGCAATCTAACGAAACCTATTATATTAGTGAGTTTTCTAAGCTCTCCAACTGGAAAGAAAGCGTGAGAAACGAAGCCGCTGATGGTTATATTGGCGGAGTTTACCAGTCTGAAGAGCTACTAGACGTTTATAATAATCTCGCTTCAAATGGCAAAATTGATGCCGGTGCTTATCATGTAGACCACAGCACACACGATCACAGCTCACATTTTGTCTCAGCCTATGCAGCAACCGACCCCATGGAAGACTTCGCTGAATCTTATAAAACCTTTATCCTAGAGCCCGCTAAATTGATGGCAGCCTCACCAGAAAAGTTTTTCTTTATGAATGCACTTGCCAGTATCCAATCTGAAAAACGTGTCAGCGGCAATGCCGAAAAAACACATTATGATCTCGCCACAGTCAAATCTCTGGTTAAACACGCCTATAGCGTAAAAAACAATGTCACCAATCCACCCGATGCGCAAATCAAAGAGTTTACTTACCAAATTTTCGAGCGAATCAAAGACCCTGCAGCAGAGCCCAAATTCTTAAGTACAACAGCAAGCGCCATATTAGAGAGCCATCGAGAGGTGCTCGATTGGTCAGGGCAAATCGCAAATTATGTGTCTCCAAGCTCCAATACCAAAGCGGCTGTCGCAACAGCCAGAAACCTACCCCAAAGAGACAAAAGCGAAGCGCTTTTAACAGGGCTCTTAAGCGCAAACTTAAAAGCAGCCAAAAATTCAGACTCGCCAGCAGAAGCTCAGGCCAAAATGGCCCAGGCCTCAAAACCGCAGCAGCTCCAAGTTTTATTTGCTTCCGAATCGACGTCAACCAAAGAAGCAATTAAAGACTCGGCCTATGCCTCTATGCTGATTGCTACCGCACGCATTTCTGGGCAAGCGCATTATTTACACGATTTAAAAACAAGCGAAAATCAAGATCAACAAGACTATCAGGCCGCCCACCGCTTCAAAGATCAAGCAATCAAATCACCAAGCGCTTTATTCAGTACAGAGACATTTACCCATGGCTGGAGCTTATTAAGAGAAACGGTCAGCAAAGCCTACAACCCTGAAGAGCGTCAATCGAGTGCTTCTGTTGATTTTTTCACAAAATTAGAAACCAATCCACAAAACGCTTTGCCTGATATCTGGAACCAATTACCCGATCATTTTAAAGAGCGCTTATATGACCAACGCTTCATTAACTCTCTCTCAGGAAACCAGGGCAAGAACACACCAGCCTCTTTTCAGGATGCTGCCAAAGAAATTGATGGCATTATGGAAATGGTCGACTTTGAACGCAGTATGGCAGCTCCTTAAATGAATATTTCAGACGCCGAACACATACCCGAACAACAAACCGTCGCGCAATTACTACAACAATTGCTGAATTCTGCAGATCGGCCTACTGAGACGACAGATGTGAATACCCCTGACGGCCAAATCGCCCAGGAAATGCGCCAGCTTGCGACGATCACTCTAACGACCCACCCAGATCCTGATTTACGCCGTGAAGCAGCTGAATTATTGGCCAATCATCAGACAAGCACAGCACTTCAGACCCTATTAAAACTCGCCCAGGACCCGGAGGCCGACGTTCGTCAGCAGGCCCTGAGTAGCCTGGAAAAATTTGACTCCGAAGCCACTTATCAAGGATTGATTCAGGGCCTACAAGACAGCGATTATTTGGTTCGCTCCACCGCTGCAGAAGTTCTGGGCAGCCAAAAAAATCAAAAAGCCGTCGAATTGCTGATCCAAGCTTTAAAAGACCCCTATTATATCGTGCGCGCCACTGCCGCAGAAGCCCTGGGCAATATGGAGGCTTTTTTGGCCAGCCCGGCTTTGCAAGATCTGCTTTTGGATGATGATCAATGGGTGCGCTTTAGTGCTGCTGAAAGCCTTTCACAAATTGAGCCCGAAGAAAATGTTTGGCCATTGCTGATGGAACTCAATAGCACCAATAGCAATGACCAAAAAATCGCTCTGCAGCAACTCGGAGGACAGATTGATAAACGGGCCATTCCCTTTTTGATTAAAAGTTTTAAAACGATGCCTGAGCATCAAACCCAGATTCTAAAAGTCTTTGAGCGCTTTCACGACCCATTGGTTATCCCGGCATTGATAGAAGTCGCCTTATTTACAGAGCAGCCGCACTTAAGAGAGACGGCACTGATTCAGGCCCAGCAAATCGATCTCAAATCCAGTCTAGAATCTCTCGCTTCCTGGCTTGATCCTGAGCATATCGCTTATGCGCAACGGGCTGTCGAAGCGCTGACCCAACTCCCCAGCCAGCAAACGACCCCACTCTTACAATCTGCTTTACAGCTGCCAGACACCTGGATTCGCACGGTCGCTATGCTGACTTTGCACCAGCACCAAGAAAGAGTTGAACTCAATGTCTTGAAGCATTTGCTCAAAGAGCAAAACCCTGATTTGGTGCAGGCAGCTTTACAAAACTTGCTACAACACCACCCGAGCCAATGCCTCAAGTTTCTAGCTGAGTTTGTCAGTAGCAAGCAGATCTGGCGACGTAAAGCCCTGGCATCGAGTCTACATCTTCTAGGAAATCAAAAACAAACTGAAATAGCTGAACACCTATTACAAGATACTGAAAGCGATATCCGTGAAGCGGTTCTCAAAAGCCTGGGACATGGGTTGGTTGATTCCCATTTACCACTGTTTATCAAGGGCGGTCAAGATAGCGACCCCTGGGTTCGGCTCGCGGCCATTGAAGGACTTGAGCAAACGGATGCTGAAGAGGCTCAGAATCACCTGGTTCAACTCTTAAAAACGGATACTGATTTAATGGTGCGTGCCCGTGCAGCCGAAGCTCTCGAAAAAAAAAGTGGGCACAAACAGGTCTTACTGGCTTTGACCGAAGCCCTTTCAGACTCAAGTGCAAGCGTACGAAAACAGGCAATTCACGCCATTTTTTCGTCAGGCCAATCGATTACAATAGAGAAAACCAGCGCACTGCTACAAGACCCGGACAAAAACGTTTGTTTAACACTTTTACAGTACTTGCAAAAACACCCTATCAAAGCCACCCAGACTGAGCTTAAACTTTTGCTGAGCTCTGAAGATCCACAAGTCAAGTCAGCGGCTAATCAGGCTTATCAAACACTTATATCACAAGCCCTTTAGCTGGACGGCACCAATTTGTCGCTCACGTATCCAGTAAAACATGTTATATTGATCATCAAAAAGCGAAGATCACACAGGTTGGTTTAAAGATGAAAAAGCAGAATCGCTCTCAAACCATTGTTCGCGCTATTACTGCGGGTACCCTTGCATTATTTGCTCTCAGTGCCTGCGATAATCAAGTGTCAGGCTCAGCGTCAAATAATGTGTCCGTAATTGTTAGCCCCACCACAAATGAGCTCTATGTATTTAATTTACTAAATCACCGCGTAGACGAACGCCTCGACACAGGCGCCCGCCCAGATGATCTGGCCGTCTCTAGTGATAGTCGTCGCATTCTTGTCAGCAATATCAACGATGGCTCTATTTCTGTTTTTGAGCGGGTAACAGGCTCTCAATTTATTAGTCGGGGCCGCATCAATGTTCAGGGCACCCAGCCCCAGGGCGTGGCTTTTAATAATATCGGCAACCGGGCTTATGTCACCGTCGGAGATGCCTCTTCGATTGCGATTCTGGACACCACAAGCCCCAGTCGCTTGCCCAACCTGCTTCGCTCGATTCGTATCCCCTTTAATAATAATTCGGCCAGCCGCCCAAGTCCTGATCAAATAGCGGTTTCACCTGATGGCAATCGTTTATTCGTCGTCGACAAATCCAATGGAACCCTATTGGCTTTTAATCAAACTCAGGCTGATAATTTCACCCTCGCTGAATTTTTTCAATCCGCTCCCAATTCGCGTGTTGAGCTTCAAGATGTAGTTGTTTATAAAAATGGCCGGGTCTATTTGCTAGACTCCGCAAATGATCAATTGCTGGTCTTTAATGGCGCCAACATTCAAAACCCAGTAGCTCAAGTCACCTTACGTGACGGGCAATACCCGGTCGTGGGCCCAGAAAATATCGCTTTAAGCAAATCTTTGCAGCGCATCTATATCAC